>NZ_CP080443.1:614285-921428 GCF_019613955.1 Chryseobacterium sp. LJ668 | reverse complement strand
ACGCGGAAAACCATAAAGCACAGGCGGGTAACTTTAGTAACACGTTTTCTGCTACAAATTTGACAAAGACAATGTTCAACGTGAACAATTTCTCAATCACTCCACCATTATCTAAACTTACTGTTGCAAGAAACATCGGTAAAGGTTTGGTAATTGACTGGCAGACTACTGTTGGGAATGTTGAAAATCAAAGATTCAACATGGGTAAAGAATTCATGTTAATGACAGGTCTTGGTTTCCAAGCTAAGGCAGCTGGTCTTATTTGGAATGAAGAATCTTGGTTTGACCCTTATTTAAGAGTTGGTGCTAACTACTTGAGACATGATTATACTGCTCTTACTTTCCCAAGAACAGACTGGAGAGGAGAAAGTGTTTCTAACGGTGAAAACGGTAACGAAAACGGTAAAGCAAATTTCTTTGCAGTTGCTGCTGGTGCTGGTGCTAACTTCTGGTTGACTAAGAACTTCGGTCTTGGTATCCAAGGTGATTATGTTACCACTCCTGGAGATAAGTCTACAGTTGCAAACTTCTGGCAAGCTTCTGCATCTTTAAACTTTAGATTTGGAAACAGAGATAGAGATAAGGATGGTATTTTAGATAAAGACGATTTGTGTCCAGATACACCAGGTTTACCAGAATTCCAGGGATGTCCTGATACTGATGGAGATGGAGTTCCAGATAAAGACGATCAATGTCCAGAAGTTGCTGGTCCGGTTGAAAACAACGGTTGTCCTTGGCCAGATACAGACGGTGACGGTGTAATCGATAAAGATGATGCTTGTCCTACAGTTGCAGGTCCTGCAGAAAACAATGGTTGTCCTTGGCCAGATACAGACGGTGACGGTATCTTAGATAAAGATGATGCTTGTCCTACTGTTCCAGGTCTTCCAGAATACAACGGATGTCCTAAACCAAGAATTGTTACAGAAAAGGAAATTGATGAGCAAGTTAAAAGTGTTTATTTTGATTTCAACAAAGCGACAATTAAAGCTGAATCTACTCCTGCTTTAGACAAAGCTGCTGATATCATCAAGAAAGATGGAGGTAACTATTTGTTAGAAGGTCAAACTGATGCTAAAGGTTCTGAAGCATACAACTTAAAATTATCTAGAGAAAGAGCTGCTGCGGTAGTTGCTGCTTTAGATGCAAGAGGTGTAGATGCTAATGCATTAAAATCAATTGGTGTTGGTGAAGCTAAAGCTAAAGTTTCTGAAAAAGCTTCTGATGCTGAAAGACAAGCTGATAGAAAAGTAGTTGTTAAAGCTATTGAAGACGCTGCTCAATGGAATGCGATCTCTAAAAGAGATTACGAAGACGCTCCAGTGAAAAAAGCTCCAGCTAAGAAAAAAGTAGTTAAAAAGAAAAAATAATTAATTTTTCTACATAATAAATACCTCCGGATTTTCCGGGGGTATTTTTTTTATTGTTGATTTTAAGTAATTTTGTTGAAATTTAAAATATAAAATGGGAAGAGCGTTTGAATATAGAAAAGCTTCGAAAATGGCACGTTGGGATAAAATGGCCAAAACTTTTTCTAAAATCGGTAAAGACATCGCATTAGCAGTAAAAGCCGGCGGTCCTGATCCTGAAGCAAATCCGGCATTACGCAGATGCATTCAGAATGCAAAGGGTGCAAATATGCCTAAAGATAACGTAGAAAGAGCCATCAAAAAGGCAAGTGGAGCAGATGCGGAAAACTATGAAGAGATCAACTATGAAGGTTACGGACAAGGCGGTGTTGCTTTTTTTGTTGAATGTACGACCAACAATACAACCAGAACTGTAGCCAACGTTAGAGCGACCTTTAATAAATTTGACGGTAACTTGGGAAAGAATGGTGAATTGGCTTTTATTTTTGACAGAAAAGGAATTTTTAGCATTGATAAATCACAAATCAAGATGGATTGGGACGATTTTGAAATGGAAATGATCGATGGTGGAGCAGAAGATGTAGAAAAAGATGAAGAAGAAGTAATGATTACCACTGCTTTTGAAGATTTTGGTTCACTATCTCACAAATTAGATGAGCTCAAAATTGAAGTCAAAAGTGCAGAACTTCAGAGAATTGCCAATATTACTAAAGAAGTTACAGAAGAGCAGTTTAAGGCAAATATGAAAATGCTTGACCGTTTTGAGGAAGATGATGATGTACAAAATGTTTATCATAACATGGAAATTACAGATGAACTTTTAGATTCTCTATAAAATATAATATAGCATTCATATACAATTCATTTTCAAGTAGTTTCTTTGCATAAATCATTTTATTAAAATTGCTAAAAGGCAATGCATGATAAAATAAAATCTGCAAATGAAAAGAAACGTTGAATTGGTTGTCATTTCGGATGTACATTTGGGAACTTACGGATGTAAGGCTAAAGAATTGTTGAGGTATCTCAATTCTATTCAACCAAAAACATTGGTCTTGAATGGTGATATTATTGATATCTGGCAGTTTAAAAAGTCTTACTTCCCTAAGACTCATCTCAAAGTGATCAAAAAAATTATTTCATTTGCCACAAAATCTACAGATGTATACTACATCACAGGCAATCATGATGAAATGTTCAGAAAATTTACCGATTTTGAATTAGGTAAACTAAAAGTCATCAATAAACTTTGCCTAAATTTAAACGAAAAGAAAACCTGGATTTTCCACGGTGATGTTTTTGACGCGTCTGTGCAACATTCGAAATGGATTGCAAAATTAGGAGGAAAAGGCTACGATCTTTTAATAGTTATTAATAATTTGGTCAATTGGATTTTGGATAAGATGGGTAAAGAAAAATATTCATTTTCTAAAAAAATCAAAAACAACGTCAAAAAAGCAGTTAAATATATTGGTGATTTTGAATTGACAGCTTCCGAGCTAGCGATTGATAATGGGTATGACTTTGTAATCTGCGGACACATTCATCAGCCACAAATTCGAGAGGTAGTTACTAAAAAAGGCTCATGCACTTATCTAAATTCCGGTGACTGGATAGAAAATCTTTCCGCTTTAGAATATAACTGCAACGAATGGAATATCTTCCATTACGAAGAGCATCAACATTTGTTGAAAGATGACGAATCGGAAGAAATTCAGGACATGAATAATTCTGACCTTTTAAAAATAGTTACCCAATTTACATAATTTGAAAAACTGGAGATGAAAGTATTGTATGCTTTTCAGGGAACCGGAAATGGCCATGTAGCGCGAGCTCAGGAGATCATTCCGCTTTTAAAAAAATATGCATTTGTAGATACATTGATCAGCGGTCATCAATCACAGCTAAAGGCCGATTTTCCTATTGATTTCAGTCACCGCGGAGTTTCACTTTTGTATAATAAAACAGGCGGAATATCCTATAAAAAAATTCTCTTTGAGAATAACTTCTTCGAAGCAGTCAAAAAAATACAGCAAATCAAGTTGAATCAGTATGATTTAATTATCAACGACTATGAACCTCTGACAGCATGGGCATGCAAAATGAGAAATCTAAAAATGCTCGAGCTTAGCCATCAAGCTTCCATGAGCTTTAAAGAAACTCCCAAACCTGATAAAAAAGATTTTTTCGGTGAATTTATTCTAAAGCACTACTGCCCAAGTAAAGATAAAATTGGTTTTCATTTTGACAATTATCATCCTCAAATTAAAAAGCCCGTCATCAGAAGAAAAATTAGAAATTTAAATCCTGCTAAGAAAGGTTTTTATATCGTGTATCTGCCTAGCTTCTCGGATGAAAATATTACGAAAGTTATAAGCCAGATCCCTGTAGAATGGAGGGTTTTTTCAAAATATACTAAAATTCATACTCAGATCAATAATGTAGAAATTTATCCTATTGACGAAACACATTTTCTTGAATGTTTCGAAAGCTGTGATGGTATCTTATGTAATGCAGGCTTCGAAGGTCCGGCTGAAGCGCTTTTTATGGATAAAAAACTATTTGTCATTCCTATTCACAATCAGTATGAGCAAGAGTGTAACGCTTCTGCTTTAGATAAAATAGGAATTCCCAATTCAAAAACCCTGGATGCAAAAGAAATAACAGATTGGGTGTATTCAGATATTCATTTTAAAGTTAATTACCCCGATGATATTGAAGATATCATTCTGAATGATGTTTTAACGTTCTAAAAAGATATCTTCCACATCATTCATCCTTCTCATGACAGCTCTAGCATAAGAACAGTGTGGATAGACCTTCCATTTGTTTTCTCTTGAAAATTTAAGGGCTTCTTCCACCAAATATTTACCCATTCCGCGTCCTTCAAACTCAGGATGAACGAGGACGAACGAAATAATAAGTTTGTTATCTTCGGGGAATATCGTATACGTCAGGCGCCCGACTTCTTTAATCTCATTGCTGAGTGTGATCACTCCGCCGTTTCCTGATCTATTGTTTTCGAATTTCATATGTGGAGATTTATTGTTTTAAAAGGATATAGGATATCGCCAATTTTTGTTAGGTTATACTTAATCTGGCGATTTCATTATCTTGATTTAAAAGAATATACAAAATTTGAACCGAAGGGAATATTTCAAGTATTAAAGTCAATGGTGAAACGTCAATTAGTTTTACTATCAATCTTAAAATCAAAATTGACTTGTGAAACAAAAATTAACTACAGATCTTAATTAATCTTTCCCAGTATAATAATTGTAATCTTTGATAATGACGTTGATAAATTGTCTTTCGGTCATTTTTGTGGGATCAATTTCAAGCTTTAAAATTCCTTTAATTTTATCTGAAAGTTTGCTAATAATTTGTCGGTCGTCAATCTTTAGAGCTTTCAGATAATTGTCTTTGATAATTCTCATATCATTATCACTCAGACCAATAACTTGCGGGAAAGTAGGAATGTAATCTGTATGAAGATTTTCTAAAATAGTATGGGAAATATTGATGTTATTTTTAAGCGAAATTACGGCAGTTCCGGCAGCAATATCTCCAAAACGCTGATTATTTTTGGTGACGAGCATCGTAATAAAACCAACAATTAAAAAAGAAACATCAATGACTCTGAATACCCAGCGGATAAGATAATCTCCGAAACCCGCCTGATAACCATCAATCTTCACAACCCGTATTTTCATGATTTTTTTTCCGGGAGTCTGTCCTTCCATCAGGCTCTCCAAAACAACAGGATAAATGTAAACCGGGAAAGTTATAGCAATATAAATCGCCATCTGAGACCACTGGTCAAGACCATCAAGTAAATAGCCTAAATCTAAAATACTGAAGAAAATATAAAATGTAACAAGCATATAAGCCCCCTTTATCAAAGAATCGATGATGAAGGCAAGAAACCTCTCGCCAATACTCGAAATGTTAAAATTAATATTTACATTTTGTGAAGTATTAATCGCAATTTGAGACATATTTTTTATTATTTTAGCCTTACAATTATGAGAGAAGTTTATTTTATTAAACAAAATAAAGAAAAATGGTTGGGAATCGAACAGGTTATTCAAGGGAAAATCAAAAAAAATCCTGATGACCTGTCTTCGCTGTATATCAATCTGATCAATGATCTTTCTTTTGCCCAGACTTATTACCCTAAAAGTAATACGACGGTGTATCTTAATCACCTCTCTTCTCAAATTTTTCAGAAAATTTATAAAACCAAAAGAGTAGAAGAAAACAGGATGCTGTATTTTTTCAGAACTGAAGTTCCGTTGCTGGTCTATCACTACAGGCGCTATTTATTGTACGCTTTTATATTTTTTATCCTCTTTACTTCCATTGGCGTTCTTTCGGCTGTTTATGATAAAAATTTTGCCAACATTATTTTAGGCGAAAGCTATGTGAATACCACTATTGAAAACATCAAGAAAGGTAATGCAGTTGGGATTTATCAAAGCGGCTCGACATGGGGAAGCACGATAGGGATTATTTTTAATAATATTGTTGTAGGTGCAAAATTATATATCTACGGTATTTTCGGTGGAGTAGGTTCGCTTTACGCCCTTCTTTCCAATTCTGTGATGTTGGGCTCATTCCAGTATTTTTTCTATGATTATGGGGCTTTAAAAGACAGTGCAAGAGGAATCTGGCTTCACGGAGTTTTTGAAATTTTTGCAATGGTAGTAGAAGCAATGTGCGGATTGATTCTCGGAGCTTCAATTCTTTTCCCAAAAACCCTGTCAAGATTTGAATCTTTAAAAACTGGTTTAAAAGATTCATTCAAAATATTTTTAAGCACCATTCCATTCACAATCTGTGCGGGAATCATTGAAGGTTATGTGACAAGACATGCTTTGAAAATGCCGGAATTTTTAAATTTAATTATCATTTTCGGATGTTTAACCATTATAGGATTCTACTACTTTGTGTATCCTTTTATCGTTAATAAAAAACTTAATAACACAATGACAACCTATGATGCAGTTTTATAAAAACAGAGATTTCGGAACGTTTATCAGCGACAGTTTCGGGTTTTTCAGGCTTTACGGTAAAAATTATTTCAAGAATTATATTCTTCTGAATGGGCTTTTGCTTATTCTGATGGTAGTTGTGGTGATTTTCGGTTATAGAGAACTCTTAATGCAGATTTTGGGATCAAATATCAGCGGGAACAGCTCCTACCTTGAAGATTATTTTGAAGATAATCTGGGAATGTTCATTATTGTAGGATCACTTACGTTTATACTTTTTGTTGTTTTAATGATTGTAAATTACCTGTATCCTGTTTTTTATCTGAAAAGACTGGCTGCTGGCGAGACGAAGATCACCATGGATGATATTTTAAACGACTTTAAAAACAACGCCAAACGAATCTTAATTCTTTTTCTCGGAATGATTTTTATTGTGACTCCACCCGCTTTCATTATATTGGGAGTTTCTTATGCCTTGGTTATCATCCTGATCGGGATACCCATTATGCTATTCGTTTTTCCCTCGGTAATCAATATTGTCAACTTTCTGATGTATGACCTTTTTAACAGCAATAGAGGTTTTTTTGAAAGCTTAAGTTATTCTATCCGCGCGCAGTTTTCTTACGCTAACGGAAGGGAAAAATCTCCATACTGGAAGTATTGGGGTTCCACATTGGTTGTATTTATCATCATGTATGTGCTTACTACCATTTTTACAATGATTCCCATGATTATATTTTTTTTCACGATGATGACGACAGAATCAGATGGTAATTTTGAGCAAAACCCATTCTCAGGAACAATAGGCATTGTGTTTTTTATAGTTTACGGAATTTCAATGCTGGTGTCATTTTTCCTTTATAATTTAATATACGTTAATGCCGGTCTGATCTATTACGATAGCAGAAGAGACCTTCACCAGCAGGTAGAGCTGGCTGAAATAGATACGATCGGAATCAATGAATAAAAGAATACTTTTCATACTGTTTCTATTTTCTTTTGTGCTGTCAGATGCTCAGGAGGCAGACAGCACGGTTGTATATAATGATTATTATGAAGAATCTTACAGTGATTCTCTCAGTACTCCGCATTATAAAAATATGCAACGCGCAGATTCTGTTTTGCTTAAAAATCCTGTTTCAGAAAATACAGTTTATCCTAAAAGTTTTAAAGAAAATATCAAATCAAGGTATAAAGGTAATGAGTTTGATTATTCGACTTCAAAACCCAGAGAGTCATTTTGGGATAAGCTGATGAGGAAAGTTTTAAAGATTGTTCAGAGTGTTTTTGGCGAAACAAGTTTAGAAAGTTCTGCAAAAATTACAACAACCATTATCCGTTTGTTTGCGATTATATTGGTCGGATTTCTGCTGTATTTTATCGTTAAATTTCTAATAGGCAAAAACGGGAATCTCTTTTTCGGAAAAAGAAATAAAAAAGTAGTCATCACTGACGAAGAGCTTCACGAAAACATTCATGAGATCAATTTTCCTGAAAGCATTGTTGCTTTCGAGAGGTCAAAAGATTATCGTTCGGCGATTCGTTACCAGTTTTTATTTGTGCTGAAAAAACTCAGTGACAAAAAACTCATTCTCTGGAACCCTGAAAAAACCAATAAAGATTATATTGCTGAATTTAAAGTTCCACTTTTAAAAGAAGAATTTTCAAATCTCTCTTATATTTTCGATTATGTTTGGTATGGTGAGTTCAATATTGATGATCAAAGTTATTTAAAATTTAAAGAACAGTATCAGTCTTTCAAACCATAATTAAATTTAAAATGAATAAAACGTTCAAAATATATGCTTTAATTTTCATCATTATCATGGTGATTTTGGCGTTGCTTGAAGTTAATAAAAAAGAGGTTGTAGACTGGCGAAAAAATTTTGATGTGAATGAAAAATCACCTTTCGGATTATTTGTTTTTAATCAGGAAGTAAAAGATTTATTTAAAAATAACCTCAAAAAAATTGATGTTACCGCTTACGATTATTATAATCAAAATAAAAAAGATGCCCACAATATCTTAGTGATTGAAAGTGATATTGACATACAATCCTGGAAGAAGATCCTTGATGAGGTTTATAAAGGATCTGACGCAATGCTGATTATGAGTAAAATGCCAAAAGAAATCTCAGACAGCATTGGTTTTTACGATTCTCAGATTTCATTTGAAGACAATAACGTATTAAAGCTGACCGATAAAAAATATCATAATGATTTTATTAAATTAGATAAATTTCCTTCCGGACGAGGCTTTTCCTATATAAAACCAGGTGTTCAGGCTTTAGGAAAAACAGTGGAGGCAGAAAATACCGATCAGGCTAATTTCATTAAAGCAAATTTTGGGAAAGGAAAAATCTACATTCACTGTGAACCGCTATTTTTGACTAATTATTACCTTCTAAAATCCGGAAATACAAAATATGCACAAGATGTTTTTTCTTATCTTGATGATAGAGAAACGCTTTGGTTTGTAGAATCGAATACCAAAGAGTCAAGGTTTTTTATGCGTTTTATTTTAGGAAACCCGGCTCTGAAATATGCTTGGTGGCTTTTGTTGGGTGGGTTGATTTTGTTTATCTTTTTTAATGCAAAAAGAAAACAGCGAATCGTTCCCATTCTTGAACCGTTAAAGAACACTTCCGTCGATTTTGTAAAAAGTATAGGGAATCTTTATCTGCAGGAAGGAGATTTTCATGATATGATGGCAAAAAAAGCACAGTATTTTCTAAACAGAGTAAGACTCGATCTATTGATTGATACGCAAAATTTGGATGAAGAGTTCGCAAAAAAACTTCAGTTGAAAACCGGAAAAAATATTGAAACGATTAATGAAGCGGTTGTTTTAATAAAAGAGGCTCAAGATCCCTATGCAAGTGTGATGAAGGAAGATCTGGCGAGAATGAATAAACTTTTGGATGATATATTGAAGTGATAGATTAGAAGGGGAGCTCCGTAGGAGCGGAATGTTTGTAACTAAAACGATAATTATAAATTGAGCTCCGTAGGAGCGATACAGAAATGGCAAATACATATATTCAGATTTACATTCAATTGATCTTCGCTGTAAAGGGAAGGCAAAATCTGATTCATAATTCAAAAAGAGAAGATTTGCACAAATACATTTCAGGAATTATTAAAAATAGCAACCAAAAATTATTAGCAATTTATGCTAATCCTGACCATATTCACCTTCTTGTGGGATTTAATAGTTTGAATCTTAAAATATCAGATTTTGTTCGTGACATTAAAGCAAATTCTTCCAGATTTATTAATGAACAAAAATGGGTCAATGGAAAATTTAACTGGCAGGAAGGTTACGGCGCTTTTTCTTATTCTAAAAGTCAGATTGATAAAGTTGTTAGTTATATACTTAACCAAGAAGAACATCACAAAAGGAAAAGCTTTAAAGAAGAGTATATTGAACTTTTAAATAAATTTGAAATACAATACGAAGAAAAATATATGTTTGAATTTGATGAAGATTAAAGTGCCGCTCCTACGGAGCTCCACTAACCGTTTCAAGCTAAAACTACAAACATTTCGCTCCTACGGAGCTCAAAAATAATAAACATAGTTATGGTAAACCAAGAAAACCAAAATATAGACTCTCAGAATTTTATCAATTTAGATAAAAAAGAAAGCGGATTTGAACCGAGAATTGATATGATCGAACTTCGCAAAAGTCTGGAAAAAGTAAAAGCCGAAATTGCAAAAGTAATTGTCGGTCAACATGATATGATCGAGCATCTTTTGGCGGCTTTACTTTCGAATGGTCACGTTTTGATTGAAGGTGTTCCAGGAGTTGCAAAAACAATAACAGCAAAATTATTGGCAAAAACAATAGATGTTGACTTCAGCAGAATACAATTTACGCCGGATCTAATGCCTTCAGATATTTTGGGGACATCAATTTTCAGTATAAAAAATTCTGAATTTGAGTTTAAGAAAGGTCCTATTTTCTCCCATTTTATATTAATTGATGAGATCAATCGGTCACCAGCCAAAACGCAGTCGGCATTGTTTGAGGTGATGGAAGAAAGGCAAATCACAATGGATGGAACGCAATATGAAATGGAAGCTCCCTTTTTGGTCGTGGCTACACAGAATCCCATTGAGCATGAAGGAACATACAGGCTTCCGGAAGCGCAGCTCGATCGTTTTTTGTTTAAAATAAATGTAGGTTATCCGAATCTTGAACAGGAAATTGCCATCATCAAAAACCAGCACGAAAGCAGGCAGGAAGATAAAACAGATGTGGTACAACCAGTAATCAGCGCTCAGCAATTGAGCCATTATCAAAAATTGGTAAAAGAGATCATTGTCGAATCTCAACTGATGGAATATATTGGTAAAATCACTATCAGCACGAGAGAAAATCAATTTCTGTATTTGGGAGCTTCGCCAAGAGCAAGTTTAGCTTTGCTGACGGCTTCAAAAGCTTTTGCGGCATTGAGGGGAAGAGATTTTGTAACTCCGGAAGATATCAAGGAGGCGAGTTATGCAGTTTTAAGACACCGAGTGATCGTGTCACCGGAAAGAGAAATGGAGGGATTGACTGCCGATGAAATTATCCGTCAGATTTTGGAAGGAATTGAAATTCCGAGATAGAAATGGGTCATTGGTTGGAAGTTGACGTTTACAGCTTACTGCCCTTTATTTATAGCATATAGTCAATGAAGAAATTATATATCAACAATCGCTTTTTTTTCGCGCTCACAGGAGTGGGGATTCTATATGTTTTTGCATTTTTCTTTCCGTTTCTGATGATTTTCGGGCATATTTTTTTATTGTTGGTTTTCCTTGCCGCGATGGTTGATTATCTGCTTTTGTTTAGAGAAAAAAATGGCTTGTTAGCACAAAGAATTTTACCTGAAAAACTATCCAATGGCGACGAAAATCAGGTAAAAGTTGATATTAAAAATAAGTATAGTTTCAAAATCAATGCGAAAGTAATTGATGAAATACCATTTCAGTTTCAGAAGAGAGATTTTTTAATTGAAAAACAAATTGAATCTGGTAAAAACACTTTATTTCAATATATTTTGGAGCCGAAAGAAAGAGGGGAATACAATTTCGGAGCTTTAAATATTTTTGCTTCATCTCCTATAGGTTTTGTGTCTAAAAGATTTACTTTTCAGAAAGATGCCATGCTTCCGGCTTATCCGTCGTTTATTCATTTAAGAAAGTATGAATTGATGGCTTTGCAAAATGAATTTTTGCTCGGCGGAATCAAAAAAATCAGGAAACTCGGTCATACAATGGAGTTTGAGCAAATCAAAGAATATGTTCCCGGAGATGACGTAAGAACCATCAACTGGAAAGCAACTTCAAAAACAAACCGCATCATGGTCAACCAATTTCAGGATGAAAAATCACAGCGGATTTTTATGCTGATTGATAAAGGCAGAACGATGAAAATGCCTTTCCAAGGACTGAGTCTTCTCGATTATTCGATTAATGCAACTATGGCCTTATCACATATTATCCTGAAAAAAGGTGATCGTGCAGGGATGATGACTTTTTCTAAAAAAGCAGAAAATAAAGTTGTTGCTGATAACAAATCAGGACAGTTGAGAAAAATTTCAGAATCATTGTACAATATCAAAACAGATTTTTTTGAAAGTGATTTCAACAGGTTATATCAGGATGTGAAATATTCTGTAAACCAGAGAAGCCTTATTTTGCTTTTTACCAATTTCGAAACACTGGACGCCTTAAACCGTCAGATGAAATATCTTCGCGGTATTGCCAAAAACCATTTGCTGGTTGTCGTTTTCTTTAAAAATTCAGAATTACAGACTTTGCTTCACAAAAATCCGGAAAGTATGCAGGAAATTTATGACGAAGTGATTGCTGAAAAATTTGAATTTGAGAAAAAACTCATCATTCAGGAGTTAAGAAAATTTGGAATTTATTCTGTGTATACGCTTCCGGAAAATCTGAATGTGGAGGTGATTAATAAATATCTGGAGATCAAAGCAAGAGGGATTTTGTAACTTTGTAATAAAATAAGTAATAATGAAAATAACTCTCAATAGACTTAACGACGATTTTTTATTTGAATGTACCAATTCACAAGGAAATTCAATTCTTTTAGATAACACTTCACAGCCCGGCGCAAAAGGCGTTTCTCCGATGGAAAGCGTATTGATGGCAGTAGCAGGATGCAGCGGAATCGACGTCGTTTCAATTTTAAAAAAGCAAAGACAGGAAATTACAAGTTTCAGAGCTGAAGTGGAAGGAGAAAGAGTTCCTGTAGAAGATGCCAAACCTTTTAAATCTATCCTCGTTAAATTCTTTTTAGAAGGAACAATCGACCCTAAAAAAGCTTTAAAGGCATGTGAGCTGTCCTTTGAAAAATACTGCTCGGTTTCAAAAACACTAGAACCTACTGTAGCAATTGGGTTTGAAATTTATGTAAACACAGAAAAAGTTGGAAAATAGAATGGGAGGGTTTGAGTGCTGTAGAAAATTGTCACTTATTCTATGACACTCAAAAATTACAATACTCAAACCCTCCAACCAATTAAGCCAGTCTTGGCTTCATCAGTTTTGCAACCGTAGCCGTCCATCCTGTCTGGTGTGATGCACCTACACCGCGGCCGTTGTCTCCGTGAAAATATTCAAAGAAAGTAATATAATCTTTGAAATTCGGATCATAGTTAAATTTATAATTTCCCCCATTGAAAGCACGTTGTCCGCTTTCATCTTTCAAAAATATAGAGCAAAGTCTGTTGCTGATATTGGTAGCAACTTCATCCAGATTTTTCTGCTCACCGCTTCCTGTCGGAAACTCAATTTTCAGGCTGTTTCCATAATAAAAATGAAAACGCTGGAGACTTTCTACAATTAAAAAGTTAATCGGAAACCAAATCGGACCTCTCCAATTGCTGTTTCCGCCAAACATTCGGCTGTCACTTTCTGCCGGAGTGTAATACACTACATTTTTATTGCCATGAACGGTGAAAACAAAAGGGTTTTCTTCATACACTTTTGACATCGCACGAATACCGTATGTGCTTAAAAATTCTTTTTCGTCAACCATTCTTGTCAAAACTTTCTTAAGTCTTGTCTTACGGAGGATGCTCATCAAATGCTTTCTACCGCTGCCTTCTTCGTCCCAATGAGATACAAGATTGGCAAGTTCAGGTTTATTTTTCAAAACCCAATCCATCCTTTCACGGAAATTGGGCATTTTATCCAAAAGATGATGATCAATAATCTCTACTGCAAACATCGGAATCAATCCTACAATACTTCTTAGTCTTAAGGTTACACTTTCTCCGTCTCCAAGCTGAAGAACATCATAGAAAAACCCGTCCTCTTCATTCCAGAGACCTTCTTTGTCTTCACCCATATTTTCCATAGCCTCGGCGATGTAGAGATAATGTTCAAAGAATTTGATGGCCATATCTTCGTAAACCTGGTAATATTGAGCCAGCTCCATCGCAATACGCATCATATTCAGGGCATACATTGCCATCCAGCTTGTACCGTCTGCCTGCTCAAGATGTTCACCATCTTTAAGAGTCATATTCCGATCGAAAGCTCCGATGTTATCGAGTCCTAAAAATCCACCGCCAAAAATATTCTTACCGTTTTTATCTTTTCGGTTGACCCACCAGGTAAAATTTAAAAGTAGTTTCTGGAAAACTTTTTCTAAAAATAAAAGGTCAGGTTTACCATTTGCTTTTTCATCTATTTTAAATACTCGGAAACAAGACCATGCATGAACAGGTGGATTTACATCACTTAAATTCCATTCGTAAGCGGGCATTTGTCCGTTAGGATGCATGTACCATTCTTTAGTCAAAAGAAGAAGCTGGTTTTTAGCAAAATCACCGTCAATAATTGCGTAAGGAACACAGTGAAATGCCAAATCCCAAGTCGCATACCAAGGATACTCCCATTTATCGGGCATTGAAATGATATCTTTATTGTGAAGATGTTCCCATTCGGTATTCCTCACATAATTTTCAAAATCTCTTGGGGCTTCATGATTTGGGTCGCCTTTCAGCCATTTTCCTACATTATAGTGATAAAACTGCTTATTCCAGAGAAGGCCTGCAAAAGCCTGCCGCTGTACGTTTCTTTCGTCTTCGTTCGGAACATCCTGCTGAATTTCCTCATAAAATTCATCAGCTTCAGAAATTCTTGTACTGAAGATATTTTCAAAATCATAAAAAGGATCATCCATCTCATGGGATGTCAATCTGAATTCGAAAATTTCACACTGCCCGGCTTTTACCTCATTTTCAACAATAAATGATGCTTTGGAACCTTTTTTTTCCGGATTAATCGTGTTTTTCTGATGGACTACAAAATCATTAATTCCATCTTTATAATATGCATTTTCAACATTTGCAGTTCCATGAATTTTTGGATTATTGGTTTCGTTATCACAAAAAACGCGTTGTGCATTTTTGTTTTTTGAATAAAATTTCTTCAAAGGAATACTATCGTGATTGATGTTGATACATCCGTCATGAGAATCTTGCAGCTGACCTTTGTATTCATTATACCCCCATTTCCAGTTGTTTCTATACCACGCGGTTGGTATTACAACAACTGGTGCATCTTGGTTACTGCGATTACAAACCGTAACCCGCACCAAAATGTCATCAAAATTTCCTTTACAATATTCAATAAAAATATCAAAATACTCGTCCTTATCAAAGATTCCCGTGTCGATGATTTCATACTCCGGTTCTTTCTTGGTTCGTCTTCCGTTTTCAGCGACTAAATCTTCGTAAGGAAACTTGTTGATGGGATATTTATAGACCAGCTTCATGTAGCTGTGTGTCGGTGTATTATCTAAATAGTAGAAAATTTCTTTAATATCCTCTCCATGATTTCCCTGAGGATTGCTTAATCCGAAAAATCGTTCTTTTACCCTTTCGTCATTTTTATTCCAGAATGAAAGTGCGAAGCAAAAGAGTTGCTTGGTGTCTGAAATTCCGGCGATGCCTTCTTCGCCCCATCGGTAGGCATAGCTTTCGGCATTATTGTGATTCGCAAACCGCCATGCATCACCGTTGGGACTGTAATCTTCACGCACATTTCCCCATTGTCTGTTGCTGACATAAGGTCCCCAGTTTAACCAGTTTTTATCTTTTAGTCTCTGTTTTTCAACACTCATATTGCATCATTTTCATTGCTAAGGTAGATTTTTTGACAAAAAAAACCAATTTTTTTAAGCTTAATAATTCTTAACATACTTCTAAAATATTTCTCATTAAAGGATTTTTAATAAGAAATATTTTTTATTTACTTATTTAGCAGAAATGTATTATATTTGCACCATTCGTTCATTTACATATTGAAAATGTTATCAAGAAAGGTTGAGGGATAGACCCTGTGAAACCTTAGCAACCCTTCGCGCAAGTGAAGAAGGTGCTACGTTCTACCAAAAGATTATTTTGGACAGATAACTTACTGAAGTTCTTTTCAGCCATTTCCCGTGGCATTTTCAAATTTATTTAATTAAGATAAAATTGAAAACAGAACTGCAACATATTAATTTTTTGTACAAAACCGATTCTCAAAAGGAATATCAGATCCCGTTAAGCTATCAGCTTTTTGGGAAAGAACTGTTTTCAGCACCCATCATTTTAGTCAATCATGCCTTAACCGGAAATTCAAATGTTTCCGGAGAAAAAGGTTGGTGGAAGCAGTTGATTGGCGAAAATCAGATCATTGATACCAATAAATATACTGTTCTGTGCTTCAATATTCCCGGAAACGGATATGATGATTTTTTTATTGATGAGTATTCAGATTTCACCCCTTCAGATATTGCCAATATTTTTCTGAAAGGTCTTGAGATTTTAAATATTAAAAACTTATATGCCATTATCGGGGGTTCGCTTGGTGGTGGAATTGGTTGGGGAATGCTTGCTAAAATTCCAGATTTGGCCGAGCTCTTTATTCCGATTGCGTGTGATTTTAAAACTCACGATTGGCTTCATGCTCAATGTTTGGTTCAGAAATTTTTATTAAATGATTCTGATCAGCCATTAGAAAAAGCAAGAATTCATGCGATGTTGTGTTACAGAACGCCTCAATCTCTAAATGACAGATTTCAAAACAATTATAACAAGGAAAAGCAAAAATTAGAATCGGAAGATTGGTTGGTTTATCATGGCAAATCTTTAGCCGAAAGATTTAGTTTAAAATCTTACCAACTGATGAATCATTTGCTCATGAACATTAATGCTGACGAAAAAGATTTAAGCAAAATCGAAGCACGAATGCATATGATCTCTGTAGATACCGACTTATTTTTCCCGGCTTCTGAAATTCGAATGTCTTTTAATAAGCTGAAAACTGAGAAAGAAGATGTTTTCTATCACGAGATCAGATCAATTCATGGGCATGATGCCTTTCTAATGGAATATGAACAATTAAATTATATCATAAAAAATATTTTGTAGATGAAAAATAATGCTAACGAAATAAAATTTTTAAAAAACAGATCAATCATCAAGTTTGAAGGAGAAGATTTCTTAGGCGAAATCGGTATTGATGGAAGAGTTTTTAAAGCACTTACCTTCGCAAGAATAAGTGTTGGAGTAATATCTCAACAAGCCGTGGAGAACGGGCTGTCAATTCTTGTACACGAAGATGATTCTGAAAAAGCGGTTAATTGTCTGATTGAAGAATTTGCTGCAGAAAGAAAATCAGGTAAGGTTTCACAGATTTACAGTATCAATAATGTTTCAGTCATTGGTTTTGTGGCAGATGATCTGAATAAAATACTTTCTGAACTGGCGAGAAACAATATTTTCCCGTTGCTTTTAAACCAAAATTCAAGCGAAAAACGCATTAATATTGTCGTTACTTCTTCTCAGGATGAAAAATCTAAAAATATTATTGAATCAGAAATTTTCAAAAAACCAAAAACGGTTCATTTAGCAATTATTGGCCACGGAAATGTAGGAAAAACGTTAATTGAGCAGGTTTTGCATTCTTCAGAAGAAATTAAAAGAAGAAAAAATATACATTTGAAAGTTGTTGCAGTTGCCAATTCCAGAAAAATTGCCTTTAACAAAAAAGGATTCGATGACAAATGGAGTGATGAGGTTTTTGCTTCGGAAAGATCGTCAGGCATTGACGAACTCATTAACTTTTCAAAAGAAAATCAGCTTGAAAATCTGATTGTTGTTGATAATACGGCAAGTGTAGATTTTGTCAAAAATTATCATGCTTTAGCAGAAAATGGGTTTGATGTAGTCTCATCCAATAAAATTTTTAACACACTTCCTATCGAAGAATACCGTAAACTACGTTATACTTTGAACAAAAATAACAAGCGATATCTGTATGAGACCAATGTTGGTGCGGGTTTACCATTAATTGACACTATTAAACTTTTACATCTTTCCGGAGAAAATATTACCAGGATTAAAGGGGTTTTCTCAGGAACTTTAAGCTATGTTTTTAATAATTTTTCTTTAAGAGACGATAAATTTTCAGCAATTGTTAACGAAGCTTTAGAAAAAGGATTTACCGAGCCGGATCCGAGAGAAGATTTGTCAGGAAATGATGTTGCTAGAAAATTGCTGATTTTAGCGAGAGAATTAGATTTAATTAATGAGTTTAACGATATCAGTATTCAAAATTTAGTTCCTGAAGCTTTACTTTCTGTTTCCAAGCGGGAATTCCTTTCACGACTTGATGAATTAGACAGAGAGTATGAAAAAATCAAGAAAAATCAGGAGCCGGATCATGTTTTAAGATATGTAGGTGATTTGCATGGCGATTTACAGAAAGAAAAAGGTGAACTGGATGTAAAATTAATTTCTGTTCCGGCAACTTCTGCTTTAGGACAGTTAAAAGGTTCAGACTCAATTTTTGAGATCTATACCGAAAGTTACGGTGAACATCCAATTGTCATCATGGGGGCGGGAGCGGGAGCGAAAGTAACTGCCCGTGGTGTTTTTGGGGATATTTTACGGTTGAGTGAAACAAAGTAATAACAAACCGAAGGGTTTAATATAAATAGCCGTAGGTGAAACCTATGGGAAAAATAATAAAATAATGGAAAACGAAAATTTCGAAACCCTCGCAATAAGAACTCAAACCGAAAGAACGCAGTTTGACGAGCATTCCACTCCTTTGTATCTTACTTCAAGCTTCGTTTTTGAAGATGCAGAAGACATGAGAGCGAGTTTTGCTGAAGAGAAATCCAAGAATTTGTACAGCCGGTTTTCAAACCCGAATGTTACAGAATTTACTGATAAAATAGCAAAAATGGAAGGCGCAGAAGCGGGTTATGCTTTTGCAACAGGAATGGCAGCCATCTATTCTACCTTTGCAGCTTTACTGAATGCAGGAGATCACATTATAAGCTGTCAGTCGGTTTTTGGATCTACACATACTTTGTTTACAAAATATTTCCCAAAATGGAATATTGAAACAACATATTTTAAAGCTGAAGATTCTGAAAATGTAGAGCAATACATTAAACCAAATACAAAAATCCTTTATCTCGAAACTCCGACAAATCCTGCGATAGAAATTCTAGATTTAGAATATTTTGGTCAGATTGCCAGAAAAAACAATCTGATTTTCATTGTAGATAACTGTTTCGCCACACCTTATTTACAACAGCCGATTAAATACGGAGCTGATTTGGTCGTCCATTCAGCTACAAAACTAATTGATGGGCAAGGTCGTGTTTTGGGTGGAGTAGCGGTCGGAAAAGAAGATTTGATTAGAGAAATTTATCTTTTCGCCAGAAATACAGGTCCGGCGATGTCACCATTCAACGCGTGGGTTTTATCCAAAAGCTTGGAAACTTTAGCAATCCGTGTCGAAAGACATTGCGAAAATGCGTTGAAAGTGGCAGAGTTTTTAGAAACACATCCTAATGTTGAACTTGTAAAATATCCATTTTTAAAATCACATCCGAGTTATGAGATTGCCAAAAAACAAATGAAATTGGGCGGAAACATTGTCGCTTTTGAGATCAAAGGCGAAATTGAAGGCGGAAGAAAATTTTTAGATAAAATAAAAATGTGTTCACTATCTGCAAATCTTGGAGATACAAGAACGATTGTCACCCATCCTGCATCTACAACGCATTCCAAACTATCTAGTGAGGAAAGAAACGAAGTAGGGATTACAGCAGGTTTGGTTCGTTGCTCCGTAGGTCTGGAAAATGTGGATGATATTATTAAAGATTTGAAGCAAGCGCTGGAGTAAAATAATTTGGGCAGCTGTATCCGCCTTCCACTCCCGCTTTTTTGCCTCCGCTGCGCTCCGGCAAAAAGAGCTCCGTTCAAGTCGGGCTGCAAGAGATTCAGCGTAAAATTTGAGAAATTCGAATATAATTCGTGTAATTAGTATTAAATAAAATGAAAAATTCAGAACAACTATACAAAGCCCTTTCCGAGAAAATCCTGATTCTCGACGGAGCGATGGGAACCATGCTTCAGCGCTATAAATTTGAGGAAGAAGATTACCGTGGCGAGCGTTTCAAAGACTGGGAACATCCTGTAAAAGGAAACAATGATCTCCTTTCTTTGACACAGCCTCATGCGATCGAAGAAGTTCATAGGAAATACCTTGAAGCAGGAGCTGATATTCTGGAAACTAATACCTTTTCAGGAACAACCATCGCAATGGCAGATTATCACATGGAAGATTTGGTCTACGAACTGAATTACGAATCTGCAAAAATTGCCAGAAAAGTCTGTGATGACTATACAGCAAAGAATCCCAAAAAGCCAAGATTTGTCGCGGGATCAATTGGTCCGACAAACAGAACAGCGAGTTTAAGTCCAGATGTCAATGATCCAGGTTACCGTGCGATTACTTTTGAAGAATTGAGAAACGCTTACAAGCAACAGTCAGAAGCTTTGCTGGATGGTGGTTCAGACATTCTTTTGGTAGAAACAATTTTTGATACATTAAATGCAAAAGCGGCATTGTTTGCCATCGATGAAATTCAGGAAGAAAGAGGGATTGAAATTCCAATCATGGTTTCAGGAACAATTACCGATGCTTCAGGAAGAACATTGAGCGGACAAACCGCGGAAGCTTTTCTAATCTCAGTTTCTCATCTGAATTTATTGAGCGTAGGTTTCAACTGTGCTTTAGGGGCGAATCAGTTGACGCCTTATTTAGAAACACTAGCGCACAATTCAGAATTCCATATATCAGCTTATCCGAATGCAGGTCTTCCAAATGCTTTCGGGCAGTACGATGAATCTCCTGATCAGATGGCAACCCAAATCAGAGAATATGTAGAAAAAGGATTGATCAATATCATTGGAGGATGCTGTGGTACAACACCAGAACACATCAAAGCGATTGCAGATTTAGTTGATAAATATGAGCCAAGAAAAGTGAAGGATTTTGTATGATTTTTGATTTGAAAATTTAGAGCAGGTATGAAAATACTTTAAATCCAAATTAAGAATCTTATGGAAAAGCCAATTTACCAAAAAAATCCAGACGACGCCAAAATGTTTAATGAATTAAGAAAAAGAGTGAATCAGCGAGTAGAAAAACTTCCCAGAAACAGAGATGTTTACATCCAGATTAAAGCCATATTTTTGCCTTTGGTCTATTTCGGTTTGTATGTGTTTGCGCTTCTCAATGCAGATCAATTGTGGGTTTATATTTCGGGTTTTGTGTTGATGGGTATTTCGCTGGTTCTGATTTATTTAAATTTAATTCACGAGTCAGCTCACAACAATATTTTTAAAAATAAAAAATTGAATAGCCTTGTGCTGCAGATTTTCGATTTTGTGGGAGCCAATTCCTACATCTGGAAAAAAAGACACATCGCAGCGCACCACGCCTATCCTAATGTCGACGGCTGGGATACCGACATCGAGCAAAGCGGACTTTTACTCATCGTTCCATGGATCAAGGCTAAAGGAATTCAAAAATACCAGCATTTATTTTTCTTTTTAGTATATCCATTATATCTCTTCAACTGGATGTTCATCAGAGATTTCAGAGATTTTTTTGATAATGAAAGAGTGATTCTTAAGACACAGGGCAAAATTCCTGTTTCAGAAAAAATTAAGATGATTTGTTTTAAATTATTTTACTTTTTTTATCAGATCGCTGTGCCGGTTTTGTTTTTTAAAGTCTCACTAAGCTTGGCTTTGGGAGCCTGGTTTTTACAGGTCATTGCAGCAAGCATTTTTGCACTTTTTGTACTGTTACCACTACATCCGCTTCCTGACAATGCGTTTCCGAAGTTGGATGAAAAAAACGGACTTCCGTTCAGCTGGATTCGCCATCAACTGGAAGTAACCAATGATTTAAAAGAAAATAACTGGTTTGTGAGAAATGTGCTGGGAAATTTCAACTTTCATGTTGCCCATCACCTTTTTCCAAACTACAGCTATATGTATTATAACGAAATCACGGAAGAAATTGAGCAGTTTGCCAAAGAAAATAATTTGGGCTACAAACGATTTCCGATTTTTACCGCTTTAGGCAAACATGTCGATTTGCTGAAGCAAAATGCGAATAACGCATATTTTATTTTAGAAGAATAATTCAATGAAATATTTAAAATTATCAGGGCTCGAACCCTTGATCATTACTCCGGAATCAAATTTTATCAACGTCGGTGAAAGAACTAACGTTGCCGGATCTAAAAAGTTTTTAAGATTAATAAAAGAAGAAAAATTTGCTGAAGCTTTAGATATCGCAAGAGATCAGGTGGATGGTGGTGCTCAGATTCTTGATGTGAATTTTGACGACGGTTTGATCGACGGAAAAGCTTCCATGATTAAATTCCTCAACCTTATTGGCTCCGAACCTGACATCTCCAAAATACCGATCATGATCGATTCTTCCAAATGGGAAATTTTGGAAGCCGGTCTTCAGGTCGTTCAGGGAAAATGTGTGGTGAATTCCATCAGT
This sequence comes from Chryseobacterium sp. LJ668, assembly GCF_019613955.1. NCBI lineage: Bacteria > Pseudomonadati > Bacteroidota > Flavobacteriia > Flavobacteriales > Weeksellaceae > Chryseobacterium > Chryseobacterium chendengshani. The sequence goes on along the minus strand of NZ_CP080443.1, from coordinate 899,167 downwards.
TTAAAAGAAGGAAAAGAAGAGTTTGTAAAACACGCCAAAGCGATCAAAAGATACGGAGCAGCTGTGATTGTTATGGCTTTTGATGAGGTCGGTCAAGCCGATAATTATGACAGAAGACTGGAAATTACCAAACGATCATATGATATTTTAGTTGATGAGATTAAATTTCCTGCTGAAGATATTATTTTCGATCTAAATATATTCCCCGTTGCAACAGGAATGGATGAACACCGTCGAAACGCAATCGATTTTATTGAAGCGACACGCTGGGTAAGACAAAATCTTCCGTATGCTTCGGTGAGTGGTGGAGTTTCTAATGTCTCGTTCTCTTTCCGTGGAAATGATACGGTGCGCGAGGCGATGCACTCCGTTTTTCTTTATCATGCGATCCAGGCCGGGATGAATATCGGAATCGTAAATCCTGCATTGCTTGAAGTATATGATCAAATCAATAAAGAACTTCTCGAACTCGTTGAAGATGTAATTCTCGACAAAAGAGAAGATGCAACCGAACGACTTTTGGATTATTCTGAACGAAATAAATCGATCAAAAAAGAAAAAGTTGAGGAACTCGAATGGCGTACACATTCTTTGCAGGAAAGAATTACGCATTCTCTGGTAAAAGGGATTGACCGTTTCATCGAAGAAGATGTAGAAGAAGCCAGATTGCTTGCTGACCGGCCTCTGCACGTTATCGAAGTCAATCTGATGACCGGAATGGGCGTTGTCGGAGATTTATTCGGTGCAGGGAAAATGTTTCTTCCGCAGGTGGTAAAATCGGCCCGTGTGATGAAGAAAGCTGTAGCTTATTTACAACCCTTCATCGAAGCCGAAAAAGACGTAGCTCAGAAACCCAACGGAAAAATTTTGATGGCAACCGTAAAAGGCGACGTTCACGATATCGGAAAAAATATTGTGAGTGTAGTTTTGGGTTGTAATAATTATGATATTGTTGATTTGGGCGTGATGGTTCCGGCTGAGAAAATTATTCAGGCGGCGATCGACCACAACGTCGATGTCATCGGTTTGAGCGGACTGATTACGCCAAGTTTAGATGAAATGGTGTACATCGCTTCGGAACTGGAAAGACAGAACTTAAATTTCCCTTTATTAATAGGGGGTGCAACGACTTCAAAAGCGCATACTGCAGTAAAGATTGATTTAAAATATAAAAATGCAGTCGTTCATGTGAATGATGCTTCCAGAGCGGTCAATGTAGTAAGTTCATTGCTTGGGGACCGAAACAAGGAATATGTGGATGATTTAAAAAGTGATTATTCAGATTTCAGAGAAAAGTTCCTGAACAGACAGGTTGATAAAAATTACGTTACCATCGAAGATGCCCGAAGAGATAAATTCAAAATCGATTGGGAAAACGAAGAAATTTTCACGCCTAACAATTTGGGAATTCAGGTTTTTGAAAATCAGGCTCTGGAAGAATTGATTCCGTTTATCGACTGGTCGCCGTTTTTCAGAAGCTGGGACCTTCACGGAAAGTATCCTAACATTTTTGATGATGAGGTTGTTGGCGAGCAGGCAAAAGAACTGTTTGCAGACGGACAGAAAATTTTAAAGAAGATAGTTGACGAAAAACTCTTGGTAGCCAAAGCGGTCTTTGGAATTTTTAAAGCCAATTCAAATGAAACCGATGACATTTTAATTTATGATGAAAATGATCAGGAAAAAGTTAAGTTTTTAACGTTGAGACAACAGGTTCAGAAATCAAAAGGGAAAGATTATATCGCATTAAGCGACTTTATCGCACCAAAAAGTTCAGGGAAAACCGATTATATGGGAGCTTTCTGTGTGTGTACAGGTTTCGGAACGGATGAATTGTCTGATCAGTATGAAAAAGACAACGACGACTACAACGCAATTATGGTTAAAGCAATAGCCGACCGTTTTGCGGAAGCCTACGCTGAGTTTTTACATAAGAAAGTCCGTACAGAATATTGGGGATACGCCAATCAGGAAAATTTAAGCAACGAAGAATTAATTGCCGAAAAATATAAAGGAATTCGTCCTGCTCCGGGTTATCCTGCATGTCCCGATCATTTGGAAAAACATGAGATTTGGAACCTTTTAAAAGTGGAAGAAAATATCGGAGTTTATCTTACTGAAAGTTTGGCAATGTTCCCAACGGCTGCCGTTTCCGGATATTATTTTGGGAGTCCGCACGCCAAATATTTCGGTTTAGGGAAAATATCAGAAGACCAGTTGAAAGATTATTCCAAAAGAAAAGGGATTTCTTTACAGGAAGCCAGAAAGTGGCTGAACCCGAATTTAGCAGACGGAATTTAAAATGAAAAAACTAATCTTTATTTTATTTCTCAACCTGGATCTTTTTGTTTTTGTACAAAATATCTGGTTACTGTAAATGCAGACAATTTAAAGGAAACTGGAAAGTTTAAATTAATGCTTAAAAATATTGATGGGAAGTTTTTTAAAATTCCAAAAGAGATTAATTTCTGTAATATGAGATTAGTAGATCTGGAATTTTATAATGAAATTACTCAATCTTTTAAAAAAATGGAATTGAGTAATAAAGATATTGATTGCTTTACCTATAAGGATAAAGATATTAAGCTTAAGCCGAATAAAATATATGTTTATAATGTAAATATAAAATCGGACTTCGAAGTAATACAAAGCAGTAAATTTTTTGAAATTTTTAATGATAGGAAGTACAGATTTAAAATTTCATTTTACCTCGACTCTTATATTCAATGCGGAGAATCGAACAGATTAGGTACTGACTGGATATACAAAAATTAAACTACGATTCATAAAAAATGAAAATCACAGACCACATAAAAAACGCCAACGGCAAAACCTTATTTTCTTTGGAGGTTGTTCCGCCCCAAAAAGGGATAGGGATTGAAGATTTATACAGGAATATCGATCCTTTGATGGAATTTAAACCGCCATTTATTGATGTCACTACTTCAAGAGAAGAATATATATACATCGATAAAGGCAACGGTTTGATGGAAAGACGTATTACCAGAATGCGACCCGGAACCTTGGGCATTTGTTCAGCAATTCAGCATAAATACAGCGTAGATACTGTTCCTCACTTGCTTTGTGGAGGCTTTACCAAAGAAGAAACAGAATATCTTTTGGTCGATTGTATGTATTTGGGCATAGATAATATCATGGCGCTTCGTGGTGACGCAATGAAAGGACATCAGTATTTTGAAGCAACTCCTGGAGGGCATTCCAGTGCAATGGATTTAGTAAATCAAATTAATAATTTGGGAAGAGGAAAATATCTTCATGATGAAGACCAAATTTGTGACGAGCACAATAAATTTTGCATCGGCGTAGCCGGTTATCCCGAAAAGCATATGGAAGCTCCATCAATGAATTACGATCTGAAATGGCTGAAGCAAAAAGTAGATGCCGGTGCAGATTATATCGTTACGCAAATGTTTTTTGATAATAAAAAATTCATTGAATTTGTGCAAAAAGCACGTAAAATGGGTATTACAGTTCCTATTATTCCGGGTATAAAGCCGATTGCAACAAAAAAACATTTGAAATTATTGCCTCAGGTTTTCAAAATAGATTTACCCGAAGATTTAATCAATGCAGTGGAAAGTGCAAAAAACAATGAAGCTGTAAAGCAGATTGGTGTAGAATGGGCAATAACTCAATGTAAAGAATTGCTTGATTTTGGTGTTCCTGTTTTACATTTTTACTCAATGGGAAAAAGTGATAATATTAAAAAAATTGCCGGAGAGCTGTTTTAAATAGTTAGTAATATGAAAATAAATACGGCTTTAGAAATTTTCTAAAGCCATATAGTTTATAATTCGTTTTGATGCTGAACCAATTTGTCAAAGACGCTTTTTGTTGTAGGCTTTGAAGAGTTGGTGTTAAAAATAAACATTCCGCTGTCGATATTGAAGTAATATTTTTTTGTGCTGTCAGTAATAGAAAACCATTTCAATAAACCATTAACGATATTTACATCCTCCCATTTGATGGAACATTCATCTAAAATAAATGTGTGTGGATTTTGATCTAAAGTATCCCTGAAAATAATTTTTCGGTCTTCAAGATAAATGATTCTACTTCCCTGAAATGCTTTTAGTTTAAAGAATTGATCTTGAGTATTTCCCATATTATATCTTACAAAAGCATAATATTCAGGAGTACCGATTCGCTCCAAAAGCATCTTTTGCTTCTTCTTTCTGCTTTGTGCAGCCAGATAGGCAATCAAAAAAATAATTGCAGGAATCGATAAAATAAAAAGGAAAAATAAAATAAGTACAAAAACTAATGAATCCATAAATTGATATTTAAATTAAACCATTGGGTGTTTCTCAAACTCCTTATTCCTGTCAAACAAATACCTGTATGTTGCCAGTTTCCTTGTCATTTCGGTATCTAAATGCTTCGCAAGCCCGAGCATCTTTGGATTAAAATCCCCAATCCATTGCATCTCAAAATCTTTAAATTTTGTTTCTACCTGGAAATGTTTTGCGGCTTCCACAATGAGATATCCTTCCACACCTTTGTTTTGCCATTCAGGAAGAACACCGAAAATCAGTCCGACAAATTTTGTATTGTGCTTAAAAGTTTTATAATACAAAAACTTTAATTTTTCCAATGTCCCGAATTTTCCATTAAGATATTTAAACCATTGATTCAAATCCGGAATATTGATCCACATAGCAATCGGGTTTCCACTTTCATACGCAAACCATGCAATGTGCTCATTCATAACCGGTTTCATATTGTTGAACAGTTTTTTTACATCATTGAGAGACATCTGCTTTCCGCCGCCGTGGCTTTCCCAGGATTTATTATAAATGGTATAAAAATCTTCAGCAAACTTATTGAGATGGACCTTGTTTACAGGTTTTGCAGAAAACAGCTCGTTTTTAGAATGTTTGGCGTGCATGATATTAAAAATTCTCGATGTTGGAGCATGGGCCTTTCTGCTGAAGCACAGTTGGTTAAAATAAATTTCAAATCCGTAATTTTCAAAAAGCTCTTTGTAATAAGGGAAATTATAATTCATTCCATACAAAGGCTGGTCAAACCCTTCGATCAAAACTCCCCAGAATTTATCTCGTTCGCCGAAATTGATCGAGCCGTCCATCGCTTCCATACCTCTTTTTTGAAGCCATTCTTTACAGTTGTCAAAAATAAAATTAGCTGTTTCCTGATCATTGATACAGTCAAAAAAGCCAATTCCACCGGTCGGTTGCTTTTCGATATATTGTTTATTGACAAAAACAGCTACTTTTCCAATAGTTTCTCCATGTTTATTTTTAAAAAGGAAACGGGTGCTTTCACCATTTGCAAAACACTTATTTTGACTGCTATCGAATACGCTTTCGATATCTTTATCCAAAGGACGGATATACGCTTTGTCATCTTTATAAAGTCTTGCCGGAAATTCCAGAAATTCTTTCTTTTGCGCAATATTCATTACTTCTTCGACACTAATCATAATATTTGAGACTTATAGGGTGAAAGGTAATTCAAATTTGACCTAAATTAAAATATAGAATTAATTTTATCCGTATTTTTGTTGCAAAATAAATAAAAATGGTTGATTTTACCGATAACGATGATGATATTTTCACGGGAAAAGAGCATACGCCGATCCGTGAAGATGCTTTTGAGAAATCGCCACAGGAAAAGATAGAAATTATTACGCAACTTTTTGGAGAAATTATGGAAACTTTAGGCCTTGATATGACCGATGATTCTTTAAAAGATTCTCCGAAACGTGTCGCTAAAATGTATGTGAATGAAATTTTTGGAGGACTTCTTCCAGAAAACAAACCCGGAATTTCTACATTTTCAAATAAATATAAATACCGACAGATGTTGGTAGAAAAAGACATCACAGTATATTCTTTCTGCGAACATCACTTTTTACCGATAATCGGAAGAGCGCACGTTGCATATATTTCGAGCGGTGATGTGATCGGACTTTCGAAAATTAACAGAATAGTAGATTATTACGCAAAAAGGCCGCAGGTTCAGGAGAGATTGACGATGCAGATTGTCGATGCGCTGAAAGATGCTTTAGGAACCCAAAATGTTGCTTGCATTATTGATGCAAAACATCTTTGCGTCAATTGCAGAGGGATTAAGGATACCGCAAGTTCGACCATTACTGCGGAATTAAGTGGGATTTTCAGAACCAATCCTATTACAAGACAGGAATTCCTTCATTATGTAGGAAGTCATGCAAAACTCGATTATTAAAAATTTAGAAATGATAAAATTTAAAAAAGTTTCAAGCCAGATTTTCATCACAACCATTATTTGTTGTGACAGAATTTGTTTGACCAATTTTTAAGTCTTATAATCATTCAATCTTTTAATTACAAAAATAAATGCAACTAAAAATATACAATTCGCTAACAGCGGAAAAAGAAATATTCACTCCTATTTTAGAAGGAAACGTTGGGATGTACGTTTGTGGGCCAACAGTTTACAGCAATGTGCATTTGGGAAATGTGCGAACTTTCCTTTCTTTCGATTTTATCTACCGAAGCTTAATGCATTTGGGCTATAAAGTAAGATATGTAAGAAATATTACTGATGCAGGCCACCTTACTGACGATGGAGACGTTAATAACGATCGTTTCGTAAAGCAAACCCGTTTGGAGAAATTAGAGCCTATGGAAATCGTACAAAAATACACAGTAGATTTTCATAAAGTTTTAGAAATGTTTAATCTTTTACCCCCGAATATTGAACCTACAGCAACCGGTCATATCGTTGAGCAAATAGAATTGACTCAGAAATTAATCGAAAAAGGTTTTGCTTACGAAAGCAACGGTTCAGTTTATTTTGATGTTTTAGAATATAACAAAAGAGGTCTCAACTATGGTGAACTTTCTAAACGTAATATAGAAGAACTTTTTGCCAATACAAGAGATCTTGACGGACAAGGAGAAAAGAAAAACCCACAGGATTTTGCCCTTTGGAAAAAAGCTTCCCCGGCTCACATCATGCGTTGGAATTCTCCATGGGGAGAAGGTTTTCCGGGATGGCATTTGGAGTGTACTGCGATGAGTACCAAATATCTAGGAGACAGATTTGATATTCATGGAGGGGGAATGGATTTGAAATTCCCGCACCATGAATGTGAAATTGCACAGGGAAAAGCTTGCAACGACGTAGAGCCGGTAAATTACTGGATGCATGCCAATATGCTAACGATGAATTCTCAGCGGATGAGCAAGTCAACCGGAAATTATATTTTACCTAAACAATTGGTTTCCGGGGAAAATGATTTTTTTGAAAAGCCTTTTCATCCTACAATCGTTCGTTTCTGTTTTCTGCAGGCTCATTACAGAAGTGTTTTAGATATTTCTAGCGATGCGATGATTGCAAGCGAAAAAGGATTTACAAGATTGATGGAAGCGGTGAAAGTATTAAATTCAATTGCTTCAAATGATCAAAATGAATCTGGTTTTAATCTTAAAGAATGGAAAACTAAAGCTTATGATGCTTTAACAGATGATTTCAATTCACCGGTTTTGATTGCACATTTATTTGAAGCAGTGAAATTTATTTTTGCTTTAAAAGATGAAAAAGAAACGGTTTCAGCTAAAGATTTAGCAGATTTGAAATTAACGTTGAGTGCTTTGATATTTGATGTTTTAGGACTTCAGGCGATTGAAGAAAATAATAATGAAAAGTTAGACCAAACGTTGCAGGTTTTAATCGAACTGAGAAATCAGGCAAGAAAATCTAAAAACTTTGAGCTTTCAGATCAGATCAGAGATAAGCTTTTGGCTGAAGGAATCGAACTAAAAGATGGAAGAGACGGAACCTCTTATGTTTTGAATTAAAATATTTTTTTTAAACTTTATACCTCTCGCAGATTTTACGGAAAGAGTAGATTTTAATATAGTCATCTCCTCAATCCGTAAAATCTGCGAGAGTTTTTTTATATGCTAAACTATAGCTGAATTTTCATAATAAATTTTTAAAAATAATTTAAAAATTGTTTAACTTAGTAAGACTAAAACAATTACCAATAAATTTTAAAATATGAAAAAACATTTACTCCCTGTCATTCTATTATTACTTGGAAACACCATCAATGCACAGCAGGATCTTTTTGCGCTGGCGGGTAAAGATTCTCCACGAATAGAATTCAGCGATTTCCGTGCGATGAATGCAAACGGAACTTCCGGTCAAAGTATTTTCGGAGTTTCTTCGGAAGCAAAAGTAGTTTCTCAATCACGAAAAACTTCTGTTACTGAAGATAAAACTTCCTACAATCATGCTCAGGCAATGACTTTAGCAGCTTTGGCTTACGATTATTCCGGTGATAATTTGGTGTATATGCCGATGTTTTCGTCTAATATTTATGTTTTAAATCAAAAAACAAAAGAAATAACATTGATTGAAAATACTGTTGCACGGGTTACATCTTGTGATATCAATTCTCATATCACGAGAATGACAACGGGTTATGATGGGAATATGTATGCCCTCAATAATTCAGGAACTCAGTTTATCCAAATAAGTAAAAAAAATAATCAGTACAGCGTAAATGATCTCGGAATTATAACAGATGATGCTGAAAATGGTAAAAATTCTTTCACAGCCATGGAAACTGGCTTTGGCGGAGATATGATTGCTGATGCAGATAATAATTTCTATGTTTTCTCTACTTCGGGTAATGTGTTTAAAGTTTCAACTAAAGAATTAAAGGCAAAATTTATAGGAAAAATATCGGGACTTCCTGAAACTTATTCTGTAAACGGAGCAGCCGTGAATTCTAAAGGTGAAGTTGTGATTGCAAGTGCGAAAGGAGCACCTATGTATGAAGTGAGCCTTAATGATCTTGAAGCAAAACAGCTTTCAGGTGAAAGCAATCTACATATTTACGATTTGGCGAGTAAATATTTTGTCAACGACAGAGCAACCGCTGTTAATGTTTTTGCTAATCTGGATGTATATCCCACTAAAGTTGATGAACATTTTATCTACATCAATGTCAATGACAAATCTGTAAAAGGAAACATCAAAATTAACGTTTTTGACATTTCTGGAAAGACTGTTTTGACGCAGAGATTATCTGTAAAAGAAGGAAATCTGAATCAGCAGGTTGATCTTAAAACTTTAGTGACTGGTTCATATATTGTCAATATCACTGATGAATCTGGAAAAGCTTTACTGAATAAAAAGATTCTTATAACAGAATAAATTTGATTATTTTAAATGATTACATGTACCTTTTCTCCAACGTGGGAAAAGGTTTTTTTATGATTATTTGATCCTGTAACGGTTTGTTTTTCAATTTTAAAACTGTATTTTTATCAAAAAAATAGATAGATGAAATTATATTTTAACGTTGGTTATCGGGCAAATGCTGGTGAAAACCTTCAGCTGGTAATTGATGAGAACGGAAGTGTGCCAAAAATCCACACCATGTTTTACACAGAAGATGGCTATTGGAAATGTGAAGTAGATTATTTTTCAAAATCAATATCGTATCATTATCAGCTTGTAAACGACAAAAATAATGTGGTAAGACAAGAGTTTGTTTCGCATCAATTGAGTTTTCCTCACAATTATAAAGAGTTTTTAATCTTTGACCAATGGAACAATAAGAATTTTCCCGAAAATTATCTCAACAATAAAATATTATATAATAAGCTGAATCAGTTTGTTCCGAAAAAATTATCTGTACTTAAAAAACATAGTCATTTATTCAGAATTGAAGCACCAATATATCATCCAGAATGGGAAATCGTCCTGTTCGGAAATGTTCCGGCTCTGGGAAACTGGGATTATGAAAAAGCCGTTCATCTTACACAAACTGATTTTGGTGTTTGGGAAGCCTCCGTCGAGATTCCCGGAAATCAACAGATTCAGTATAAATATGCAATTTTCGATACACTTGAAGGAAAAGTGATCGATGTTGAAACCGGTGATAACAGATTTACAATTCCTAATCTTCAGAAAGATGTTTTGCAGATTTCAGCAGATCATTATTTTAAATTCAGATCTTATCAAATGTATCATGCGGCCGGAGTTGCAGTTCCTGTTTTTTCTTTGAGAAGTGAAGAAGGCTTTGGTGTCGGTGAATTTTCAGATTTAAAAAAACTGGCCGATTGGTCAAAAGAAACTTCACTCGGAATTATTCAGATTCTTCCTATCAATGACACCACGGCAAATTATACATGGACAGATTCTTATCCATACGCTGCTGTTTCTGTATACGCTTTGCATCCCCAATATATTTCTATAAGAAATTTAGATTATAATTTACCTAAGGAATTAGTTGAAGAATATGAGGCTGAAAAATCAGATTTAAATTCTTTGGATTTAATTGATTACGAAAAAATGATTTCAGGTAAATGGAAATATCTGAATGCTGTTTTCAATACTGAAAGAGATAAAATTTATAAAGACAGAAATTTTAAAAAATTCATTAAAGACAACGAATCCTGGCTTCTTCCTTATACAGCATTCTGTGTATTGCGAGATAAATACAAAACACCCAACTTCAACGACTGGAAGACCCATAAAAAATATATAGCAGGAAAAATCTCACCATTTTTCTCACCAAAAAATAAAGAATATGATACCTCCATGCTTCATGCGTGGGTGCAGTTTCAGCTTCATAAGCAACTGAAAGATGCTGTTGACTATATTCATAGTTTAGGAGTTTCTTTAAAAGGTGATCTTCCGATTGGTATCTACAGGCATTCTGTAGAAGCGTGGACTGAACCTGAGCTATTTGGAATGAATTTCCAGGCTGGCGCACCACCAGATCAGTTTACAGAACTTGGGCAGAATTGGGAGTTCCCAACTTATAATTGGGAAGCGATGAAAGCCGATAATTATCAATGGTGGAAAAACAGATTCAAAGCTCTGGAGCAGTATTTTGATGCTATGAGAATTGATCATATTCTGGGTTTTTTCAGAATCTGGAGAATGCCTGTTTCTGCAACTCAAGGAATTTTAGGATATTTTTATCCTGCTGTTCCGATTGTTTTGGAAGAATTTAAGGCAAGACATATTCCGTTTGATTTTGACAGATACTGCAAACCTTACATCAATGACTTGATTCTTTGGAATTATTTCGGAGATCAAAGTAATAAGGCATTAGATTTTTTGAATAATAATTTAAACGGAACTTATTCTTTTAAAGAAGAATTTGATACCCAGAGAAAGCTTTCAGATCATTTTAAGAAAAAATCTGCTGGTCATATTGAAGGTCAGCTCCTTGCGCTTTGTGCAAATGTTTTATTCTTATCAGAAAAAAGAGCTGGTGAGACTGTTTATCACCCGAGATTTAATGCTTTTAAAACAGATTCTTACAAGTACTTGTCAGATTGGGAAAAGAAAGCGATTTACGAATTGTACCACGATTATTTCTTCAAAAGACAGGATTTTCTTTGGAAAGAAAAAGCAATGGAAAAGCTTCCTGTAATTCTAAATTCTACGAAAATGTTGATTTGTGGTGAAGATTTAGGGATGGTTCCTGATTGTGTTCCGGAAGTGATGGATGAGTTGGCAATCGTTGCCTTAAAAGTTCAACGGATGCCGTCTGAAAATATTTCTTTTTATGATCCTAAAAATGCAGGCTATCTTAATGTAGTGACAGCCTCATCACACGACAGCTCAACCTTGAGACAATGGTGGGAAGAAGATGCTCAACTGACTCAGAAATACTACAACCAACAGTTGATTCAATACGGAAGAGCTCCGCAAAATTTGGAGCCGTATGTAGCTGAAATCATCATGAAGCAGCACTTGTACAATGATGCAATGTTGGCTATTTTCCCATTGCAGGAATTTCTCGCAACTGATAGGCAACTGACTAATCTTAATTCGGCAAATGAAAGAATTAATAATCCTGCAGTATTCCCGCACTATTGGCGATACAGAATGCATATAAATGTCGAAAATTTAAAGAAAAATACATTATTTAATCAAAAAATTTCTGATTGGGTGAAAGATAGTGGTCGTGCATAATAAAATAATCATATTGATTATCAGTTGATTAAAAGATTTATAAAAGAAGTTTTACTTTAGGGTTTAACTTCTTTTTTTTCTTTACATCCAAAAGACAAGAATGAAAGTTCTGCTATATTAACCAATTAATGATTATAGAAATGAAAAAAATACTTTTGGGATTTGCTTTGTCTCTCGCGACATTATCGTTTGCACAGCAATATCCAAACAACGGATGGGGTGACCAAGGGAATTATGGAAGTAACGATGGATATTATGATGACGAAGACGATCAAAATTATTTCCCTGATGATTATTATTACAATTATCCCCAGGATTATTATCCTCAAGACTACTATCAAAGTCATTATAATGATTACAGAAATAGTATTGTAAATGTCAACTGGAATATTTTCTTCCAGCAAAATAGATTAAACCGATGGCAGATCGATCAAATTTTATATCTGAATAACCTATACTCGAATTTTTCTAACTGGAACAACTTTTACAGATATAATCCTGACAGATGGTACTACGACAGATTCTATGCAATGGAAAGAATTTTGGGACCGAGAATATTTGTGGTTTTCCAAAACAATTATTATCAGGGGCACAGACCGATAGCTTATTTTCAAAACTACAGAAGGTCTTACTATACACCAAGATTCAGGGTAATGCCTCGATATAGAAATGTGAATATCAATATTTATAAGGTAGATAGAAGCGCTTTTAGAAGAAATGATAATCCTACATTGAATGTTGTGAGAAACTCAGGATTCAGAAACGGAAATAATTCTTCCGGAGGATTCAGAAATTCAAACAATGGTATCAAAAGTAACAATGGAAATAATGGAGGTTTCAGAGGTTCTGGTAATGGAACGAGAGATAATAATGGAGTAAGAAGTAACAACGCAAATGATGGAATGAGAGGTAATTCTGATAATGGAGGATTTAGAAGCAACAACAAAAGACCTGAAACAGGTACTGTAAGAACTGCAACTCCAAGAAGTGAAAGTAACGGAACAAGAGATAATGGAGGTTTCAGATCTCAACAAAGAAACGAGAATTCAGGTCCGAGAATGCAAAACAGCAGCCCGAGACAAAATCGCGGAAATGAAGGAAGAAGTTCCGGAGGGCTTAGAAACGGCTTAGTAAAAAATTAGTTTTCATATATTATATTTGAGTGGTGTGTAGATCAGGTTTTATTGCCTGATCTATTTTTATTTAATAATAATTATAAAAGTATATTTATTAAAATTTAACATTTTTTGTGAATTTCATATTTAACTTTAGCTTTAATTCGATATCCAAAAGATATAACAAACCAATTTAATTTAAACAAATGAAAAAATTAGTACTAGCAATCGCATTGATCGGAATAGGAAGTTTTGCAATGGCCCAACAAGCAGTTCCGCAGGATAAAAGAGTAAACAGAGAAGAAATGAAGCAGAAGATGCAGGAGAGACAACAGGAAAGAATGGCTGAAATGCAAAAAGAGCTGAATTTAAACCAAAGTCAGGTGGCTCAAATCAAAGAGCTTCATGCCCAAAGAAAAGCTGAAATGAAAAATGACTTTGAAAAAAACAAAGATCAGCGACAGGCTAAAATGAAAGAGATGAAAGCAAAAAGACAGCAGATGGATAATGATATGAAGAAAATTCTTTCACCAGAGCAGTATGATAAATGGCAAGCGGGCAAAAAAGCAAAAATGGATCAGAGAAAAGCGATGATGAAAGAAAAAGGGATGCGAGGCGACAGAAAAATGAGACACGGCCTTGCTCCTCAACCGTAAATAAACTGATAGTTTATAATTTTGATTTTTTAATGTTAGAAGGATGGAAGCAATTCCATCCTTTTTATATTAAATCTAATTCTAAATTTTGCTAAAACTTTTCAATTCGCCTTTTAATGCGTAATTTTGAGTATAAATTTTTATTATGGTAAGCGAAAAAATTGCACAACTCATCAACGAACAAATAGCTCACGAGCAATATGCAGCTCAATATTATCTTTCAATGTCTGCCTGGTTTTCTGCAAAAGATCTTGACGGAATTGCTAATTATTTCAGAGTTCAGAGCAAAGAAGAATTGATGCATGCAGATAAAATGTTTGATTATTTGAATGATGTAGGCGGAGAAATCATTGTTGGAGAAATCCCAAAACCACCACATGTTTTTGAAAATGCAGTAGATATTTTTGAGAAGGCGCTTGAACACGAAAAAAAAGTAACCAGAAGTATTTTTAATATCGTAAAAAATGCAAATGACGAAGGCGATTTTGCAACAACAACTTTCCTTCAGTGGTTTATCAACGAACAGGTAGAGGAAGAAGCAAGCGCATCACAATATGTCACAAAGATAAAAATGGTTTCTGATAATCCTTCGGCTTTATACTTATTCGATCAGGAACTTTCGCAGCGGGTTTTTGTAGCGGATTCTAAAGCTTAAGTCTATCTTTAAAAAGTAAAACTTTCGGCGGCACCTTTGGTGCCGCCGAAAGTTTTACTAATAATCTATAGGAGTTAAAAATAATAGGTTATCCCAACTCTGTAAACATCTCTTCTAGCTTCATAATAGGTTAAGGCAAGATCATCAAATTGTTTTGTAAATCCTTTTGAGAAAGTGCCTTCAATATTAAAATGATTTGATATTTTATAATCAATTCCAATATCTCCACTAATCCCGAGTCTTTTTTTAAAATAATAAAAATTATTATACTGTTCATCAGGAATAAAATTGAGTTTTGGACCAACAAGAAGTGAGAATTTATTATAAAAATTATATTTAAAATAAACAGGTAATTCGATAAAAGTAACAGCTTCTGTAAATGAGACTGTTGGTGTTACCTGTATGTATGATTTTGTTGAAATCTGTTTTTCTATTAAAAAACCTGCGTAAGCTTCATCAATGATGCCACTAAGATAACCTGATGGCTCACCAAATTCATCTATTGCATTCACATTTGAATAATTCCAGCCCGCTTTTATTCCAAATTTCAAAGGATAATCCTGAGAATAAATTATTCCTGCTGTTATAATACATATAATGTTTATAAATTTCTTCAATATATTAATATATATCATCTTGAAAATAATTTCCTTCTTGCTTGTGTACACTAATTAGTTTGTTTGGTTTAAGTTTATGAAGTTGATAATTTCCGGGATCACCTATTTGTTTTGTTAGCTTTAATCTTTTTCTTCTTTTTTCTTTTGAATCAGCGAAAGTTACTGTATTGCTACAATTATTATAAACTATACCATCAAGACCGGCAGTAATAGTAGCTCTAAATTTTTTCCATTTTCCTTTTTTCTTTCTATATGATTTTGTTAATGCTTTCCCTTTAATTGATGGAGATGAACCGACGCCAGATTTTCTTACAAATTTATTTTTCCATATAATTCTTCTGTTATTACCAAATATTTTTTCTTCTTTTTCTTTTGCTGCTTCTTTGCAATCATTGGGAAAAGTAGGGATGTTATTGTAAGCGGGTGGTCCTACATCAATTTTATGTGGTGTATCAGAAGCAGCTAATATATCGTCTACTTGAGTCATTGTGGGGTTTATAATATTGTTAATAGCAATTAAAATATTTGAAAGAGAACTTATGTCATTAATTTCAATTTCAACCGTACCCCATTCAAATATTTTATAATATGTGTAACCATCTTTACAATTCCCGACGATGAATTCAGATCCTGCAATCAGTAATGCTCTTTCAGTTTCATCATGGGTCTGCATTTAAATTCCATGCTCCATCTCCTTGCTGGCTTAACCAATCTTCTTCTAAAGTTTCAATATTTTGTCTTAGAGAACAAGAGTTTAGTTCTTCTTCAAATTTTATTAAAGGATAATCTTCATTAAAGCCAATTTCGTCTGCATAATCATCAGCTTCTTCATCAGTCATATTTGCAGTTTGTTGATCAAAACCATCATTGTAATCATCAATTTGATTGTCTAGTATTGTAATTGCATCTTCATAAGACTGAAGTGTAGGGAAATCAAAATATTATTATTACATGTTGATAAAATTCCATTGTCAATATTTACAGCTTTTATACCAGGAATCAATGTGCTTTCAGTGACATTACTAAAAATATCACAGACTTCAGAATCCCGACTAGATAAAAGATTTCTAGATTTTGAGAACTTTCGTTTTCAAGTTCCCTTTCAGTAGAACATGAGTAGAAAAATGAGGAGATAGCAATGCCTATAATTGCTATTAAATTAATTTGTTACATAAATTTTTAATTATTATTTGATCTCCCAAAATTATAAAAAAATATCAAACATACAAGAAAATTTATAGTATAAAAAACTGATTATCAGTAATTTAAAAGTATATTTTGTTTCTTTGATTAATTAATTGCATTATATGATATGGCTGCTGTATAATGAAATATATTTGCATTTATTTGTGAAAAAAATATCAAGAATTGAAGCTTTTTTATAAAACTTTGTGTTTTTTATAAATAAATCAATTGCGTTTTCAAAACCTTCATCCCTAAACTTTCCAAAACCATTTTATAAGTTTCAATCTGTTTTTCGTTTTTACCAGACTCTTGTCCGGTTTTGAAATCAATGATAATATAGCCTTCAGTGCTTTTTAAAATACGGTCAGGACGATAAATTCTGCTGATTCCTCCTTCAGAAATCATAATGTCTTTTTCATTAATGACTTCCCATTTTTCATCAAAAAATTCTGAATAATTGTTGATAATTTCTTTTAAATTATTTTGTATTTCTTCTTTTTCTTCCAGCGTGATCAAACCTTCAAGAGTATAGCATGCAAGCACTTTTTCGATGTCTTTTTCGGTATTGATTTTTGAGAGCAATTCATGAACGAAAATCCCGGTCCGTACTTTTTTGTTGCGTTCCTGATAGGTTTTTGAAGGAGTAGCTATTTTTATTGAAGTACTCTTTTCATGTTTATTATTCAGATTTTGAATGTCTTTGGTCTTGTATGATGAGCTTTTATGTTGAGTATGCTTGGTAAGCATTTCAGGATCGGTTCGATACAGATCAAACTCATCAAGATTCTCTATGTTTTTTGATTGAATAAATTCTAAAATCTCCAGATTATTTGAAGTTTTATTGGCTTTTTGAAGATAAAAGAAAAGCTGTTCCACAGGTCTCGTTGTGGCCACGTACTGCAGGCAAAGCCGGTCAACAAAATTTTTATAGGAATTTATTTTATTAAATTTTTCAATCTCCGGATCGTATGCTTCAAGATTTTTATTAAACTGGTTGATATTTACAGATTTCAATGCATCATCATCACCCGTGTCAAACCAATTGTTGAACTGGCTGTCAGAATTTTTATTTTCCAAAGGAATCAAAACGATCGGAAATTCGAGCCCTTTCGCTTTGTGGATGGTCATGATTTGGATAGCATCAATATTTTCAGAAGCCTGAATCGTATGTTTAGAAGCTTCCTCATCCCAATATTTTAGAAATTCTTTTGTGCTAGCACCTGCATTTTGAGTAAAATTGAAAAGCATTTCCAGAAAATTGAGGAGAAAGTCTGTTTCTTTATGTTCGACTGCAAATTCATTAATGTAGTATTCTACAAAATTATAAAGATTAAATTTCGGGAAATTATCCTGTTTTAATTTGAGAGAATATTTGTTTTGAATAAACTCTAAAATCTCTTCGTGAGAATCTAACAAAAGAATTTCCTTTATATCCAAACTGAAATCCCGCATCGTTATTCTTCCCAAACGGTTCAGATAAAACATCAGCATAATCAGATGCGGTTTGTTTTTCGGGTTGGTTTCCCATCTCAAAAATTGAATTACCGCCTGTAAAGTGTTTGATAATTCTAAAGTCAGACCTTTGTCGGAAATCGTTTTGATATTGGTTTGTTCATCTTTGTACTTTACTTTCAAGTTTCCCAATTTCTGAGAATAACTGAAAATATCGAAGTTACCGCGACAAAGAATCGTAATGTCGGAAAACCTGAATCCGTTATCAATACATTCCTGAATGTCTTTCTGCATTTTTTCGGAAACGTCGTTGTAAAAATCTTCCTTTGTGAGGTTTTCGATTAAATTAACCTTTACACGACCTTCGATTTTAGATTTTGAATTCTGCTTAGCGTCAACTCCGAAAATGTTTTTATGTTCTTCCTCTAAATTTATTGAGTGAAATTGGTATAGTTCGTTATTAAACTGAACGATATTTTTTGCACTTCTCCAATTGTCTTTTAAAACCAATAATTCAGCTTCTTTCGGTGAAATTTCTTTTTTATTGATGATGTCGAGCATCAGTTTGCTTTCTCCACCGCGAAATCTGTAGATACTTTGTTTCGGGTCACCAACCAAAGTAAAAGAAGTATTTTCTGTTGAAACACTATGATCTCTCAAAGGCATAAAATTCTGCCATTGCAGTTCTGAAGTATCCTGAAATTCATCAAAAAAATAATGTTGAAACTGCGAACCCACTTTTTCATAAATAAAAGCAGAAGGTTCATTTTTAAGATTTTCGTTGATTAGAATATTGAATTTTGAAAGGAGTACCAAATCATTTTCTTCCTCAATTTTTTTCAGCTCATCCTGAATATCTTTGTTGACCTTTAATGGAAGCAACGCCGACAATATTTTTTCTTTTTTCTGAGTTTCAATAAATAAAAGAATGAGCTTCATTCTGTTTTCCAGAAGCTTTTCAAGAATTTCCAAAATTTCTGCTTCTTTGTGCTTAGATTTTGTTGCTGCACCTTTCAGAATATTATTTAAGGCGCTTTCCTCGTTGGCAGGGAACGGAAATCCGGGTCTTTCTTTATTATAAAAGTCTACAATTTTAGTAAAAAACCCTCCGATTCCATTTTTACCTTGCGAAAAATCATCAACTTCAATCGATCTTGATTTAAACAATTCGATTGATTGTGTGGCAATTTCTAAAGAATGTTTTTTATTGAAGACAATTTCTTTCCGAAGCGTATTTTTAATTTCTTCGTACTTGCTGTCGTCAAAGCTTTTGTTGTTTTTAAGATGCTCGTAATGAATGTCTTTTACAAATTCTTTTGCAGAATCGTATAGGTTTTTATTTAAATTTATTTTTTCATTATTTTCAAGACTGTAATCCACATAATCCATAAAAGAATTTGAAATACTGTCATTTTCTCCGATCTGATCGAGCATTTTGTCAACAGCTTCAATCAAAAAAGGTTCAGCATCAATCTCAAGATTAAAATTTTTAGCTAAGCCCAACTCATAAGAAAAGCTTCGCACCAGACGTGAGTTGAAACGGTCAATCGTTCCGATATTTAGAGTAGAATAATTATGAAGAACATAATCCAGCATTTTTTTTGACCTGAAATGAAGCTCGTCAATGGTTATTTTTATGTCTTCATTTTCAAAAGCCGTCTGCATGTTTTTTAAATCTGAATTATCCCTATAGTTTTCAGCAGTGAAGTTTCCCAACCACGACAAAATTCTTTCTTTCATTTCATTTGCTGCTTTGTTGGTAAAAGTGAGCGCAAGAATATTACGAATAGCATGCTGCTGATTAGGATATCGCAGACAGATCATCAACAGTCTTTGTACAAGCGCATACGTTTTCCCCGAACCCGCAGATGCATTGATGACTGTGTAAGAATTATTCATTTTTTTGAAAGATTGAGACTGCAATTTAATTAAAATATAAATGAAATTTTAACATTTGAGAATGGGTTTTTAAGAGTTGGAAAAAGAAAAATTCAAAAAAAATTACTAAAAGCGTTAACTGTGGTTAAATTTCTCAGATACAATTAAAATTACTTTAGTTTTGCTGCATAAAACAATAATCCGTGAAATGTAAACTACTCTTTATTTTGTCTTTATTTTTCTTCGTCAACATCAACGCCCAAAATTTTATTTTTGGGAAAGTGATCTCTGAAGAAAATATTGAATTATATGATGTCACTGTAATCAACATCAGAACAGACGAGCGTGTGACAACCAATCAGGATGGCCACTTTATGATTTCCGGAAGACAGGATGACAACCTGCGTTTTATCAAAATCGGTTATGAAAGAGCCAATACAATTGTTACTAAAGATAATATTAATTCACCCATTAATATTAAGCTTTTAAGAACTGCAAAGCTCATTGATGAAGTTGAAATCAAAAAATTACTGACCGGAGATTTAAAGATAGATACGAAAACCTTAAATCCACCAAAAAAAGTTGAAAAACTCAAAAGTGATCTGGCTGTTTATATTAAGCAAAAGTCTGATCCTAGAATTCTTGCAGCTAGGCCGGGAGAATTTGTACAGCCAAAAGGACAGGGATTTTCGATAGGAAAAGTCAAAGATAAGTGGGAGGATGTAGATCTTATGGGTTATCTCACAATGGCTTTGGGCACACAGTATTTTACAGATTTAAAAATAGAAAGTTCCCAGATCCAGCATTTTATATATTATGTTTTAGCAAACGGTTTTGAGCGAAAAAGTATTCTGAAATATGGTTTTGTCAGCGATGCAGATCTCATGAGATTTCAACGTGCTGTTTTATCGAGAATCTCCTCATACAAAGCTCCGCAGACACAAAAATAAAGCGTGATGAACTTTGTTTTATTGTCACCTCACTGTTTTCTAAAAGCAAACTAAAAATTAATGATAAACAACATCATAAATTTCATCTTTTACCTGATTAAGATTTTCTGGGTGATAGTTAGATAAAAGCCATAAAGAAAGCGGGTTTTTGCCTTCACCGTAACTAGGCTGAAGGTACATCTCGTCGATCAGATGGAAACCGTTTTTCTGGTAGAATGAGAAACGGCGTTGTGAATTTTCATTCAGATTTCCAGGCTCTATTTCTAAAATGATCCTCGGATGGTTTTTAGTTAGGTACTCTGTAATTTTTGATCCTAGTTTCTGATTTCTAAATTCTGTAAAAACCTCAAAATGTTCTACAAAAGTGTGATTTTCAAGTTCCCAAAGCACCAGATAACCAATATTTTCACAATCATTTAAAACTGATAAAACTTTGACCTGCGGATGCTCAAACAAACGTACAAATTTGTACCAGTCTCTTCTTTCGTCTTCAGGAAAACTTGAAGCATAAGAATCATAAATAACTTGTACACGGTAATCGTCGGGTGAGGTAATCTGTATAAATTCCATACTTATAAATCAAAAACGCTGGGTCTTCTGGTGATGAAAATATCTTTTATCCACAGGGTAAAAGCCAGCCCCAAATAGATTAAAAAGAAAAATCCTGCTGTTGCAAAGGTAGAATAGATGAAGAAAACCCGCAATTTAGAAACAGGAATTCCAAGCTTAGCACCCATTCTCGTGAGTACCCCAAACCATTCTCTTTCCATCTTGTGACGCAGGTTATCAAACATGATTATTATCTTTTAGAATTTTAAATCCGATGCTGCAATTTAAGCAATTTTTTGGTGTGCAGTAATTTTTGTAGTGATAAATCAGACTTTGTGTCTGCAAAGCATTTTTTATACTTAAGCCTGTATTTTTCCAGCCGTTTATGATTGAGTTTTTTTCAGCGGAAATTTTTTTATAAAACTCCAGAATTTCATCTGCAATTTCTTCGTTTTGATATTTGTGATAGCTGTATTTTAAAGGTAAAATGCTATTAAGAATGATCAACTCTATAAAATCTCTGGTTAAAACTTTCGGCTGGTCGACACCTGAAATCTTTCCAAAATTAAAATGATTATCCCAATATTCAGAAGCTTTTACGCTTTGAAAAATTGATATCAATTCATCAGAATTTTTAGAATTAATAATTTTTGAGAATAAATTCTGATGCTGGTAATAGAGATCTGCCAACTGTGATAAACGGATCGTTGGAAAATTGGGCGGACGTAATCTTAAAAATTTAGGACGAATGATAAGTTCAGATAGATTAAATTTAGCTTTCAGAAAGTCAAATTCTCTTTTCCATATCTTCATTTGTTCGTCTTCAGGCTTTTCTAGCCAGCCGGAAATTCCGAAAAGTAAAGCTTCAAGCTGAATTTTATTTTGCCTGATTTTATTAAAAGCAGTAAAATCAATGCTTTCTGCAATCTGTTTAAATAGATGAGCATTTACTTTTAATCCAAAAGCATAGGCGAGAGCGTGAAACAAAACAGCTTCATAATTGTTTTTATGAATTTCAAGGTCTTTTTCAAGTTCTGAAGATTTCTCTTCAAGCTTTTTTAATAAACTTTCTTCGAAAAAATAAACTGGAATTATATTGGGATTAAATACATCTTCACAGGCAATGAACCGGCTTTCTTTCAACAATTTTTCATACTTGCTAAAAATGCTTTCGTCAATATGGTCTTTCAGCTCGAGCGTAGGGATGTTTTTTTTGCTTAATTCATCAATGTCTGCATCATTTTGGAAAACGACATGCAGAATGATATTATCATAATTCGGATCTTTGGAATGCTGATGAAAAATCCAGTCAGATGACCTCACATGAAGTTCTATATTTCCGGCTAAAATAATATTATTGATTTTTATTTTTGCCATGAGGAAATCCGGTCCGGAATCACTATTCCATTTCCCGAAATCTAAAATTTCAATAGGGTTTCCCTTGAGGTCACTAAAGTTGAAATGAGTGAATACCTTAAAATTCCAAAGATATTGTAATAATTTTTCGTTCATCTGTGGTGTTTTGTGTTACCACTAATGTAAGAAAATTTGAATTTAAAATATGATGGTTCAAAAATAAAGGCATAAAAAAAATCAGAGCACTGACTCTGATTTAATTAATAATATTTGGAATTTTTAAACCTTTGCCGGTTCCTTTTTAAAATTTGCAATCGTTGTTTTGTACATTTCTTCATAGATCGGAAGAACATTTTTTAGATCAAATTTAATAGCCTGCTCTTTGGCATTGATTTTCATCTGAGCCAACAATTCTTCATTGCTGAGAAGCTTAATTGTGTAATTGCTCATGGCTTCTACATTTCCGATTTCAGCTAAAAATCCTGTCTCACCCTGAATATTAACTTCAGGAATTCCACCTGCATTGGAGCTGATAACCGGCGTATTTGCTGCCATCGCTTCAAGAGCTGCCAAACCAAAACTTTCCTGCTCAGATGGCAATAAGAATACGTCTGACAAGCGCAAGATCCTGTACAAATCATTTACTTTGCCTAAAAGACGGATTTTAGAGATCAGTTCCGGGTTTTCTTCTAAGAAAGAATTTACTTTCTCCATATCGGGTCCTTCACCGATGATGATCAATTTAGATTTAACTTTCTTTTCGACGCTTTTAAAAATCTGCAGCACTTCTTCCACACGTTTTACAGGTCTTAAATTGGAAACGTGGATCAGTATTTTTTCATCAGCACTGGCAAACTGGGTTCTCTGGCATTCATTAAGATCTTCAAACTCGGTATTATCGATGAAATTGGTAATTACCTGAATTTCTTTTTTGATACGGAAAAACTGCAGGGTATCTTTTTTCAGGCTTTCAGAAACAGAAGTAATCGCGTCAGACTGATTGATAGAAAATTCTACCGCATGCTTGTAACTGGGATGTTGGCCCACAAGCGTAATATCGGTCCCGTGAAGAGTAGTCACCAAAGGAATGTCATTATTATCTTCTTTCAGCATTTGTTTTGCCGTAAAAGCCGCGTAGGCATACGGAATGGCATAATGTGCATGAAGCAGATCTAATTTATAAAGATTCACAACACGGTAAATCATCGAGCTCAGTGCGATATCGTAAGGCTGATACTGAAAAAGCGGATAGGTCTGAACATTTACTTTGTGAAAAAAAATATTGGGATTGGTAATGTCTAATCTTGCAGGTAGGGCCGAACTGATAAAATGCACCTCATAGCCTTTATTGGCGAGAGACATCCCGAGTTCTGTTGCTACGATTCCGCTTCCGCCGTATGTTGGGTAGCAAAGTATGCCTATTTTCATTGATTTAATTTTTGGTTTTTAATAAGTCAAATAAATACTTAAAAGTGGATTTCATTTAATCTTATTTTATTTTGATGTGGTGAATTCTGTTGATTTAGAAAATTGCGGGGCTTCTAATGTAATTCCCATTCCCGCTTTCAGTTGGTCGTTTACCAAAACCGGGAGCCTTCCTGATATATTTGTTTTCCCATTGATGGCATTTGCAGTTGCTGTCATTGAATCATCATTGTTTTCGTAAGAAACCAAAACGGTGGAAACTTTTGAAATATCAATGTCTTTCAATGCATAAGCACTTCCGAAGATATTTAAAATTACATTTTGATTTTTAGTTAAGTCTGCCAAAACCTTTTTCGATTCAGCAGATATTTTGTACGGCTTATACGCTGTTGAATTATCCTTGTGAAAACCAACAATCACTGTAGAATTTGCAGGAATGCTATTGATTTCCGAAGCTTTTTTAATAATGACAGTAGAGTTTAAATTTAATTGATCTGCAAAAGTCTGATAAGGTGCTTCTTCCAAAGGAACGTAGTAGCAGGTGCTTTTACAGTTTAAAGGAAGTAGTTTCTTTTCGTCTTTTATTAAAGTTAAAGCATTTGCATAAAGATTCTGAACCAATATTTTGTGAGAAGTATTATTGATGTCTTGATTAACATTTTCAGGATTTTTTGGAGTGTATTGATTTAATCCTAAAAAATATTTTGTCAGTAAAATCTTTTTTACACTTTCTTCCACTCTTGATTGTGAAATTTCGCCATTATCGATTGCTTTCTGAATCAGTTTCTTACCTTCTGCAACACCCTGTGAAAAAAGCATAATGTCATTTCCAGCCTTGAAAGCAAATGCATCTAATTCGCCTGGTTGATATTTATTGGCAACTGCACCCATATTCAGAGCGTCGGTAATAATTAAACCTTTGTAGCCTAATTTTTCTTTTAATAGACCTGTGATGATATTTTTTGAAATTGAAGCGGGAATTCCTTTCTGTGGTTCTAAGCTTGGAACATATAAATGAGCAACCATCACTCCGCCAATTCCTTTATTCATCAAAGCTTTGAAAGGTGCCAATTCAATTGAATTTAATCTTTCTAATGAGTGAGAGACTACCGGCAGGTCTAAATGTGAGTCGGTACTTGTATCGCCGTGACCCGGAAAATGTTTGATAGCTGCCAAAATATTGTTATCCTGCAAGCCTTTGGAGTAGGAGAGTGCAGATTGGGTAACATTAGAAACTTCTGACCCGAAGCTTCTGTTTCCGATAATCGGATTGTTTGGATTGGTGTTGACATCTACAACCGGAGCAAAATCCCAGTTGATACCCATTCTTTTGCAGTCCTCAGCGATTTTTGCGGCCATTTGATAAATCAGGTTCTTATCCTGAATCGCTCCCAAAGTCATCGCCCACGGAAATTTGTGTGCAGCAGCAATTCTCTGGTAAATTCCCCATTCAGCATCCATCCCGATCATTAACGGAATTTTTGATTTTTGCTGAAATTCATTGACTAAATTGATTTCTCTTGCTGCATCGTCCTGCATCAAAATCAACCCGCCGATTTTATCACTAGTGACAATATTTCTAACCTGATTGATGTGGTTTTCATCCTTATTGGTATACAGTGCAACAATAAATAGCTGCCCCAGCTTTTCATCCTGAGTTAATGAGCTGTAAGCTTTATCAACCCATTGCTGAGCTTTTTTCTGATCTGACTGAGAAATGTTTTTCGGCTGGTATTGTGCAGAAATCTGTGAATGGATAAACAGTAAAATGAAGAGTAATTGAAAAGCTACTTTGTTCATGATTTTTGAATAAGAACAAAAATACAATTAAAAAAAACAGCAGAAACAAAGTTTTTCAGTTTTTTGGTATATGTTTTGATCCCGCATAGTAAGTAATAATATTAAATTTTATAAAATGAAAAAATTTCTTTCAATTCTAATGCTGGCATTTGCCGGTTTATTCATATTAAGCTGTGATGATAATGATGAAGTGGTACAGGTAGAAGATAATGACACTTATGCAACCGCTTATGATATTTCGCCAACTTTTATAAGATCCAGCAGCAATCTATACCAGTTTTCTGATGAATTTAACGATCCTTTAGTGGAGTCTGATGTAGTACTTATCTATATGCAAACAGGAACGGCTAATAATTCTCCCGTATGGAGACTGCTTCCTTACACAGTTTTTGTAGGTAGTATTGATGAGGTAGATTATAACTTTGATTTCAGTAAATTCGACATACAAATAAATGTAAATTCAACCCCTACATTGAACTTAGACGCAAATTCAACATATTATGCGGGAAAAAGATTCAGAGTGGTTGTAGTTCCTGCTAAAACAGGTAAAAATAGTATTGATCATAAAGATTACAATGCAGTTATTAAATATTACGGAATTGACGAATCTAAAATTAAATTAAAAAATTAATTTATAATCCTTTAGTTTTATAATTAAAAAGCTCTGAGAAATTCTCAGAGCTTTAATTTTTGTTTGAATTTTAAAAAATCTAAACTTCATCATCCAAAAGATGCCCGAAGTAATCTTTTTTTGTCTGTAAATATCCTCTGCTTGCGTCACTCGCCGGAATCTGTAAAGGAATTCTTGAATTTAAATTGATATTGCTTTCCCTTACAAACTTCACCTTTTCAGGATTATTTGTTAAAAGATTAATATCTTTAATCTGTAAAATATTGAGAATTTCTATGGCTACAGCAAAATTTCGGTCATCGGCAGGCAAGCCCAGCTCCAAATTAGCAGCAACGGTATCAAAGCCTTTTTCCTGAAGCGAGTAAGCTTTTAGCTTGTTGATAATTCCTATATTCCTTCCTTCCTGACGAAGATAAACGATGATGCCACCATTTTCATGCATGTATTTCATTGCAGCGTCTAACTGTTGCCCGCACTCACACTTTTGAGAATGAAAAACTTCACCAGTGATACATTCAGAATGGAAACGTACGTTGACAGGCTTTGAGAGATCTGTATTTTCGGCAATGATCGCCATATGAGGCATCCAATCACTAGACTCCTCAGAAAAAGCTATCATTCGGAAATTCCCATGATCGGTAGGAACATTAGCTTCCGCCTGAATTTTAATCATTTAATTATTAGTTATTTTTTACTGTTTATCGAGTTTTCAATAAAAGTAACATTGGTTTTTAATCTTACCAGATATCTGTTAAGAACCTCATTATCGTCTTTATTGAGATATTTTCTGAGTTTCTGAATTTTTTTGTAAGATTTTTCTAAACTATTTAGAGTTTTGTTTTTTCCGGAAATATTACCAGCATCGATAGCATATAAATAATTCTGTAAGGTATACTTTAAAGTACTGACCTCTACATTTACCGCTGAATTTTTAAATTTGGGAAAAGTTGAAATCAAATTAGTGATTTCTGCAGCGTTTATATTTTCATTGATGTTGATAGAAAAACTATCATTAGATTCTGCATCTGCTTCAGCCTTCTTCGCCTCACTGTAAAAGCCATTAGACAAGGGAGAAACGTTAGGTTTTTCTGTGGCGCAGGATATGGTGATTAATAAAAGTAATCCGAAATATAGTGGTTTCATTTTTGCTCCTTTTGATAAAGGATTGGGTTAAGACTTTCATCATTGTACATTTTCATCTGTTTGTACACTTTCATCTTAACATCACCGTTCTCAATATCAGTAAGCAATTGACTAATTGAAGTAGATAGATCTTCTTTCTGATCAAGAAGTACATCTAATTTTTTTTGACAATTTATACGATGCTCTTCGGAAGCTGATGCTCTATTGGCTTCTAATGACATATGATAAACCTTCAGCGCAAGTATAGATAATCTGTCTACAGCCCAAGCTGGAGTTTCGGTATTTATCTTCGCATCAATTTTTGGAGCGCTATTTTTATATTTTTCTAGAAACCAACTATCTATAAATTCAACTAAATCTGTTCTTTTCTGGTTAGAAGCATCAATGCTTCTTTTCAGCTGAAGTGCATTAACAGGATCTATATTTTCGTCTCTAATAATATCTTCCAAATGCCATTGAACGGTATCAATCCAGTTTTTAGCATACAAAATCCGTTCCAAACTGTCGATAGGAAATGTATTATTAATTGGCGTTTCGATGTTATCTAAAACATGGTAGTCTTCAATTGATTTATTGAAGATTTCCCAAGCAATGTCGCTGAAATTCATTTCGGATAAAAAGTTTTTAGTTGCTGGTATTATTGGTAGTAGTTGAAGATGGATTCTCGGTTTTAGTCACCGGCTTATCTTCTTCTTT
The DNA here is from genome assembly GCF_019613955.1 of Chryseobacterium sp. LJ668. Taxonomy (NCBI): domain Bacteria; kingdom Pseudomonadati; phylum Bacteroidota; class Flavobacteriia; order Flavobacteriales; family Weeksellaceae; genus Chryseobacterium; species Chryseobacterium chendengshani. The sequence goes on along the minus strand of NZ_CP080443.1, from coordinate 871,083 downwards.
TACAGCATCTTTAAATTCTTTAATTCCAGATCCCATACCTCTCATCAATTCCGGAATTTTTTTTCCCCCGAAAAGAAGTAAAAGAATGATCGCAACGATCAGAATATGTTGCCAAGATAATGACAGTATTGTAAGTGTATACATTTCTTAAATTTTTACAAAGTTAATATTTTTTTAATATGAAACCCAACCTAAAGGATCTACCGGTGTATCACCTCTCCAAATCTGGAAATCTAAGGTAAACGAGCCATCAAAATCCTGGGCAACGGTACCTACAGAAGTCCCTGCAGAAACCTGTTGGCCTTTTGATACCGTATTATTGCTGAGGTTTGAATAAATGGAGAAATAATCTCCATGCTTTATCAAAACTGTTTTTGTGCCGTCAGATGAAGGCATTACTGAAGAAACTGTACCCGGAAAAACTGCTTTTGCGCTGGTACCTTTTGCTACCGAAATTTTAATCCCGTTGTTTTCTTCAACAATATTTTTAAATACAGGATGTGGCTGTCTCCCGAAACGGTGTGTAATGGTACCGTATGCAGGCATTGCCAATCTTCCCTTATTTGCTGCAAAACTATTTCCTGCTGATGTAGAAACCCCGTAATTGGTCATTGCCTTAGTTTCTGCGGCTTTCTTATCATCGTTTGTTTTCTTCTCTAATGCTGCTTCAGCTGCTTTTGCTGCAGCCAGTTTTGTTGCGGCTTCTCTTGATCGTAATGCTGCATCATCTGATGCTTTTTTTGCGGCAACTTTTCTTGATTCGTCTTTAGCACTTGCCTCACTTTTCGCTGCATCTTCAGTTCTCTTCCTTTCTTCTTCAGCTCTTTTTGCAGCAAAATCAGCAGCTTTTTTAGCTTCAGCTTCAGCTATTTTCCTTTCTCTTTCTAATGCATCAGCTCTTGCTTTATTTTCTGCATCAATTTTTGCTTTCTCTCTGTCAGCAGCTATTTTTGCCAGACGTATTTTTTCTGCTTCTGCTTTTTTCCGAGATTCTTCTTCTGCTTTTGCTTTGCGAATTTCCTCTGCGATGATAGATCGTATCTGCCCTTCAAGTGCTTTCGACTGAGTTTGTTTTTGTCTTAATTCTCCGGCAAGTTTAGTTTCATTCTTTTTAAAATCATTGACTAACTGCTCTTTCTGCTTCCGCTCGGCACTGATTGTTGTCAGATCTTTCTGCTGATTGACCAATAAATTTTCTTTCTCAACAGCAGATTTTCGTTTCTTTTCTACAGATCTTTTTAATTCAACCGCAGCATTAGTGATTTCTGCTGCTTTTTTGTCCTGATAATCAGAATACTGCTTTAGATATTGCACTCTTCTTAATGCTTCTCCAAAACCTTTTGAAGAGAGAATAAATGTCACTTTATTCTGAACTCCTTTATTTTTATATGCGTTAACAAGAACATGTGCATAATTCTTTCTTAAAACGGCTAACTCACGATTTTGCCTGTTGATTTCGAGCTGACGGAGATAAATCTCATCTTCTATAAATCTCTTCTCCTTTTGAGTATTATTATAAACCTTTTCTCTCAGAGCTAATTTTTGGTTAACACTTGTAAGATACGAAATCGAAAGTTTAGAATCGTTTCTCGTCTTCGCCAACTCAGAATTTATTTTTGCAATTTGTTTTTTAAGCTCGGCATTTTGTTGCTGTAACTGTTCTTTTTTTTGCCCAAAGTGCAGCGTGAACAGCAAAATTCCTATTAAAAAGCTAAATTTTTTAATCATTGAATCTCAATTTTCTTATAATTGGTTGGAACTGAATACGGTGTTTCCATCCTAGTGAAGCCAAATTTCGTATTTTCTAATAGAATCTGGCTTGTTTTTGAACCTTTTATAATTATTTTAACACTTTGCGGCAATCTGAGATTATTTTCAAAGCTCTCCCATTGATCATATACGATTTCAACTGCGTCATCGGATTTCACATCCTGTAATTTAACGTAAATTAAATCATAATCGTTGGAATAGTGCATAGTGATTTTATACTCACGTTCCTGATCATTGGTCACAATTTTCTGATTGACGATTGATTCAAGCTGGTATCCCTGCATGTTTTTCGTGATTTTCGAATTCCTGTCACTTACCACTAAAAATGTTCTTCCTAAAAGAATTTTTTCTAAAGTTTTGTAATCTATGAAATTGATATTCAGTAAATTATTTAAATATTCAAAATCAGAATCAATATAATTTTTATTGTATTTGTCAACTGCCTTAATGCCGTCAGGAGTAATAATTGCTCTGGCCGCATTAAAAAAAAGAAAATTAATATTTGACCATATTTTTTTATCACTTTCAATATAAATCGTCGCATCTAACGGACTTACCCTTATATTATCAGCCGTAATTTTGCTGTTGATCTTAATCTGCTCAAATTTCGGATGGATATAAATACTTTCGTAAAAAGTCAATCGGTCGGATATATTTTTGCCGGCATCTATCGGTTTTTTATTATCTGAATTTACAACCTGAATACTGTCATTTTCAGAGGGGTTCTGCACAGCATTTTTTCTGGTTTTACAAGAAAGTATAACCAGTGTTGCCAGCAATAACGTGATCCACTTTTTCATATATTTTTTAAATCAATAGGGTACAATATTAACGCCAAACCATACAAAACACGTTGTGCGGTCTGGCGTCAATTTATTTTAAGTGAAATTAATCTTTATTCAGAAAATCTAAAACCGAAAAATCACCTAAAGAAATCTCTCTTGCAACCCCAAAATATTGGGCAGAATTACCAATCATTGAGTTAGAAAGGTTCCCGTGATTAATTTTTGTATTTTCCTGGATTAAAGAATTTTCGATATTTGAATTGATAATCACAGTGTTATTTCCAATAGAAACTCCGGGGCCGATTTTTGAATTAAAAATCTTCACGTTTTCGCCGATAAAACAAGGTGGAATAATCAGAGAGTTTTCAACAACAGATGTAGCTGCAAAATGAGACATTTCCTCTTTTTCATAGGCAAGAATTTTACAGTTGGTTTCGACGGTTGCATTTTTGTTTCCGCAATCCATCCAGTCATTCACCTGCCCCGAACTGAATTTTGCACCTTTAGCCTTAAGGTTTTCAAGGGCAAGAGTCAGCTGGTATTCACCGCCGTTTTTGATATCGTTTGAAATGATATAATTGATCTCATCCATCAGTTTTTCAGCACTGTTGAAATAATAAATACCGATAATGGCTAAGTCTGAAACAAAAGTTTGAGGTTTCTCAATAAAATCTGTGATAAAACCTAGATTGTCTAATTTTACAACTCCGAACGCAGAAGGATCTTCAACACTTTTTACCCAGATCACACCGTCAGATTCTTTATCCAAAACAAAATCTGCACGGAAAAGGGTATCTGCAAAAGCCACGACTACATTTCCCTGCATAGAATCTTCTGCGCATTTGATTGCGTGTGCAGTCCCAAGTGGCTCAACCTGGTGATAAATGCTTCCTTTCGCACCTAATCTTTCAGCGATCTGAAGCAGAGATTTTTCAACCTCATCGCCAAAATCACCAATAATGAATGCTACTTCTTCTATTTCTTCTCCGGCAACTTTAGCAATATCTTCTACTAATCTTTGTACAATGGGTTTTCCTGCAATCGGGATCAGAGGTTTTGGAACTGTAAGGGTATGCGGACGTAATCTTGAACCACGACCAGCCATTGGTACAATAATTTTCATATGTTTTATAGTTTAATTTAAATTTAAGATTTTCTTAGTATTTTGTTGATCATCGTTCTTTCATTGTAGACCAAGAATGCGATGAATAAGATAAATAATCCGTTTCCAATTAAATAATTATATCGGAAAAGATAAAACGAAATCATTGATATTGCAATCGATAATGATAGGTAAACGGCAATTTTTTTTATGTTATAATGGATTGGATATTGTATTTTACCCCAAATATAAGAAATAACCATCATGCTGCTATATGTAATCAATGCAGCAAACGCACTCGCCCAATATCCGTATACAGGAATAAAAGTAAAGTTGATGAATATCGTTATTGCCGCTCCGATAAGAGAAATGTATAAACCCACTCTCGTCTGATCAGATAGTTTATACCATATCGAAAGATTCAGGTAAATTCCTAAAAACAATGCGCCGAGCATTACAAAAGGAATGATCTCAATTCCTTCAAAATACAGTGGATTTTTTAAATATCTTTCGGAAATCCACTGAAGGTTGACCATCAAACCGATATAGATAAGACAGTTGCAGATCACGAAAACATCCATCAGGACTGCATAGGTTTTATGATTGCTTTTATCTTTAAAACTAGAAAAAAAGTAGGGCTCGATTCCCAACTGATAAGCCTGGCGGAAAACAGTAATAAATGTTGCAATCTTATAAACGGCGCCATACACGCCGATCTGATGCTTTGCTTCCTCTTTCGGAAGCAAATATTTAAGGAACTGCCGATCCAAAGTCTGGTTGATAATTCCTGCAAGTCCTGCAATCATTACCGGCCAGGAATAGCTCATGATTCTTTTCCAAAGTTTAAAATCAAATTTATGGATGCTGAAATTCACAAATTCTTTCCCGACGATGGCTAATGTGATAATACTCTGTACCAAATTGGCGATGAAAACATATCCGACGCCTATTTTAGGATCATATTTAATTCCTAGAATTCCGTCCGGATAATGAGGAAGCCATTTGATAAAAAATACAACTAAAAAATAATACACTAATGATCCTATAACTTTGGAAAGCATATAGGTTACAGGTTTTCCTTCAAGACGTAAAACGGCTGACGGAATCGTCGCAAAAGCGTCAAACGAAAGAATAAATAGAAAAATAACAAGGTAATTGACCTGATCCGGCGTTTCAAAAGCGTTTGCAAGATCCTGCCTGAATACATATCCTAAAATAAGATATAAAAAACCGATTCCTAAGATGCTGAGTGCAGAAGTGGATACCAAAGTTTTTTTATCGATCTCACCTTCCTGCGCAAAACGGAAAAAAGAGGTTTCCATTCCGTGAGTCAAAAAAACGGTGATAACGCCCGCTATCGAATACCAGTCTACAAAAGGAGAAGATGCAGAGGGACCGAACGCTTTGGTAACAATGGGTGCAATCAGGAAAGGAAAGATCCTCACCAGAACCGAACTCAACCCATATACTGCGGTTTGTCCAAATAATTTCTTGTACAAATTTATTTTTTTAAAATGCAAATGTAAATATTAGAATTCACAATTTTCTGATTGATGTTTAAAAATCACTGCTGAAAATATTAAATTTGTGCAATACAAATCTTTATATTTAAAAGTAAAAAATGAAAATCCTTATAAAAAACGTAAGAATCGTCAACGAAGGAAAAACTGTTGAAAGCGATCTTCTTATTGAAAATGATTTAATTTCTAAAATACAAAAAAATATTTCTGAAGAAGCGGATGAGGTAATCGATGCGGCCGGAAAATATCTTTTGCCTGGAGTGATTGATGACCAGGTACACTTTCGTGATCCGGGTTTAACGCATAAAGGTGATATAGAAACTGAATCAAAAGCGGCAATTGCAGGTGGAATTACAAGTTTTATCGACCAGCCAAATACCGTTCCGAATGCGGTAACTCAGGAATTGCTTGCGGATAAATATCAAATTGCTTCTCAGAAAGCATATGCCAATTACGGATTTATGATGGGCGGAACGAATGATAATCTAGAGGAAGTTTTAAAAACAAATCCTAAAAATGTTCCCGGAATTAAATTATTTTTAGGCTCATCAACAGGAAATATGCTGGTAGACAATCCAGAAACGCTGGAGAATATTTTCAGCAATACAAAAATGCTGATCGCTGTGCATTGTGAAGATGAAGCAACAATTAGAGCAAATACCCAAAAATATTTAGATCAATACGGTGAAGATATTCCCGTGAAATTCCACCATTTGATAAGAAGTGAAGAAGCTTGTTATAAATCTTCTTCAAAAGCAGTTGAGCTGGCAAAAAAAACGGGAGCAAGACTGCATGTTTTTCATTTGTCAACAGCAAAGGAAATGGAGCTTTTCAGAAATGATATTCCATTAAAAGATAAAAAAATTACAGCAGAAGTTTGCGTGCATCACCTGACTTTCACAAATGAAGATTACGATACCAAAGGTGGACTAATCAAATGGAATCCTGCCGTAAAAACCCAAAAAGACAAAGACGGACTTTGGGAAGCGTTGTTGGATGACAGAATTGATGTCATTGCAACCGATCACGCACCTCACACCTGGGAAGAAAAACAGAATGTCTACACTAAATGTCCTTCTGGAGCACCTTTGGTTCAGCATTCTTTGGTTGTCATGCTTGAAAATCATATCAACGGAAAGATTTCTTTAGAGAAAATCGTTGAAAAAATGTGCCATAACCCGGCTATTCTTTTCAGAGTTGAGAAAAGAGGTTTTGTTAGGGTAGGATATAAAGCAGATTTGGTTTTGGTTGATTTAAATGAAAACTGGACGGTTGAAAAAAACAATATCCTTTACAAATGTGGCTGGAGTCCGTTGGAAGGGATGAATTTCCATTCTCAAGTAACACATACTTTTGTTAACGGAAATCTGGTTTACGATAACGGAAAAATCAGTGAGGGAAAATTCGGGGAGCGATTGCTTTTTGAAGCTTAGGAATAATACATAAACAAAGGCTTTTCAAATTTTGAAAGGCCCTTGTTTTTATTAACAACTAATTAAATATTAATCAATCATAATGCTTTCAATAGCATTTTCCAGTGCATTTTCCTGAATTCCCGGAATGGATAGACCTTCTGCACGAAAAACACTAACGTCGGTAACTCCATAGAAGCCAAAAACGTTTTTGATGTACGGTACATTGGAATCATAAACCTGATAAGGACCTTTAGAATATATATTCCCCGAAGAAAAAGCGATATATAATTTCTTGTTTTTCAGCAATCCTTCAGGACCCTTCTCACTGTATTGAAAGGTATATCCTGCTCTTGAAGTATAATCAAAATATGCTCTTAATGTTGCCGGAACCGAAAAATTATACATCGGCGATTCAACGATTATAATGTCAGATTCCTGTAATTCAGAAATTAATCCTTCGGAATATTGATTGATAATTTCCTGTTCCGGAGAACGGCTTTCTGCCGGAGTAAAAAATGAATTGATGTGAATTTCTTCCAAAAGAGGAACAAGATTTTTTGTCAGATCACGCTCTTTTATTATACTGTCAGGATATTTTTCCTGAATTTTTTCTAATATTGAATTTCCTAATTTTCTGCTTGCAGATACTTCTATTCTCGGGCTTGAGATAATGTGCAAAATTTGTTTCATATTTTAAATTTTAAATTATCTGACAAAATTATGTACATTTGCTTGTGAAAAGTTAGTAGTATACAAAAGGTTAGTAGTAACCTTTGGGTTAGTTCATGATATAGAGTTATGGAAAAATTTGATAATTCAGAAGAGAATTGTACAGCTCAGAGATGTTCACAAAATCTTTCATCGGTGGAAGATGCGCTTTATGTGATCGGTGGAAAATGGAAGCTGAAAATCATTATCGCGTTGCAGGAACATGGAAGTATTCGGTTTAATGAGCTTCAGAGAATTGTTGTCGGAATATCGGCAAGAGTACTTTCGAACGAGTTGAAAGATTTAGAATTAAATGGTTTTGTCAAAAGAATTGTTCACGCAGAGCAAACTCCTGTTGTTGTGGAATATATCTCGACAGATTATAGCCGAACCCTAAAAACGGTTATCATGTCGCTTTCGGAATGGGGCAGAACGCACAAACGAAATATCAGGGAAGATGTTTTTTAGAATTTTCTCTTATAATTCAAAAATAAATTTTTTGATAGGAACGGACTTTAGCTCGTTTTTAATTTAGTAATTCATAAAGCATTAGCCAAAAGTTAGTTAGATTTTTTCTCGCATATTGAGCTGATAACGCAGATATTTTTAGTTGAATTATCTGCTAAATTTGCTCAATCTGCGAGATAATTATTTAAAGACTCTTAACCCACTTTCTCATTATTCTTAATGAATACTTTCAGAATTTATTTTTGAAAATTAGTGAAAAATATCAATGCAAGACATGTTTAAGTAAACCTATTTCCTCGCCTTCGAACTCATATAAAAACTCAATTTTCCACCACTCATAATCTCAGAATGTTTCAACGTAAAGTTTTTAATTTCTTTTCCGTTTAGAAGAATTTTTCCAACATACATATTCTTCGGACTTTGGTTGATGGCTTCAATTTCAAATATTTTTCCGTTTTCTAAATTTAGAACTGCATGATCAATTGCCGGACTTCCAATCGCATAATCCTCCGAACCCGGAGCAACAGGATAAAAACCAAGCGAGCTCAAAATATACCATGCACTCATTTGCCCGGCATCGTCATTTCCGCCCAATCCATCGGGAGTTGCTTTGTATTGCATTTCTAAAATCCGTCTTACCTGTGCCTGTGTTTTCCACGGTTGTCCTGCCCAGTTGTAAAAATAAGCGACATGATGCGCCGGTTCGTTTCCGTGAACGTAACCGCCAATAATTCCTTCTCTTGTAATGTCTTCCGTATCTGCAAAAAACTCGTCTGGTAAATGCATGGTGAACAATTCATCCAATTTTGAGGCAAATTTTTTCTTTCCGCCCATCATTTTCATTAATTCATCTGGATTTTGAGGAACGAAGAAACTGTAATTCCATGAATTTCCTTCAATAAAGCCTTGTCCGTGTGTACTCAGTGCATTAAAATCTTTTTTAAAAGTCCCATCCGCCAAACGAGGTCGCATAAATCCGATTGTTTTATCAAAATTATTTTTCCAGTTTTCAGAACGTTTGATGAATTGATTGTAAATTTCTGTCTCATCCAAATGTTTTGCTAGCTGAGCAATTGCCCAATCATCATAAGCATATTCTAATGTACTAGAAACAGAAGTTCCGCTTTTTTCTGCAGGAATAAATCCTTTATCAGTGTACAGTCCGATGCCTTCGTAATCTCTTTTGTTGGCGGTTTCTACACAGGCTTTCAAAGCATCGTTTGCATCGCCGTCATAATTTCCTTTAATGATTGCATCTGCAACTACACTTACGCTGTGATAGCCGCTCATACACCAATTGTCATTCGCATAATGTGACCAGATCGGCAGCATTTTCATAGAAAACTGATTGTAATGCGCCATCATCGATTTCACCATATCATTATTTCGTTTTGGCTGAATAATGTTGAAAAATGGATGAAGCGCGCGATACGTGTCCCAAATTGAGAATGTTGTGTAGTTGGTGAAACCTTCTGCCTTGTGAATATTTTGATCTAAACCTTTATATTCTCCGTTGACATCGGTATACGTTGTCGGACTGATAAAAGTATGGTACATCGCCGTATAAAAGTTGGTTTTGTCGGTTTCAGAACTTCTGATGACAATTTTATTTAATTCTCTGTTCCAATTCTCCTGCGTTTGTGCTTTTACCTGGTCAAAAGATAAATTTCCGGTTTCTTTTTCTAAATTTTCTAATGCATTTGCTTGACTTACAGGGGAAATCGACAACTTAACTTCAATCGCTTCATTTTCCTTTGTATCAAAATCAAAGTACATTTTTAAGTTTTTTCCTGCGATTTCAGGAAAGTTTTTAGTTTGATCAAATTTTCTCCAGAAACCATTGTAAACTTGCTTTCCGTCGTAATTCTTTTGTCCGTAAGATTTAAAAGGCTTAGAAAATTTCATTGCAAAATAAACAATTCTGGTTCTTGCCCAACCGTTTGTTTGCCGATAGCCTGTAACAGTATTTCCGTTTTCTACACGAACGTAAGTCCAGACATTTTTGCCGTCATAATTGTAAATTCCGGCCATCAAATCCAAAATAATATGTGCCTGATCAGATTTCGGGAAGGTATATCGATGAACGCCGACTCTTGTTGTTGCAGTTAATTCAGCTAAAATATTGTGATCATCTAGTTTTACTTTATAATATCCTGCTTCTGCTTTTTCGTTTTGATGGGAGAATCTGCTTCGGTAACCATTTTCGGGATTTGTAGAAGTTCCAGGATTCAATTGTAATTTTCCCACAGTCGGCATTACTAGAAAATCTCCTAAATCAGAATGTCCTGTGCCACTAAAATGTGTTGAGCTGAGACCTACAATTGTTTTGTCTTCATAGCGATATCCTGCACAATATTTGTAAACCTCGCCGTTGTATTTGCCATTCAGTTCATAAGAAATGGTATCGGTTTCGGGGCTTAGTTGTATGGCTCCAAAAGGTGCGGTTGCTCCGGGATAAGTGTGTCCCATTTTTTCCGTTCCGATCAATGGATTAGCGTATTGAATTAATTTTTCAGATTGGGCTTTACCATTTAAACTAAAAAACAAAAAAAATATAAAAAGGCGAATAGTATAATTTTTCATGAATGAGAGATTTTTGAAAACGATAAAATTAATTAAAAACAAAAGATAATAAATTATCATTTTCAAATCTAAATGAACGCTATTGTTAACTTAATGCTGGAAAAAGCTAACAAACTTTGTGTTGCTTTGCGTTTAATTATCAAAGATTAGGAAAGAGAAACATTTCTCTAAAGATATACAAAGGCACATCGTTTATAAATAAAACAAATAGATCAAGATTTATTTTTCAGAAAATCGAAAGCCAATCCCATGAAGGTTTTCAATGGTAATATTTTCCTCGTCCGAAAAAACTTTTCGCAGTCTTGAAATAAAAACATCAAGGCTTCGTCCCATGAAGTAATCGTCATCACCCCAGATGGCTTTCAAAATATCTTGTCTTTTCAGAACGGTATTTTTGTGTCGGATAAAATAAAGAAGCAGTTCAGATTCTCTTTGTGTAAGAGAAATAATATTTCCGGCATCCTGTAAAGTGTAGTTTTTAGGATCAAATTGATATTTACCGACCGTATATTTTGTTGATGATGATTCTGTTTTCTTAGAGCGTTTCAGGAAAACTTCAATTTTTAACATCAGTTCTTCAATGCTGAAAGGTTTTACCAGATAATCATCGGCTCCGATTTTTAAACCTTTTATTCGGTCTTCTTTTAAAGCTTTAGCAGAAATAAAAATGATCGGAATTTCAGAATTTTTTTCACGAATATTTTGTGCCAATTCAAATCCGTTCATTTCTGGCATCATAATGTCTAAAAGGCATATGTCAAAATCTTTATTATTAAAAGCTTCAAGCGCAGATTTTCCGTTTTTGTAATGCTCAATTTCATAATACGTTTCCAGGCTATCCTGAATCAGGAATGCTATCGTGGTGTCGTCTTCTGCGTATAAAATTTTAGATTTATCCATTGTTTACACTTATTTAAAACGGAAAAAACAGAGTGGTGGTAATTCCCAAATCTTTATTGTTCGCCACAGATATTTTCCAGTGATGCTGCTGAACAATTTTTCTTACATAAAAAAGTCCCAAGCCAAAACCGTTAATCTCATCACTTTTCTGCGTATGCACCCTGTAAAATTTATCGAAAATATGAGGGATGTTTTTCGCAGGAATACCTATTCCATTGTCTTTAAACTTTAAATATAATCCTTTTGAATCTTTTTCTGACGAAATAATAATGTTAGGTTTTGTTTCGCAATATTTAATTGAATTGTCTATAATATTATAAATGATATTGGTAAAGTGGAATTTATCTGCAATCACAAATGCATTATTTTCGATATTGAGATCAATGTTCAGGTTCTCATTCTTCTGCTGCATATTTTGTGCAATTTCTTCAATAAAAGGAAGAAGTGAAATTTTCTCAGTCTTTAACGATAGTCCGGCAGAATCATTTTTGGCAATATTGAGTATTTTTTCTATGTGATTATTGAGCTTGTAACTTTGATCGATAATAATTGAAGTGTAGGTTTGAAGTTTCAAATTTTGCTGCACAATTTCCTGTTTGTTAAGAGCTTCGGTTGCCAGAAGAATTGACGATAGTGGAGTTTTAAACTCATGGGTCATATTATTGATGAAATCACGTTGAAGCTCAGAGAATTTTTTTTGTTGAATGATGGTATAAATTGAATAAACATACACAAGCAAAATGATAATAAGCGCAAATGTCAGCAGATACCAAAAACGAAGTGAGCTGATCAGATAAGTTGTTTTATCCGGAAAACGTATTGAAAAATAATAGGTAAGATTTTTATGCTTAGGAAATTTAATCACTTTTTCACTGGGCTCTTCCTGATGACTGGTCATGTATTTTCCGTAAATCATCTGATCGCTGTGGCAATTATACACTGCGTAAACGTAGTCGGTATTGATCTGAAGCCTTGTGAATTCTGTCTTCAAATAATGTTCAAGAACTGTAGGATGAAATTCGTTATTGATATTGACAACGTAATAATCATTGGCAACAATCTGCACAGGATTTTCTGTAAAAGAGGTTTTCCCTTCAGACATCTTGTCTACAACCTCCATCAGTGCAATGTTTACTTTTTGGTTAAACTTTTTGTCCTCAAGATTGTATGCCTGTTTTGTCCACAAAAGCTGGGCGATCAAAATACCGATAATGGCAACAAGCCCTAGAGTAATAACGATATTGAGTTTTTTGATTTCCATTTTCACAAGCAATATTATCCAAAAATATCTATTAATCTTTTATCATTAACAACTTATTAACAAATGTTTGAAAGCGATTAACAATATCCCATAAATTTCATCTTTACATTTGCTATGTTGAAATATCATAATCGTTTCTTCAATTTTAAATAATTAATTAAAAATTTATAATCATGAAAAATTTAAAAATTACAGCTTTACTCGCAGTTATGGCATTTTCACCATTTTACGCCAATGTATTTCCTACTGAAGGTACTTCTTTCGTGAAAGTTCTTGCAGATGCGGTGAAATGGAAAGCAGAAACAATCGATGTAGGTACTATTCCTCAGGGAAAACCAAAATTAATCAGATTTGAATTTACCAATACATCATCAAAGCCGATTATCATTGAGAATGTTGCTCCATCTTGTGGATGTACAACTGCAGACTATACAAAAACTCCGATTCTTCCTGGTAAAAAAGGATTTGTTGAAGCTAGCTACAATGCAGCTAATGCAGGTGCCTTTGTAAAAACAGTAAATGTAACTACAAGCGATAGTAAAACTCCTAAAGCTCTTACTTTTAAAGGAACTGTAGCAGCGTCATAATAAATTTAATCTTGTTCAATAGATAAGCAGCCTGGCAATTATTTGTCAGGTTGTTTTGATATGGATAATAGCTGTTTCTTGAAAATTACGGAATGATTGTTATTTATGACATTATTATTTTAAGGCCCATCCGTATAATATTTACTACTTTTAGAAAAAATAAAATATATGAATCTATATACACAGCCTATGCTTCGTGAAGATGCTCTAAAAGATAAAGTGGCCATCGTTACAGGCGGCGGGAGCGGTCTGGGCAAGGCAATGACCAAATATTTTCTGCAATTGGGTGCAAAAGTGGTGATCACTTCCCGAAATTTGGAGAAATTACAAGGAACTGCGAAAGAACTGGAGGAAGAAACAGGCGGAAAAGTTCTTTGCGTAGCCTGTGATGTGAGAAATTGGGACGAGGTAGAAGCAATGAAAGAAGCAACATTAAAAGAATTCGGAAAAATTGATATTTTATTGAATAATGCAGCCGGAAACTTTATTTCTCCAACAGAAAGATTAACCCATTCTGCTTTTGATTCTATTTTGGATATTGTTTTAAAAGGAACAAAAAACTGTACCCTCTCTATCGGGAAACACTGGATTGATTCTAAAGCACCCGGAACTGTTCTCAATATCGTCACCACTTATGCCTGGACAGGTTCTGCATACGTTGTTCCGTCAGCTTGTGCGAAAGCCGGGGTTCTGGCTATGACAAGATCTTTAGCTGTGGAATGGGGCAAGTATAATATCCGTTTCAATGCCATTGCGCCGGGACCGTTTCCTACAAAAGGAGCTTGGGACAGGCTGCTTCCGGGAAATATGAAAGATCAGTTTGATCTGGCAAAAAAAAATCCGCTCAAGAGAGTAGGAGAGCATCAGGAGCTGGCTAATCTAGCCGCTTATCTGGTTTCGGATTTTTCATCTTTTGTCAATGGAGAAGTGGTAACGATCGATGGAGGAGAGTGGCTTCAGGGGGCAGGTGAATTTAATATGCTTGAAGATATTCCGCAGGAAATGTGGGACGCTCTGGAAGCAATGATTAAAGCTAAAAAATCAAATTAAATTTTATTTATCCAATAAAAAAGGAGGGTATGAACTAAGAAGATTGTTGAAGAAATAAAACCTAAAATAAGAATTAGATGGTTTTAATAATATAATCTATATAATAAGGCTTCTCTGTAAAAGAGAAGTTTTATTTTTGTTTAAAATTAAATTGAAAATACTTATGAATTTCAGATGTTCAGTCGTACTGCTGATGTTTTTTGCATTTGGTTTTTCTCAGAAACTTAAAGTGATGAGTTTTAACATCAGACTTAATGTAGATTCAGATAAGGAAAATGCGTGGCCAAACCGAAAAAAGGATGTTGCTGATTTGTTGACATATTATCATCCGGATTTCTTCGGTGTTCAGGAAGCTCTTCCCGAGCAGATGAAAGATATTAAAACGGGTTTAAAGAATTACGATTATATAGGTGTAGGAAGGGATGATGGTAAAGAGAAGGGCGAATTTTCTGCTATATTTTATGACACTAAAAAACTTCAGGTGGTAAAATCCGGAACATTCTGGCTTTCTGAAACTCCTGAAAAGCCCTCAAAAGGTTGGGACGCGGCTTTGAACAGAATCTGTACATATGCAATTTTTAAAGACAAAATTTCGCAGAAAGAATTTTTGGCAATGAATATTCATTTTGATCATATCGGAAATCTGGCAAGAATAAAATCCTCAGAATTGATTTTGATAAAAACCAAAGAACTCAACCCGAAAAATTTACCTTTGGTTTTAACCGGCGATTTTAATTTGACCGAAGATACAGAACCTGTAAAAATTCTTTCCCAAAATCTACAGGATACTTTTTATAATACGGAAGAGAAGCATTACGGTCCTGTAGGAACTTTCACAGGATTCAATGTCAACGAAATCCCAAAAAACAGAATTGATTATATTTTTGTAAAAGGCTTTAATATAAAATCTCACAGACACATCAACGACAGGCGGGAAAATCTTTTGTATCCATCAGATCATTTTCCGGTCTTGGCAGATTTGCAGTTCTAAAAAAAGAATATATAAAATGAAAAGAATATTTTTAGGCTTACTTTTCTTGGCTTCATGGCAATTTTCCGCTCAGGAACTGTACATGCCGAGAAATATTAAAAAAACCTACGAAAACGAGACACGCAGTATTTCCGGAGCTCCGGGAAAAAATTACTGGCAGAACAGAGGAGTTTATAATGTTGAGGTAAGAGTAAATGCAAAAACAAAAACAGTTTCGGGAAAAGAAACGATTGTTTACAGCAATAACAGTCCCGATGATCTGAGTGAGCTGGCTATTCGATTTGTAAATAATCTGCACAAACCAGAATCTCCAAGGTCAGGATCGGTTTCAAAAGACTTTTTATCTTCAGGTTTAAAAATTAATTCTTTCATTATTGATGATTTAAAATATTCAATCAACAGTAGTGATTGGGGGACTGTAGAAAAGGTAAAACTGATGAAAGTTTTAAAACCGAAAACCAAAACTGAAATAAAAATCGAGTGGGAATATCCTCTCTCTGTACAGAGCGGAAGAGAAGGACAGATTGATCCGGAAACTTTCTATGTCGCTTATTCTTTCCCGAGAATTTCTGTGTATGATGATTATAACGGCTGGGATATGCTCCCACATTCTGACCGCCAGGAATTTTACAACGATTTTAATGACTATTCATTTGCAATATCGGCCCCGAAAAATTATGTGGTTTGGTCAACAGGTGAATTCCTTAATCCTGAAGAGGTTTTGCAGCCTGAATATTTGAAAAGATTTACATCTTCTTTAAAGAGTGATCAAGTGATTCACATTGCCAGCGAAGCTGAAATGAAATCCGGGAAAGTCACAAAAAATAATCAATGGAACGTCTGGAAATTTAAAGCTGATAATATTACAGATTTTTGTTTTGCATTAAGCAATCACTATGTATGGGACGGCTCGAGTGTGCAGTTGAAAACCAAAAGAGCAAGCGTACAGGCGGGTTACAAGGCAGGATCAAAAGATTTTGAAAAATATGTCGAATGGATGCGCTACAATTTAAAATGGTTTTCAGAAAACTGGCCGGGTGTAGAATATCCGTATCCCGTAATGACGGCAATTCAGGGATATGCAGATATGGAATATCCGATGATGATCAACGATACAAGCATTCCCGATGATTTTCAGGATGCGAGACTGACAGCAGATCACGAGATTGCGCATACCTATTTTCCTTTTTACATGGGGATTAACGAAACTCGCTATGCCTTTATGGATGAAGGCTGGGCAACCACTTTGGAATATTTGATCGGAATTGATGAAAACGGAAGAGACGCCGCCGAAAAATTCTATAAAAACTTCCGTGTCAAAAGGTGGATCAACGATGCTTCAGCAGAACAGGATCAGCCGATCATCACGATGAGTACACAGGTAAGCGGAGCGGGTTACGGCAATAATTCTTATGTAAAATCATCTTTATCTTATTTAGCTTTAAAAGATTATTTGGGAGATGATCTATTCAAAAAAGCGTTGCACCATTATATGGATAACTGGAATGGGAAACATCCTATCCCGTGGGATTATTTTTATTCGATGAATACAGGATCTGGGAAAAATCTGAACTGGTTTTTTAACAATTGGTTTTATACAAACAATTATATTGATTTGAAAGTAACAAACTCAAGTCAGCAGAATGAAAAACTGATCTTAAAAGTTGATAATATCGGAGGTTTTGCAGTTCCCTTTGATGTAGTTGTGACTTATGAAGACCAATCGGTTGAAAAAACTCACTTTACACCAAAAATCTGGGAGAATGATCAGAAAAAAGCGATGATTTCTATTTCCACAAAAAAGAAAGTAAAATCTGTTCTTTTGGATGGTGGAATTTTTATGGATTATACGCCTGAAGATAATTTGAAAAACTTGTAATAGAAAAATGTTTTTGTACAACATGCAAATTTCTACAATTAATAATAGATTTGCAGCGATTATTTAATTCGTTAATCTACATAAAAAATTTATCAAATGAAAAAACAGACTATCGCATTATTTTGCATAGCAATATTCAGTATTTCGTGTGCTCAGAAAAGTGATACACAGGTCGACAGTAAATATACAGATGACCAGAAAGCTTCTTATTATATAGGTCTGAGTATTGCCCAAAATATGAAACAGGAAGGTTTCAAGGTTGATGCAGACCTTTTAGCCCGGGCTATCAAAGAAGAGATGGACGGAACAAAGAAACTCATGCCGGCTGAGGAAATGACTGCCTTTATGCAGGATTTCATGCAGAAGCAAAATGAAAAAAAGCAATCTGCAGCTGTATTACAGGCAGGTGAAAATAAGAAAAAAGGTCTGGAATTTCTTGCAAAAAATAAAACTAACCCTAAAGTAAAAACTACTGCTTCAGGTTTGCAGTATGAGGTTTTGCAGGAAGGTGACGGTAAAACAAAACCAAAAGCAACAGACGTTGTGCAGGTAAAGTATACCGGAAAATTGATGGATGGAACTGTTTTCGACTCTACCGACAAAAACGGAGGCGCGCCAATGGATATTAATCTAAGCAGCGTGATAAAAGGATGGACAGAAGGTATCCAGCTCATGAGCAAAGGATCTAAATACAGATTTTACATTCCCTCAGATTTAGGTTACGGAGATCACGGAGCCGGAGGCGCAATTCCTCCAGGCGCAACGATTATCTTCGATGTGGAATTGGTGAATATTAAATAAGTTTTATATTAAAAATGAGTGCCGCAGATCAAATCTACAGCACTCATTACAAAATAATATATGAAAAAAACTACTTACTTTTCTGTCGGTCTGAAAACCAAACCTGTCTCCTCAAAATAATCTAAGGTAATTCTGTCGCCGTCATTTACAGTTCCTGCCAAAATCTCTTTTGACAATTTATTTAAAACTTCCTGTTGAATCACTCTTTTCAAAGGTCTTGCTCCGAAAGAAGGGTCGTACCCTTTGTTGGTCAGATAATCTAACGCATCCTGTGTCGCGGTCATCAAAATGTTTCTTTTCAGCAATAAATCATTAAAACCTCTCAACTGATACTGAACGATTTTTCCGATTTCTTTTTTTCTTAAAGGCTGGAACAATACCGTCTCATCAATCCTGTTCAGGAATTCCGGACGTAGCGTTTGTTTTAAAAGATCAAAAACTTCAATTTTTGTTTTAGCTACAATTTCATCCTGATTTTCCTCTGTAATATTCTCAAAATTCTCTTGAATGATATGTGAACCGAGATTCGAAGTCATAATGATAATCGAGTTTTTGAAATTCACGACTCTGCCCTTGTTATCCGTTAAACGACCATCATCCAAAACCTGTAACAGTGTGTTGAAAACATCCGGATGCGCTTTTTCAATTTCATCTAAAAGCACTACAGAATAAGGTCTTCTTCTTACCGCTTCCGTCAATTGTCCGCCTTCATCATAACCCACATATCCCGGAGGCGCACCAACAAGCCTAGACACGCTGTGTCTTTCCTGATATTCACTCATATCAATTCTTGTCATATTGTTTTCATCGTCGAATAAAAACTCAGCTAAAGCCTTTGCCAGCTCTGTCTTACCAACTCCGGTGGTTCCTAAAAACAGGAAGCTTCCGATTGGCTTTTTCTCGTCACTCAATCCCGCTCTGTTTCTTCTGATCGCATCTGCAACCGCTTGGATTGCTTCCTCCTGACCAACAACTCTGTGATGAAGCTCAGTTTCAAGATGTAATAATTTTTCTCTTTCGGATTGAAGCAACTTTGTAACGGGAATCCCTGTCCATTTTCCAATCACTTCGGAAATGTTTTCTGCAGTTACTTCTTCTTTAATCAATTCATTCTGATGGTTTTGCATTTCCAGTTCTAGTTTCTGCAAAGCATCTTCTTTTTCTTTTATTTTCCCGTATTGAATTTCGGCAACCTTCGCATAGTCTCCTGCTCTTGAAGCTCTCTCAGCTTCTAATTTCAGAGATTCGATATCTTTTTTAATAGAGGTTAAATCCTCAGATTTCTGTTTTTCTTTCAGCCATTTTGCATTAATTTCATTTCTTTCTTCAGAAATTTTAGAAATATCTTCCTTTAAATGGTCAATTTTTGTTTGGCTTCCTTCTCTTGAAATGGCTGCCAGTTCAATTTCCATCTGCATTAGTTTTCTGTCGAGATCATCCAGTTCTTCAGGTTTTGAATTGATTTCCATTCTCAGCTTAGCAGAAGCTTCGTCAATCAAGTCAATCGCCTTATCCGGTAAAAACCGGTCTGAAATGTATCGTTGAGACATTTCCACAGCTGCAATGATTGCTTCGTCTTTAATTCTTACTTTGTGATGCGCCTCATATTTATCTTTGATTCCTCGAAGAATCGAGATTGCTGATTCCGTATCAGGTTCTTCCACCATCACTTTCTGGAAACGTCTTTCTAATGCTTTATCTTTTTCAAAATATTTTTGATATTCATTTAAAGTTGTTGCACCAATTGCTCTCAATTCTCCTCTTGCCAAAGCAGGTTTTAAGATATTCGCTGCATCCATTGCACCTTCACCACCTCCAGCTCCCACCAGGGTGTGGATTTCGTCGATGAAAAGAATGATTTGTCCGTCGGATTTGATTACCTCATTTACGACAGATTTTAACCTTTCTTCAAATTCACCTTTATATTTTGCACCGGCAATCAATGCTCCCATGTCCAACGAATACAAGGTTTTATCCTGCAGATTTTCAGGAATATCTCCGCTGATAATTCTGTGTGCAATTCCTTCAGCAATCGCAGTTTTACCAACGCCGGGTTCACCGATTAAAATCGGATTGTTTTTCGTTCTTCTCGAAAGAATCTGCAAAACTCTCCTGATTTCTTCATCACGACCGATTACTGGGTCAAGTTTTCCTTCAGCTGCTAATTCATTAAAGTTTTTAGCATATTTATTTAAAGATTGATAGGTTTCTTCCGAACTAGCAGAAGTCGCCTTCGAGCCTTTTCTTAATTCTTTAATTCCTCCTTCTAAAAGACTTTTGGTTACACCCATATCTTTCAATGTTTTAGAAACTTCGGAATTTGTTTCTAACAGTGAGAGCCATAAATGTTCAATGGTAACGAATTCATCACCCATTTTTTTAGCAATATTAGGTGCATCCAATAAAACTTTGTTTGCAGATTGAGATAGGTAAATATTTCCTCCCTGTACTTTCGGAAGTTTTTCTAAATTTTCTCTGTTGCGCTCTCTCACTAAAGTGGCATCTGCTTCAGATTTTTTTAATAAAAAAGGCGATATATTTTCATCGACCTGAAAAATTCCTTCAAGTAAATGTTGGGGTTCTATTTGTTGATTGCCAAATTCCATTGCCACTTGTTGAGCGGCCTGAATGGCTTCCTGTGATTTTACTGTATATTGATTTAAGTTCATATTATATGTATTTGATTCTTTAATTTTTACTTGTCAATAAAGATTTCAAACATCAGATTTCAGACCATAAGAGTCTGATAAGTGCTAATTTTCAAAAGCTAGTGTTCTGATTTCTGATGTTCTCAATCTTATTTAATTATTTAATTCTGTTATCTTATCGCAAAAAGTATTCTATTGTTGAATTTATAATTTTTAAGGACAAAATTTCCGATATTTCCAATAAAATTATTGTAAACATGTCATTTTTACCGAATTTTATTGTTTTACTATAATTAATTCGGCAGTTAATTAAGTAATTAATTAAAAATAATCTTAAGTAATTACTTATGTATGAAAAATTTTTATATTTGCAGACAAATAACACAATTATGGAAAAAAAATTTAAACCAATATTCCCCATCATCTTATTTTGCAATGCAGTATTATTTGCCCAAGTTGGGATCAATAATACTGCTCCTCAGCAAACCCTTCATATTTCCGGTAGCGGTTCTGGTATATCACAACCCATAGCAAGAATTGGGGGCTTGAATAATACGAACAATACTGCTCACGAAGATGCCGCGTCTGTAAAGCGTGTTTTTGCAACGAATAATGGCGATCTCGTTATTCTTGATAATAACCAGACCAATAAATATTATGTATCACCAGCTTTTGCTTCAACCTCAATTCCTGGGGGCACAGAAGGGGCTGTTTCAAGCTATAGTTTTACTTTAGATTATCCTTCTGTTATGCATATAGACGCAAGAGTAGGAATTGGAGTAACAAATGATGTCACGACAAATCCTGTGTTGAGGAACGGGCAAGCCCGTATATTCGGCTCTTATTACAAGTTTACATCAGCACCGTCCGGTGTTGCGACCGATGTTCTATTCGGAGAGACCAGTATAGCTCATAGTACGTCTTCAGGTCCCAATCAACTCTTGGGTGTATTTTATTTAGAACCCAGAAAAGATCTTTACCTTCCGAAGGGTAATTATACAGTCGTTCTTTACGCATTTTCGACGGATGCACTTATGGGTATCTCAGTAAATGCTTCTTTACAAGCTGCCCAGCAAATGCACGTAAGTTTAACACCTGCAAATTATTAAAAAATGAAAAAATTATTTCTAAGCTTAATAATGATAAATGTATATATAAATACGTTTGCTCAGGTTGGAATCGGTACTCAAACTATTAGTCCGCAAAAAGCCCTGCACATATCTGGAAATTCAACCGTAAATGCCATTTCAGGAACGATAGCGCAACTGGTAACGCCAACGATCAGAATTGACGGATTGAATAACGTCAATCAAGGTATAAGTGATAAACTGAGACCCGTATCTGCAACGGATAACGGAGATATTGTTTTATCTCATGCAGTAGTAATTCCTCTGATTATGATAGATCCAATTACATTAGCAAATTCTGAGAAAGATTATATAACGGTACCAATCACTATTAATCAACCATCTGCAACCTCTACCGATACTGTTTTACGATCTTTCTCGTTTGTGCTTACTTCGCCTTCTATTGTGAAATTTGGAGCTACTACAAGTTTTCAATTTTACAAAGCATCGGACGGATCTGTAATTACAGATGGCGCTAATAGATTATGGGGTACAAGATTCAGATTTTCTATTGCGCCTACAGGTGTTTCTACCGCTGCAGATGCTTTTTTCGGGGAATCACTGAAAGCGTACGCGAATTCTGTAAACAGCTCTTCCGCCACAGGTCTCCTTTACGCAAACTCTGAAGATATGTTGTCTCTGCCGGCAGGCAATTATACTATGCAAATTATATCATCGATTGAAACTCAGAGTACCCAGATCCCAATAAGAATTATTAACGGAAGTGGAAACGACAATGTAAGCGTTGTTGCGTATCCAATACAATAAAATTAATAGGATAATGAAAAATCACATAAAAAAATTGTCTTTATTTGCTGTAGGAATATTTTTCAACATGAACTACGGTCAAAGTGGAAATGTGGGGATAAACACGGAAAATCCGCAACAAAAATTACATGTAAGTGGTGTAAAAAATGTTTTAGTTAGCAATATTGGTACAACGAGTATTCCCCTCATAGCCCCTACAGTAAGAATAGACGGTCTCAACAGTACAAATAATTCTACAGTTTTTAGTGCTGCAAATACTACAAATCCTTTGTATGTAAATACTTCCGGGGATACTTCTGTTAAGAAAGGTGAAGAAAGATTCAGCTATTTTGCACCTCAAAGTGATGCAATTACTACCGGAACTACATTAAATGTTACTGCTGTTGGGGGTTATGTAGTGACAGGTAATTTATTAACAGTCTCTTTTACTTTGAACCAGAGATCAATGGTGTTTTTTTCATCAGTGCTTACTGCGGATGTAAGAAATGCATCAGGAGGTACAATCAGCGATGGGAACGAGAGGGCAGTTGCCTCTGTCTTACAGTTTACGAGCGCGCCCGCATCAAGTGGTATTCCAGTCAATACAATATATGCGAGTGATGGTCTTGCATTTGCAAATCGTGTTGCAGGAGGTTCTGTGAATACATTTAAGTTAAACTCGACTACAGAAATAGTACTTCCGGCGGGAAGTTACACCGTAGTGCTGAAAGGTGCAGGAATTTGTGCAAATCAAGCTGCAGATAATTTCAGAGTAATTTTCGGAGCCGGATCCGGCGATAGATTTAATATTTTAGCGAAACCACTATAATAAATCTA
Source organism: Chryseobacterium sp. LJ668 (assembly GCF_019613955.1). NCBI lineage: Bacteria > Pseudomonadati > Bacteroidota > Flavobacteriia > Flavobacteriales > Weeksellaceae > Chryseobacterium > Chryseobacterium chendengshani. The sequence goes on along the minus strand of NZ_CP080443.1, from coordinate 847,904 downwards.
TTTGCTTGTAAAGAATTTGTGTCACTGTTTTAAAGATTTGTATTAAGTCTGTACAAAATCTAATTAGTATTACCATAGAATTTAGCCACTTTAAAATTAATTTTGAATCCTGGAAACTCCAATAAGGAAGAAAATATAATACATTTGTAGATTATCGATAAAATTATGTACTGCCATACTTTTTTATGATAAATTTGGCTAGATTTATATATGGAGCTTAGAGAAAAACAGCAAAAAATACTGAATATTGCAGTAGAACTTTTCAAAGAGAAAGGTTACATGGGAAGTTCTGTACGTGATTTAGCAACAAAGCTGAATATTAAAGCTGCTTCTTTGTATGCGCATATCCGTTCTAAGGAAGAAATTCTTGAATGGATTTGCTTCGGAATTGCCAATGAATTTTTTACACAACTTCAGGAAATCAAAAATACCAATATTCCTCCAAAAGAAAAATTAAACTTATTTATTGATAAACATTTGTCTGTGGTTCTGAAAAACCGCGATGTCACTCATATTTATTCAAACGAATGGAGGCATTTGGATGGTCGACTTCTCGAATTTATCGAAATGCGAAAAAATTATCAGCTCGAGGTAGAAAAGTTGTTGACAGAAATTTACGAGGCTGAAAATTGGGAACTCAAATCACCAGCTTTTACCACGAGATTTATTCTCCATACCTTAAACAATTCTTATTTCTGGTTCAAAAGAAATATAGAATCTACCGTAGAAATTACAGATGAAATAAGAGATAAAATACTTTTTGGTCTTATAGGAAAATCATAGAAAATCAAAGAATTATAATAATTTTGTTATCGGGGAAAATATTTTTATATTTGTACCTAACAAATGTTAGTTAGTTTTATTTAGCGTATAAAAAATGAATTCATTTTATAAATTAAAAACTGTAAAAGTTCAGAAAGATACCAATGATGCAGTGAATGTAGCATTGGAAATTCCTGAGGAACTGAAAGATAAGTTCAGATTCAAACAGGGGCAATATCTGAATTTTAAATTAATGGTAAACGGTAACGAAGAGCGCCGTTCCTATTCTATCTGTAATGCACCGAGCGAAAAAAGTAATACTTTGGAGGTTTTGGTTAAACTCTTAGAAAACGGAAAGGTCTCGGGATATTTCAATGAGCATCTTCACATGGATGAGGTTTTGGAAGTGATGCCTCCGATGGGCGGTTTCAATACTTCTTATCATCCAAGCAATACAAAAACTTACGTTGGATTAGCAGCAGGAAGTGGAATCAGCCCGATTCTTTCTAATTTGAAGGAAAGTCTTTATCAGGAACCTAATTCAAACGCCTATCTTTTCTACAGCAACAGAAGCATGAATCATGTGATGAAAAAAGCTGAGATCGATAAGTTGGTAGAGCAGTTCAATGGTAGACTGAAAGTGGTTTATCTGGTAAGCCGTGAAAAACACGAAGACCCGATTTTTGAAGGAAGAATTTCTCCTGCAAAATTAAATCATTTATTTGAAAGATATACAGACATCGACGTGAAGGAAGCTACTTATTTCATTTGTGGGCCTTCTGATATGATCAAAGGGATTTCTGATTATTTGAAAAAAGAGAAGAAAGTTCCTGCGATTCAGGTTTTGTTTGAATATTTCTCGGCTCCGGATGAAGAAGATTCTGCGGAAATGAGCGATGAATTCAAGGCTATTGCTAATATCGAAAGTATGGTAACGGTCATTATTGATGATGATGAATATTCGTTCCATTTGAATTCAAAAAAAGAGAGTATCTTAGATAAAGCATTGAAAGACAATCTTCCTGTGCCTTTTGCCTGCAAAGGAGGAGTTTGTTGTACGTGTAAAGCGGAAGTTCTCGAAGGAGAAGTTTTCATGGAAAAAAATTTCGCGCTTACCGAAGATGAAGTAGCCAGAGGTTTTGTGCTGACTTGCCAGTGTCATCCAACAACGAATGTGGTGATGCTAAATTATGATGTTTAAATTGTATTAACGATTTAATGTAAAAAGTATTCATGAATATAGCAATACTTTTTACATTTTACAAAAAGACAAATTATGGACTTAGAAAAATTTGTACAATACGTACACGACGAAAATAAAGTAGAACCAAAAGATGTAATGCCCGATGATTACAGAAAATTATTGGTTCGTCAGATTTCACAGCACGCTCATTCTGAGATTGTCGGAATGTTGCCGGAAGCCAACTGGATTTCCAGGGCTCCTTCATTGAGAAGGAAAATGGCTCTTTTGGCTAAAGTTCAGGATGAAGCCGGTCACGGTTTATACCTGTATTCTGCAACGGAAACATTAGGAAACGGAACCATCAGAGCCGACAGAGATGCGACTTACGAGGATATGTTGGAAGGAAAAGCGAAATATTCGAGTATTTTCAATTATCCGACATTGAGCTGGGCAGATATTGGTGCAATCGGTTGGTTGGTTGATGGTGCGGCAATCATGAATCAGGTCATGTTGATGGGGAATTCTTATGGCCCTTACTCTAGAGCGATGGTGAAAATCTGTAAAGAAGAATCTTTTCATCAAAGACAGGGGTATGAGATTTTAATGGCGCTTTGCCGTGGTACAAAACAGCAGAAAGAAATGGCTCAGGCTTCCTTAAATCGTTTCTGGTGGCCGGCTTTAATGATGTTTGGTCCGAATGACGACAGTTCACCAAACTCTAAAATTTCTATGAATTACAGAGTAAAAAGAGAAAGTAACGACAGTCTTCGTCAGAGATTTATCGACGTTACGGTTTCTCAGGCTGAATTTTTAGGGTTAACCGTTCCGGATAAAGATTTAAAATGGAATGAGGAAAGACAGCATTACGATTTCGGAGAACTTCCTTGGGATGAATTCATGGAAATCTTAAAAGGTAATGGACCTTGTAACAAGAAAAGATTACAGACAAAAGTAAAAGCGCAGGAGGAAAACCTTTGGGTAAAAGAAGCGGCGATTGCTTTTGCAGAAAAACAGAATAAAAATATAAACTAGGATATATAATGAAAAAACTGGTGTTTCTACTTTTCTCATTCTCCCTCATTGTAGCTTGCACAGCCACAAACAGTGCAACAAGTGTTTTTGACGAGACCTATGGTTATGCTGAAAAGAATCCGATCAAAACAGGAGATCTTAGCCCCACAAATTCTCACAGATATCTATCTTCTTTGGAAGGTCCAAATGGTGAAGAAATTTCTTATGGTAGAGTTGGTAGCTGTTGTGAATTTAAAACAAAGAATGGATTTCTAGGAAATATGGGGTTGTTGGATAAATATTGGGTGACGTATAGCGGAAAAAAAGATTCAGTTTATTTATATCTTAATATTTATGATAAAGCTGAACTAGGAACACCAAAAGGATTTAAAAGGAAATAATTATGGCAAATTTAGATATGTGGGAAGTGTTTATTCAGACTAAACCGGGATTATCTCACAAACACGTTGGAATTGTACAGGCGCCAACAGCAGAAATGGCTCTGCAGAACGCAAGAGACGTTTATACAAGAAGAAAAGAGGGAACTTCTGTTTGGGTAGTTCCAAGTAAATATATCGTAACTTCAGAAGGAATCGATAAAGAAGCATTCTTCGATCCGGCTGATGATAAACTATACCGTCACCCGACATTTTACGATATTCCTAACGATGTAAAAAATATGTAAAACAGTGATTGGCTGTTAGCTGCTGGTAATTTTGCCAAAAGCTAGACGCCAAAAGCCAAAAGCTAAAATAATGAACCCATTATATAATTATTTATTAAAATTGGCAGACGACAGTTTCATTATGGGACAACGTTTGTCTGCATGGTGTGGTGAAGGTCCTTATCTGGAAGAAGATATTGCATTGACCAACATTGCTTTAGATCAATTAGGTCAGGCAAACAACTATTATGTGTATGCTTCAAGAGTTGCCGATAACGGTAAAAGTGAAGATGATTTGGCATTTTTAAGATACGAACATGAATATCTGAATGCTCATTTAACAGAACTTCCGAATGAAGATTATGCACAAACGATTCTTAAAGTGTATGTTTTCGCGGTGTATCAGAAATTGATGTACGAAGCATTATCAAATTCCGCAGATGAAGAACTTTCTGCTCTTGCTCAAAAATCTTTAAAAGAAGTAAGGTATCATTATACTCACGCTGCTTCCTGGATGAAAATTTTCGCCCAGGGAACGGAAGAAAGTAAGATGCGTATTCACAAAGCCATCGAAAATGTATGGGAATACACAAAAGGTTTATTCGCAAAAACGGAAGGTGAAGATGATTTAATTGCTTTAAATATCACTCCAAATGTTGATGAATTGTACAACCAGTTTATTTCAATCACAGAAAAGGATTTTGCAGATTTCGGTTTAGAATATTCAACAAATCCATTCATGCAGCCAAAATCAAGAACTGGTTATCATACAGAATATTTCGGATTTATGCTTTGTGAATTGCAGTATATGCAGAGAGCGTATCCGGGTTGTACTTGGTAAACTTTCGAATGTAACAATGTAGTAGTTTATCAATGTAAAAATTTTTAAAGTGAAATTTTAGACTGTCATTGAAAATTTTATTCTTTGTTGACTTTGCTAAGTGAAACGCCTTTGCGAACTTAAAAACATTTAGTAGTCAAAAAAAATTTGCGCACTTTGCGAAAAAAAAATCAGATTAAAAAGATTGAAAAATCCTTTAGAAATATTAGAACTCATTCCCGATCCGGAAATTCCGGTGATCAATATCGTGGAATTGGGCATTGTAAGAGAAGCGAAAGTTACTAGCGAGAATTCTTGTGAAATAACTATTACGCCAACGTATTCTGCCTGTCCCGCTATGTTTACCATTGAGGAAGACATTATCAAGATCATGAAAGAAAACGGTTGGGATGCGAAAGTAGTCACCAAAATGTTTCCGATCTGGACGACAGACTGGTTAACTGATGAAGCAAGAGAAAAACTGAGGGTTTACGGAATTTCACCTCCCGAAAAAGGAGCAGATGAACATCACATCGGGAAACCGAAAAAATGTCCGCGTTGCGGTTCGATGAATTCAAAACAGATCAGCAGATTTGGATCAACATTGTGTAAGGCTTCATATCAATGTTTAGACTGTTTAGAACCCTTTGATTATTTTAAATGCCACTAAATTAATGTAACAATTCAGCAATGTAAAAATGTGATAATTTTGAATGCAGTAAATATTGTTATACTGATAAATTGATACATTGCTACATTTTTATACGTAAATTTACATTAATCATAAAAATTAAAACTATGTATACACAACTCGATATTGAATCGCATTTTGATGGGAAATTAAAAATTGCCTACCTCAATCAACCTGATACGATGAATGCTTTAACGAAGCCTTCCTTGGGAGATCTTAAAGATTTTGTAAACGAATGCAGCAATGATCCTACAGTAAGATGTGTAGCGATTTCAGGCAGAGGAAGAGCATTTTGCTCAGGCCAGAATTTAGATGACGCTTTTGTTCAGGGTAATGACCATCATGATGAAGATATTATAAGAAGAATCGTAACCGATTATTACAATCCATTGGTAATGGAAATTACGCATTGCAAAAAGCCTGTCATTGCTTTGGTCAACGGTCCAGCAGTTGGTGCTGGTGCAATGTTAGCACTGATTTGTGACTTTGTTTTAGCGAATAATACGGCTTACTTTGCTCAAGCATTCTCCAATATCGGTTTGATTCCTGATACTGGCGGAACTTATTTCTTACCTAAGCTATTAGGAAGACAATTGGCAAACTATCTCGCATTTACAGGCAAAAAATTATCTGCTGAAGAATCAAAATCTTACGGTTTGGTAGCTGAAGTTTTCACTGAAGAGGAATTCAATTCAAAATCAATGGAAATTTTAGAAAAAGTTTCAAACATGCCAACTGTTGGTTTAAAATTAACCAAAAAAGCTTTTGCAAACTCTTACAATAATTCTTTGAAAGAACAATTGGAATTAGAAGGTGATTTACAACAGGAAGCAGCAGAAACAGAAGATTTTAAAGAAGGTGTAAGTGCCTTTTTACAAAAAAGAAAACCTGAATATAAAGGAAGATAAGAATTAATATAACAATGTACCAATGTAGCAGTTCAACGATAATTGTTACGTTGTTACATTGATACACTGTTAGATTATGAATATAGGAGTTATCGGTGCCGGAACGATGGGAATTGGCATCGCACAAGTAGCCGCAACGAACGGATGTAAAGTTTGGGTTTACGACGCCAACGCAAAACAGGTAGAAACAGCAACCGTAGGTTTGGAAAAAACATTAACCAGATTGGTTGATAAACAAAAAATTTCATCTGAAAAAATGGTCGAAATTTTATCTAATATTTCCATCGCTACAGAATTGAAGGACTTTAAAGATTGTGAGCTAATTATCGAAGCCATCATTGAAAACAAAGAAATCAAAACCAAAGTTTTCACAGAATTAGAAAATCATGTTTCTGAAAGCTGTGTTATCGCTTCCAATACATCATCCATTTCCATCACCTCTCTTGGTGCAGAATTACAAAAACCCGAGCGTTTTATTGGAATTCACTTTTTCAATCCGGCTCCTCTAATGCCTTTGGTTGAAATTATTCCGTCTTTAATTACTGAGAAATCTTTAGCCGAAAAAATGTATAACCTCATGAAAGATTGGGGCAAAGTTCCTGTAATTGCTAAAGATATTCCAGGTTTTATTGTCAACAGAATCGCTCGTCCATACTATGGGGAGGCGTTAAGAATTGTTGAGGAAAACATTGCAACTCCCGAACAGGTTGACGAAGCGATGAGAACAGTAGGAAACTTCAAAATGGGACCTTTCGAATTGATGGATCTCATTGGTGTTGATGTGAATTTCTCTGTAACAACAACCGTTTACAAAGATTATTTCTACGATCCTAAATACAAGCCATCTCTTCTTCAGCAAAGAATGTCCGAAGCCAAACTTCACGGCAGAAAAACAGGAAAAGGTTTCTATGATTATTCTGAAGGCGCAGAAAAACCTGTCGCAGAAAAAGACGATGCTCTTTATCAACAAATATTTTTAAGAATTATTTCAATGTTGATCAACGAGGCGGTTGAAGCAAAAAGATTGGGAATTGCGAGTGATGAAGACATCGAATTGGCAATGCAGAAAGGGGTAAACTATCCAAAAGGATTATTGGCTTGGGGAAAAGAAATCGGTTATTCAAAAATCTCTGAAACTTTACAAAATCTTTACGAAGAATATCAGGAAGAAAGATATAGACAAAGCCCATTACTCCGTAAAATGTAATAATATATAATATACAGTATAACAATTACTTGTCATGCCCAGCTTGCCGAAGCATCTCATAGTAAACCACTACATTGGTAAATTAGAAATTTATGACACCAACACAGGTTGCAGAATATATGTTCGATCAGGATTATTTTTCTCAATGGATGAATATCAAAATGATCGATGTTAAAGAAAATTATTGTTTAATAGAAATGCCCATCAAAAAAGATATGATTAATGGGTTAAAAACAGTTCATGGAGGCGTTACATTTGCTTTTGCAGATTCTGCATTGGCATTTTCGTCCAACAATTCCGGAGATGCCGCTGTTGCATTAAACTGTATTATCAATTTCACCAAAGCCGGAAAAGAGGGTGACATATTTAGAGCAGAAAGTATTTTGGTGAATAATACCAGAAAAACAGCGATCTACGACATCAAAATTACCAATCAAAATGAAGAATTGGTTGCGAAATTTGTAGGGACAGTTTATAAAATAGGAAAAAAAGTAACAGAATTATAAATAGCCATAGGCTTTAAGCAGTAAGCAATAGGCTTTTTGAAGCTGTCAAAGCTTACTGCTTAAGGTTTAAAGCCTAAAGCAAATAAAAATGAACAACGTATATATCATAGACTATGTCAGAACTCCTATTTCGAAATTAAGTGGAGGTTTATCAGAAGTAAGAGCCGATGATTTGGCGGCAATCGTTCTTAAAGAAATTGTTGCAAGAAACCCTGAGGTTCCTGTTGAGGAAATTGAAGATGTTATTTTCGGATGTGCCAATCAGGCGGGTGAAGATAACAGAAACGTTGCAAGAATGGGACTTTTATTGGCCGGACTTCCATACAAAATCGGAGGTGAAACGGTAAATAGACTTTGTGCTTCGGGAATGTCGGCAGTTGCCAATGCTTTCCGTTCGATTGCTTCTGGTGAAGGCGAAATTTATATTGCAGGTGGAGTAGAACACATGACGCGTTCACCTTACGTAATGTCAAAGCCAAGTACAGCTTTTGGAAGAGACAGTCAAATGTTTGATACTACTTTCGGATGGAGATTCGTTAATCCCAAAATGAAAGAAATGTATGGCGTCGATGCGATGGGCGACACTGCTGAGAATTTAGCAGAAATGCACAACATCAACCGTGAAGATCAGGATAAATTTGCACTTTGGTCTCAACGAAAAGCTACAAAAGCTCAGGAAAGCGGAAGATTGGCAGAAGAAATTGTAAAAGTTGAAATTCCTCAGAAAAAAGGTGATCCAAAAATTTTCGATAAAGATGAGTTTATCAAGCCAACTTCTTCAATGGAAGGATTAGGGAAACTTCGTCCGGCTTTCAGAAAAGAAGGCGGAACTGTTACAGCAGGAAACGCTTCAGGAATGAACGATGGAGCAGCCGCTCTGATTTTAGCAAGTGAAGAAGCCGTAAAAAAATATGGTTTAAAACCAAAAGCTAAAATCTTAGGCTCATCCGTTGCCGGTGTTGAACCGAGAATCATGGGAATCGGTCCTGTTGAAGCGACTCAGAAATTATTAAAAAGACTGAATCTTTCTTTAGATGATATGGACGTTATTGAATTGAACGAAGCTTTTGCTGCTCAATCTTTAGCAGTAACAAGAAGTTTAGGGTTGAAAGATGATGATTCAAGAGTAAATCCAAATGGAGGGGCTATCGCAATCGGTCATCCACTTGGAGTTTCCGGAGCGAGAATTATTGGTTCTGCAGCTTTGGAACTTCAAAAACAAAATAAAAAATATGCCTTGTGTACGCTTTGTATCGGTGTCGGTCAAGGTTACGCAATGGTAATTGAACGTGTCTAAAAACGACATCTAAACTTTTAGCGTTAAGCAAATTTCAAAATTACCGTTAAGAAAAGTTTTATGTTTGAGCACAAACGATAAGTTTGCGAACGTTGTTCAAGTTTTAAACTGTTTAGGAGATTTTTCAATTTGCAGCATTAAAGTTTACAGTCTTGACCTTTTGGTTCTTTTGTTTCAAGACAAAGAATTTAATAAGAAAAATAAATTATGAATATCTACTCATATAACGGAATTCGTCCCATCATAAAACCAACCGCTTATGTTCATCCGCAGGCGGTAATTATCGGAAATGTAGAAATTGGTGAAGAAGTATATATCGGTCCGAATGCTGTAATTCGTGGTGACTGGGGTAAAATTATTATTAAAGACGGTGCCAATGTTCAGGAAAACTGTACGCTTCATGTTTTTCCGGGGATTGAAACCATTTTGGAAGAATCTGCACACATTGGTCATGGGGCAATTATTCATTCCGGGCATATCGGTAAAAACTGTTTGGTGGGAATGAATTCAGTCGTAATGGACAAAGCCGTAATCGGTGATGAATGCATTATTGGAGCTTTGGCTTTTGTTCCTGCAAACTTCAAATGTGATGCGAGAAAACTTATTGTTGGAAGTCCTGCAAAAATCATCCGTGATGTTTCTGATGAAATGATCAAATGGAAAACGGAAGGAACAAAACTCTATCAGAAACTAGCGAGAGAAGGAAAAGATGCGATCCAACTGTGTGAACCATTTACAGAATATATTCAGCAAATTCCTACGAAGGTTGTTGATTACAGTATTTGGGACGATGTGAAATAATTTATGATCCCCAAACCTAACGGGTTTTCAAAACCCTTTAGGTTTTTTAATATTAATAAAATGATTAATACAGAAAGTTTTGAGTTTGAATCTGTTTATCATATTTTTTCTCATGTAAATGGGAAAGAATTGATTTTCCGTGAAGAAACAAATTATCAATTTTTTCTGAAGCAGTTAGATAAATATATAATCCAAATTGCAGATATTTATGCGTATTGTCTGTTGCCGAATCATTTTCATTTACTATTAAGATTTAAAAATATTAATGACATATCTTGTGAAGCTGAACATCAATATTTAATGAAGAACTTTGGCAATTTTTTGAATTCTTACGCTAAAGCATTTAATAAAAAGTATAACAGAAAAGGAGCACTTTTTCTTAATACTGTTAAACGAAAGAAAATATCAGATGAAAAATATTTATTAAATGTTCTGCACTATATCCATAATAATCCAATCAATCACGGAGTTGTAAATAAAATTGATCAATGGAAGCATTCTTCATATAATTCATACCTAAATCCTGAGAAAGAAAGTACATTGAATAGAACAGATATCATGCAATATTTTGATTCGTTAGATGTTTTTAAAAACTATCACCAATCTAATATTGAATATGATTTTTTAATAGACTAATTGTTAGCTGAACCAAACCTAACGGGTTTTCAAAACCCGTTAGGTTTCTCCAAAAGAATAAAAAGTAAAAAACTATATGGAAAAACTAAAAAACTATATTCACGGCGAATGGATCGAAGGTTCCGGAAACGGGATTCCTTTATATAATGCCGTGACGGGAGAGCAGGTTGCCATTTCGGATACGGAAGGGCTTAATTTTGAACAGGCTCTTGATTACGGTAGAACAGTTGGTTATAAAAATCTTTCATCCATGACATTCTACGATCGTGGAGAAATGTTGAAAAAAGTGGCGCTTTACCTTTTAGAAAGAAAGAAAAAATATTACGATTTATCATATAAAACGGGTGCAACTCACGCAGATTCTTGGGTAGATATTGAAGGAGGTTTTGGTACTTTCTTCACTTATTCAGGATTGGCGAAGAGAATGCTTCCGAATACTCCGTTTTGGGTAGATGGGGAAACTCAGAAAATTTCTGCGAACGGAACTTTCTTGGGGACTCACATTTTAACGCCAAGTGAAGGCGTTTCTGTACAAATCAACGCATATAACTTTCCTGTTTGGGGAATGTTGGAAAAACTATCCACTTCATTATTGGCGGGTGTTCCTTCGATTGTAAAACCGTCTCCTTATGGTTCTTATTTGACGAATGCGGTTTTCCAGGATATGATTGAAAGTGGAGTACTTCCGGAAGGTGCACTTCAATTGGTTTGTGGTGAGCCGGGAAATATATTAGATTATGTTCAGGATGGAGATTCTGTATTGTTCACAGGTTCTGCAACAACAGGCAGAAAATTAAAATCTTTGCCTTCTGTTTCTGGAAATTCGGTTCGTTTCAATATGGAAGCCGATTCTTTAAACTGTTCGATTCTTGGATTGGATGCAAAACCGGGAACCCCTGAGTTTGATTTGTTCATCAAAGAAGTTCGTACAGAAATGACTACAAAAGCAGGTCAGAAATGTACGGCAATCAGAAGAATTATCGTTCCTGAAAACCTGATTGGAGATGTTCAGTATGCTTTATCTAAAGCTTTAGACCAGACGAAAATAGGAAATCCTTTAAGCAGAGAAACAAGAATGGGTTCTTTGGTTGGAAAACAGCAGTACGACGAAGTTTTAAGAAAAGTAGATATTCTGAAAACTGAAAACGAATTGATCTACGACGGAAAGCACGAATTGGTAGATGCTGATTACGAAAACGGAGCATTTATGTCTCCTAAATTGTTCTTAAATGATTCTCCATTCACCAAAAACATCTCTCACGATGTCGAAGCATTTGGTCCGGTTTCTACTTTAATGCCTTACAAAGATGCGGAAGAAGCGGCAGCGTTAGCAAAAAGAGGAAAAGGAAGTTTGGTAGGTTCAATTGTTTCTCACGATGAGAAATTCGTTGCAGAAACTTCTTGGAAAATGGCTTCTCAGCACGGAAGAATTTTCGTTTTGAACAGAGACAATGCGAAAGAAAGTACAGGTCACGGTTCTCCGCTTCCGACTTTGATGCATGGAGGTCCCGGAAGAGCAGGTGGCGGTGAGGAAATGGGCGGACTAAATGGTCTTCATTTCTTCCTTCAGAAAACAGCAATTCAAGGTTCGCCGGATATTTTGACGGCGATTACCAAAGTCTACCAGCAAGGTGCTGAGAAAAAATATTCAGATAAACATCCTTTCCAGAAATATTTTGAGGAAGTTGAGGTTGGAGATTCATTGGAAACAGCGGGTAGAACGGTGACTGATGCAGATATTGTGAACTTCTCCAATGTATCTTGGGATCATTTCTATGCTCATACAGACGCCACAAGCTTATCAGGGACTATTTTCGATAAAACCGTTGCTCACGGATATTTCATTCTTTCTGCGGCGGCAGGTTTGTTTGTTTCGGGAAAAAAAGGACCTGTTATTGCCAATTACGGATTAGAAAACTGTTCGTTCTTCAAACCGGTTTACGCAGGAGATACAATTACGGTTTATTTAACGGCGAAAGAAAAAATCAACCGTGGTGTAAAAGGAAGAAATATTCCTTCAGGTGTTGTAAAATGGTTGGTGGAAGTTATCAATCAAAGAGATGAGGTGGTTTGTGTGGCGACGATTTTGACTTTAGTAGCAAAACATTCTGAGTTTATTGATTTTAAAGTTCAAAATATTCAGAAGAAATTAAATGGTCTGACTGAAAAAACGCAACCTCTTTTTGGAGATTTCACTCCGCAATTGATGGTTGAGCATTTGGAAGAAGTTTTAAGAAACGGTTTTGGTGATTTAAAGCCACAAGATTTTGATGAAATTCCAGAAGAAAAATTAGAAAAACTTCAGGATTGGTTGTACACCGACAAAAAGATTCGTCCGGGAGCGCAATATCCTTTATGGAAAGAAGGTGAAGTTCCTCAGAATAAAAATAAAAATCTCGATGCTGCTAAAACTCAGTTAATGGAAACTCTAAAAGAGTTTACCGTTTATTTCAAAGAAAATCCTTTTGCAGAACATTATAATCCAAGATTCGGACATTTAAATAAAGAAATGATGGAGCTTTTCCAAAGAAAACATTTTACACATCATTTTGAACAATTCGGATTGATTTAATTCATTTTATAAGATAATAGTCCCTTTCAGTTTTTGTTGAAAGGGATTTATTATTTAGAATTAAGTTTTTAGTTTATAATAGGCAATTTAGATTCTTTCTAAAGGGTAATTTACACAGTATTTTAGGTGTTTTTAATAGATTTAATTCAAAATAAAATAATTAATTTTGGAGCAGCTAATTAAGGCACTCATTTCTAATATAAAATACCATGGAATTTAAATTTTTCAAAGACTTTGATCTCACAAATTTTTGGAGTGAATGCAGTTATTCTTCTAGAGATTATATAGAAGATGCGCTTGATCAGGAAATGATTGAATCGATCGAAAAACAGCTCGGTTATAAACTTCCTGATTCTTACATTGAATTAATGAAAACTCAAAACGGAGGACTTGTCAACAAATCATGTTTTCCTACTGATGAGAGCAATTCATGGGCGGAAGATCATATCGCAATCACGGGATTTTTGGGAATAGGACGAACCAAAACAAATTCTCTTTGCGGTGCATTAGGAAGTCAATTCATGATTGATGAATGGGGATATCCTGCAATAGGTGTTTATATTGCAGATTGTCCTTCTGCAGGTCATGATATGATTTTACTTGATTATTCAAAATGTGGTAAAGACGGCGAACCGGAAGTTGTGCATGTAGATCAGGAAAATGATTATAAGAAAATTTTTCTTGCAAAAGATTTTGAAACCTTTATCAGAGGCTTGGAACAAGAGGAAAAATATGATTCAGAATAGCACGCTGTGTCTAATTTTAAATGATTAATACCAAAAACTGAATAGTAAATTCAGTTTTTGGTATTTAAGAACTAAATCGTGCCAGGACAAAGACGAATAGTTATGAATAAAACTTTTGCAAACAAAGTAATCGATTTCAATATAAATCTGCACTATTCGGGAGAACTACCCGAAGATTTTATGGTATTGAATCCTTATTTGGATAATCCTGAAACATTAGAGGTTATGCAGAAGTTTTATCACAAATATTATAATGATTCTGATGAACGGAAATTTATCATAGGAATCAATCCTAGTCGCAAAGGAGCGGGAGTGACCGGTGTACCGTTTACTGATACCAAACGTCTGGAAAGTGTGTGCGGAATCAAAATGGAATCGTCGCATACGCATGAGATTTCTTCTGTTTTTATGTATGATATGATTGTAGAATATGGAGGTGCCGATGATTTTTATAAAAATTTTTATATCAATTCTCCCTTTCCTTTGGCAATTGTGAGAAAATCAAAAACCGGTTGGCTGAATGCCAATTATTATGATGACAAAAGGCTTTTTGATGATGTTAAAGATTTTATGATTGATTCTTTAAGAAAGCACATTAGTTTAAACCTTAATACGTCAGAAGTTTTTATTCTCGGAAAAAAAAATGCAGATTTTATTGCTCAACTCAATCAGGAAGCCCAACTATTTGATACAATGACGGTTTTGGAACATCCGAGATATATTCAGCAGTATAAGTCGAGAGAAAAGGATTTGTATATTGATAAGTATATTTTAGCATTGAAGAATAAAAGTATTTAAAATGCTAATTAAGATTGCATCTTAAGAAACCTGTATTTGTTCACAAGTTTTTATCAGGATTAAACTATTTTTGTAATCAATAAATCTAATTATATTTATAAAGATGAACGATTTTGTAACATCAGAAATTAAAAACAATATTGCCGAGATCACATTCGGAACCCAAAAAAGCAATGCCCTTCCTGGAGCAATTCTTGAAAAACTAGCTCAAACCATTTTACAGGAAGGATTAAAATATGATGTAAAGGCTATTCTGCTAAAAAGCGAAGGCGAAAAAGCTTTCTGTGCAGGTGCAAGTTTTGACGAATTATTGGCAATTGATGAGCTTGAAGCTTCTACTAAATTCTTCGGAGGTTTTGCAAAAGTGCTGAATGCGATGAGAAATTGTGGAAAAATCGTTATTGTGAGAGTTCAGGGGAAAACAACTGGCGGTGGAGTAGGTTTAGCTTGCGGTGCAGATTACTGTTTTGCAACCAAAGATTCTTCACTTGCTTTAACGGAAATCAATTTAGGAATCGGTCCTTTTGTGATCGGCCCTTACGTAGAAAGAAAGATAGGAAAATCTCAGTTTTCTGCGATGGCAATTGATGCAGACTTCAGATCGGCAGAATGGGCAGAGCAGCATAATATCTATCATTCAGTTTCAGAAACCGTTGCTGAAATGGATTCTAAACTTGAGAAGTTTTTGAATACTCTTGCATCAAGAAGTGAAGACGCTTTAGCTTTAATTAAAAAAGTCTCGTGGGAAGGTACAGAACATTTTGATGAACTGATGCCTGCCAGAATTCATATGAGCGCAAGTCTTATTCTGGAAGAATCTGCGAAAAAAAGTATTGGAGCCATTAAAGAAAGGCTGAGAGCAAAATAAATATCATAAAATTGAATAAGTAATATTTTAAGACTTATTTACATTAACATAAAAAGGAAAGGCACCCCCTAAAAAGGGTGTTTTTCCTTTAAAAATAGGCGTTCAGGTAAAGTAGTTTTGTATCAAATAATTTATAAAACTTTTTATTATGAAATCAAGATTTTTTTTATGCCTGTTTTCAGTGGCCACTTTAGTATTAAGCTGTAAAAATGACGATGATGAAGTAATTCCGCAGCCGGAAGCATTTACTTACAGTGCTGTTACCGGAATGAGTACGGGTAATTCTTCAACCGCAGGAACTCCTGTTCCGGCAGGATATACATGGAGTGAGGTAAAAGCGCCTCAGAGTACGTGGGGACTTAACGGAACGATTACTGACCGTATGCTTGCAGACGATTTTCAGGTCCCTGCAGGAGAAAAATGGAATATTCAGAATTTCTATTTTTACGCTTACCAAACGGGCTTCTCCGGAGCAGCTTTTCCTGTCAGTGAATTCTATTTTGAAATCTATTCATCAGATCCTTCTGTTGCCGGAGCAGTGAAAATATATGGAGATATTACCACCAATCGTTATGCGTCTGCTGAAGAAACCAAATGGTACCGAATACTACAGGGACAAACCGATAATACGACCAGAAAAATTTATAAAATGAAAATCAATGCTCCTGATCTTAATCTTGCTGCAGGTACTTATTGGATAAAATGGGGTTCGAAGACTTCTGCCGGAACTCATTTTTATCCCCAATTTCCTCATGATGCCAGCAAAATCAACAATGCGCAGCAATTTGTAGTTGCAAGCTCTACATGGGTGAATCTGGATGACGGCGGACAAAGAGTAAGTTTCCCATTTGAAATTTCAGGGACTAAACTTCCGAACTAATGACCACACCAAATCACAAAACCATTCTGACATTCAGAATGGTTTTTTATATGTTTTAAAACTCAATAAAGTTGACAAATTGTTTTAAAGCAAAATTTACAAGCTTCTCAATAACTTTTCAGCAAATTAATGGATACCGTTGCCAGCTCAGAATCAGGGAATTTTCGGAACAATTCTTTATCGATCTGTAATCCTGTTTCTAAACAGATTTTTTTAAAGACATCTACTTCCAGGATATATTGATCTGAAAAACCATGAGTCGCCTCATAAGCTGTTGCAGGTGTTTTTCCTAAGTTTTTAGAAGTTAATTCTGAATCCAGAGCATGAAGCTCAATAATCAGGAGCCCGTTTTTCCTGATATACGGAAGCCATAATTCAAGATGTTCTTTCAGGCTTTCTTCCACAAGATTGTTCGGAAGTCTTTTCCCGCGGTATGCAAATGCTCCGGTTGAGGTGCTTATCTTGTCGGGTTGAGGATTGTCGGGTGCTTTCCAGACTCTGTTGTGATCGAGAAAGGTTCTGATATTGAGTAAATCTGATAAGTCTATTTCATAATTTTCTTTTAAATCATCTGCCAGTTGTTTGGGATTGCCAATGTCTCCCCAAATGACTTTTGCCCAGATATCATTATTGATGAGGTTTGCCCGAGTCACTTTCAATGCAGCCTGATTATAATCTGCACCTACCAAAAAAAGCGGATATTCTTCCAGCATTTTTCCGCGAAGTGTATATCTTTCAATCGTCTCAAAAATGTGCTGAATAAAAGCGCCGTTTCCGCAGCCCATATCGAGCACACCTTTTGGCTGTAAGTGAATCGGCTGATTAAAAATCTGGATAATAAAATCATTGGCCACTTTAAAATAATTAGAATGCGAACCGCCACTTCCCCATACGTTCATAGCACGGTCAACATGAATTTCGTCTTCCCCTTCAGAGATTTCTCGTATTTTTGAAGCATCTCCAAATAAAAGCTCGTCCATTTTATTCAGTAGAGGGAGATAAGAAACTGTGACTCCGTATGATGCTGCTCTTTTGGCAAAATAAATTCCGGTTTCTGTAAATTTATAATTGTCACCGGTCTTTTTAAACCATCCTAAATAAGTAAGGAAATCTAAAATAACTTCAAAATTTTCTGAATTTTTGTGAAATTCGGCCGCCTGAAAAGAAGTTTCCATAAAATATTTGTGGAACATCCCGGTCATTCCCAAATAAACGATGACCGGCCCGATAATGCAGCCTTCAATATGCTTTAATATCTGCTCCTGAATCATTTTTTCTTCAGCGTTTTCAGATAAATCAATTCCGAAATGATTTTTTACAGAATCGCTCAACCGTGAAAATTCTTCTACAAATGAAATTTCGGTAATTTGGTTTTTAATATCTGTAGAATGCGTAAGAAAAGGAATCACTTTAAGATAAAGAAGACTGTACTTTTGAAGTATTGGAGTGTTTGTATTTGCTGAAATGATAATTTCATCTTTATCACGATCTAAGTCATATTCTAAAAATCCTTGGGAAGCCAGCGTTCTTATTGCAACATTTAAATAACCATCATTGGCATTGAACTGTTCTGAAAGTTGTTCCAGAGTAATTTGCGTGCGTTCAATAATATAGGCAATGATCTCTTTTTTCATTAATGAAGCTACCACTGTTGCGGTTACAACGCCATCTAAGTGTCTGAAGATTTCTGATCGTAAAGTTTCCTTATCCATTCAATATATTTTTTTAAAGTTAAGAATTTGAACAAATTATTTGAATAAAAGTTTTGCTATCTGAAAATAAAATATAACTTTGCAATTCAAAGTTCTTTTAATATGGAATCGAAAAACTATCACGAAGACTTATCACACATTCGCAACATGATGGAGCGGTCTTCCCGTTTTATTTCACTCAGCGGTTTGTCAGGAGTTGTTGCCGGACTTGCCGCTATCATCGGAGCCTCATATGTGTATTATGCTTTTCAAAGAGAAGGCATTGATTATTTCGATGGTGACAGAAACATTTTCGGGAAAGACCTGGTAATAGAGCTTGTCATTACCGGAGCGCTGATTTTGGTGGCAGCACTTTTAAGCGGATATTTTTTCACAGCCAGTAAAAGCAAAAAGAAAGGACTGAAAATTTGGGATGCGACAACAAGAAGACTGTTGATAACCTTTGCAGTTCCATTGGTGACAGGCGGATTTTTTTGTCTTATCTTACTGTACCATCATCTTTTTGTAGGAATTGCTCCTGCGACATTAATATTCTACGGTTTGGCTTTGGTAAGCGCAGAACGGTATACATTGACAGATATAAAATATTTAGGTTATTGCCAGATTATTTTAGGGCTGATCTCTTTTCTGTTTCTCGGATGGGGTTTGATTGCCTGGACGATAGGTTTTGGTGTTTTGCATATTGTGTATGGATTGATTATGCATAAGAAGTATAAGTAATGGGATTGTTATTTGTAATTTTTTTTCACTTTATAGCAATATTTATTCTCAGTTTTATCATTGGGATAGTAGCTTTGCTTTTAATTTATTTTTTAGATAAGGGTGAAAAGAAAAAGCGGAAACTTTTTATTGGTTTTAGTGCACCATTTATTGGTTTCTACAGCTTATATATTTTTGCTTTTTTAGGGTCAGTTTTTGTTTCCGAAATAAAAAATGTGGATATGGGAGTGGGCGACGCTTGGTTTGTTCCTTTAGAAAA
Organism: Chryseobacterium sp. LJ668; assembly: GCF_019613955.1. Taxonomy (NCBI): domain Bacteria; kingdom Pseudomonadati; phylum Bacteroidota; class Flavobacteriia; order Flavobacteriales; family Weeksellaceae; genus Chryseobacterium; species Chryseobacterium chendengshani. The sequence continues at coordinate 828,863 of NZ_CP080443.1, read as the reverse complement.
TAAATATGAATTATTATTTATTAATTTGCCGGAAACTGCATTTATTGCTAAGCACGATAATGGAGAAATTTTAGTGTCTGATATAACTGACATCGAGGAAAGAAACAATATTATTTTAGGAAAAAAAGATTCGGACAGTTTTTTCTCGTTTAATACTGATACAGAAGAATTAAAGGAATTCGATAACAAAGAAGCATTAAGTAAGGCTTACGATAAAATAAAATTAGAAAATGCTTATAAATTTTATTCTGAAAAAAGAGATGATATTTCAGGCTCATGGTTTATAATGGTTGGCATTATATCACTACTTGCGTCGATTATACTTTTATATGTTTTTAAAAGGATCTTTCTGATAAACTTTAACTTAAAGAAAAGTAATTAAATTATAATGATTAACATCAGTCAACTCAACAAAGAATTCGAAAGCCGTGTAAGATTGGGCATTATGTCTGTTCTTATGGTCAACGACTGGGTTGATTTTTCCGAAATGAAAGGTTTACTAGAAATTACTGATGGAAATATGGCCAGTCATAGCAATGCTTTAGAAAAAGCAGGGTATATAGAAGTTAAAAAAGAATTTGTGGGTAAAAAACCAAAGACTTCATATAGAGTTACACAAACAGGAAGGACGGCATTTACAGAACATCTGGATGCTTTGGAAAAATTAATAGGAAGATAACTTATATTTTTTTTGAAAATTGACTTTGAAATGCAAAGTACTTTATAATAACTAAAATTAAAAAAGTGATTACACAAAAACAAAAAACAGCGTTTATTTACGCAATTCCCGCAGCATTGCTATGCATTCCTATCCTGGGAAACATTTTTTCAAGTGAATTTGACTGGACGGCAAGTGACTTTATCATTGCTGCTGTACTGTTGTTCGGGACTGCTTTTATTATCGATATGGTGCAGAGAGTTGTTAAAAATAAGACCTACAAAATACTTATATGCGCAATTATAGCAGTTCTTTTGGTTCTTACTTGGGTAGAAATGGCAGTTGGCTTGTTCGGAACTCCTATCGCAGGAAGTTAATTGATTCATAAAGTATCATGACAAGAAAACATTTCCTCAAACGGCTCTTTCAGCTTTCTGTAGTTGGTGCATTTCCTTTATTTTATTCTTGGCAGATCGAGCCGTTCTGGGTAGAATTTGTGCAAAGAAAACTTCCGGTTAAAAATCTACCGAAAGAATTGGAAGGTAAAATCCTGATGCAGATTTCAGATCTGCACGTTGGAAATCGTTTTGACTGGAATTTTTTAATTGAATCTTTTCAAAAGGCACAACAATTTAATCCTGATTTTGTAGTCTACACCGGAGATTTTGTAAATCATGGGACGCCAGAAGATCATTCAGATCTGAAAAAAGTAATGGCAGAAGCAGTTTATGGCAAGTTGGGAACGTTCGGGATTCTTGGAAATCATGATTATGGTAAAGCCTGGAAAGATTTAGGTTCGTCAGAAGAAATTTGCAGAATTCTTCAAAACTCAGGAGTGAGGATGCTTAATAACGAACAAATCGAATGTCACGGTTTGAATATTATCGGCTTCGATGATCTCTGGTCTCCCAATTTTGGTCCTATGAAAGTAATGAAAGATTATGATGCTTTAAAAGCTAATCTGGTACTATGTCACAATCCCGATGTTTGCGACAAAAATGTGTGGAACGGCTATCAAGGCTGGATTTTGAGTGGTCATACGCACGGCGGTCAATGCAGAATTCCCGGAGTTATTACACCGATTCTTCCAGTAAATAATAGAAAATATGTTTCCGGTGAAATTGATCTGAGTGATGGAAGAATGCTCTATATCAACCGTGCAATCGGGCACTCTTTTCAGGTACGGTTTATGGTTCGACCCGAAATCACTGTTTTTACATTAACTCAAGCTTAAAATATGGACAACAAAAAAATCATCTCATTAGCGAAAATTTTCTTTTGGGTTTCATTTATACTCGGAAATATTTGTCTTTTTGGATACATTATTTCTAAAAATGATGTATTTGCATTAACTGGATACTTTCTTTTACTGATTGGTACAGTCATTAATCTGATGTTAGTTATAGGCTTGATCGCTTATGGTTTAGCTAATAATGCTCAACTTAAAATTTGTATGAAAGCATCAGCAATTATCTGTATCAATATTCCATTTGCAATTCTATATTATTTCATCGGAATGTCACTCCTAAATCTTTAAATTATGAAAAAAATACGCATTAAATTCCTGCTTTTCGTTTATGACAAAACTCAAAAATTGTATAGGAAGTATTTTAAAAAGAAAAAAAGGCAGTGGCAGTTTAACGAAAGACAGCTGCTGGAGTTTCAGGAAGATTCTCTGGGTAGAAAACTGGGCGAATTCTACAAACGCCACGGCTTTACCATGATCCCCAAAATGGAAAACCATGATGTGCATCATCTCCTCACTGATTTTGGAACTAACTTCGAAGACGAGATTGCCATGCAATTCCTGCTTCTCGGAAACGGAAAAGCCAATGCTCATCTTTTGGCAGCAATAGGTTTGGGGATTGCCATTCTTCCGGAATATTACAAAATGTACATCAGTGCCTACAAAAAAGGAAGAGATATGAGAACATTTTATCATGTTGATTTTGAAGAGCTTCTTTGGCAAAATTACGAACATGTCAAAGACTTTTTCAGAAACAAAGAAATTCAGGTTTTTTATTAACCTCAATCTCAGCTTTAACCTCAACCTTAAAATTATGAAAACACATCACTATATATTTCTTACAACCGCTTTATTCATTATTGTATTTTACAACGAAAATGTGGGTCTCAATCTCGGAATTTTGGGGATTGCTTATTCAGTTCTCACTTTATTTAAAACTCCAGAAAGAAACAGAACAAAAACTTTCCTTATTCTATTGGGCACAAGTGTAATTTCGAGTATTGCTTTTGCCTGGTACGGAGATTTTCCATCACTTTTAGCGGTTGTAAGTTCAGTTTTACTTTTGTCCTACCGATCAAAAAACAGAAGAATGAAGATTCTTCTATTGATTCCTGTTTTTGTCGTCAATTGTTTCACATTTATCTGCCGTTTTTTCAATTTTGATTCCTGGCTTCCCAAAACAAATACTTCAAGTCTTTTGCAGAAAACTTTAGCTTTTATCGTAATTCCAGTAGTTTTAATTTCAATTTTCTTTGGTATTTATTCTGCAGGAAGTGATCACTTTGCCGGTATTTTTACAGATTATGAAATTGATATTAATATTTGGCAGCTGTTATGTATCTCTGTTTTGGGATTTTTTATCGCATTCAATTATTGGAACTATACTGTGGAAAAATTGATCTACAAACAAAATGATATTCTTGGCAATGATTTTTCAGAAAAAGATACCATTCAGAAACCGACCTATTCATTTCTGGATCTAAATTCTGAAAGGATGAGCGGTGTGATTTCCTTCTTTTCATTAAATATATTACTGATATTCTTTATTATCACATTCAATTATGAGCAGTTTTATGAACAGGTTAAATCCCCGAATCAGTTATCTGAAGAAACTCATGAAAGAGTAGGTGCAGTGATTATGTCAATCGTCATGGCGATTTTAGTAATTATGTTTTATTTTAAATCTAATTTCAATTTTGATCCGAAAGCAGGACTAATGAAAGTTTTAGTTAAAGTTTGGATTGTGCTTAATGCTGTTCTGGTGGTTTCTGCAATGCTGAAAAATATTGAATACATCATCAATTACGGGTATACTTACAAACGTTTGGGTGTTTGTGCATTCCTTATTTTATCGCTGATTGGTTTGGTAATGACTTTTATCAAGATCCAGATGAAAAAAAGAAATATATTTCTATTTAATACCATGGTGTGGTATTTTTATGGAACAGTTTTGGCTTGCAGTTATATCAATTGGGGCGGAATTATTACTTCTCAGAATATCGGGCGGAATAATTTTGATGCGAACTATCATTTAAAATCCGTCAACTTCGGTGAAAAGTATTTACTGAAATATGCCGAAGAAAAACAAAACACACAGCTGAAAAAAGATGTTTTAGAAAAGGTAAAATCCGAAAGGTCAGATACGTTTCTTTCGAAAATCTTTTACTACGAAACAGTAAATGAGTAAAGTTTACAAGATCCTTTTGGGTTCTAAATATATTATTATGAAAAAGTCAGTTTTATTATTTATTCCATTAATCATCCTTTCCTGCAAAAAAGAAGTGCCTGTTACAGAAACAACGATGAAAGATTCTATAGTCGTGACTGACCAGCCATCTCCACAGTCTGATCTGGAATCTCTCGATACGCAGACCAGAGATTCTTTAATCAATAATGCTGCAGTTACAAAAGAGGTACTGCGAACCGGGGTTATGCGTGAAGAAAAAGATAGGGTAATTATAAGAATGGCTGATGGTGAGCGTCTTCCTTTTACCATCGGTGAAGAATTTACAGAAAAGCATGATAAGCTGATTTTAAAAATAGCCAATTTTAATAAATCAAAAATATCGGCAAAAATTGACACCAAGCAGAAGGATTTTAATATCAGGTTCAACCAGATTAAATTACCAGACGGGAAAATGGATGGTCCATTCATGAGAGAGATTACTTACGATGTACCGAAACCGGGAGAAGTATGGTTGATCATCGGGAAAAATAATATGGCACACGGAAAAACTACGGGTAGCTTTTCGGTGACCATAGAATAGTTTTGGTATAGTTTCTGCAAATCAATAATTATAAAATTAATTTTAGCGAAATATTTCATATTTCATAATCTGCAGTAAATGCTCAATAAAATACACCTTAAAATAATATCTATTTATGAAAAATATATTTTCAACAGCAATTATAGCTTCGGCAGCATTGGTAAGCTGCGGAACTGTACAGTCGGTTATCCAGAACACATTTCCTTATACCGCAAATGTTTTGATCTCGACCGGAGTTCCTGCAAATAAAGAGGTATCTTCAACAGCAACCGCTACCAACGTGCAGACGTGGTTTGGCGGGAATAATAATGCACAGATAAAAGATGTTCGCATTTCAGATGCTAAAATATCTGTCGTATCGCCTGTAGGTGGTAATTTAAGTGCCTTAAAATCGGTAAAAGTTTATATATCGTCGAGCGGAACGGCCGAACAATTAGTGGCTTCAAGATCTGATATTGGATCTAGCGCATCAAGCTTAAATTTAGATTTGAACAGCGACACAGGATTTTTGGATGAGGTTGTAAAAAGTACAGGCGTTACCGTAAGAACGGTTTACGAACTTAAAAATCAGACAAGTTCTGATATGAATCTTAAAATAGCTTTAAATTTCAGCAGTGTTCCGGTAAGATAAGATATTGAAATAAATATAAAAAGTGCTTCTAAAAATTTGGAAGCACTTTTTTATTGTATAATTTTAATTTATCTGATTTTGTAAATCGATAGTTCTGCTGATTTATCTGTAATTGCACCTAAACTTAAACCGCCCTGTACGATCCCGAATCTTAAAATATCTCCGGCTTTTAATTTATAAATATGGCTTATTTGCCCTTGTGTTAATGTTACATTAGCTACAACTAACCCAATACCTAAAATACTTCCCAGATCTAGAAGATTCACGCTGCCAAAATACCTGTAATCTAATGCAGTGGTTGCAGCACCGGCTGTTTTTGTAATAATAAGTCCAGGGCGGGCTCCTGTTAACAACTCTGCTGAAACACCCTGTCCTGTTCTGAAACTATAATTAATGTAGTATATGCCGTCTGAAGGCACATTATAAACGTTACTGCTTATTTGTGAAGATGGAATTTCAACATTAAAAATTGCAGTTGAAGTATTGGTTAAAGGAATATAGTTAACATTAGAACCTAATAAATTCAACGATAAACTGATGAGAGCAACATTTCCGGAGGCTTTGAGTGCATAAGTTCCGCTTGTGGACTCAGTTTCAATTTCCATAACCTTATTCCAGACTCCTTTAGAGGTATTGGGATGTGTATAATTTGCATCATAAACAAAAAAACCTCTGCTTCCTACGTCCTGAGTTTTAGGTTCTGTAAGCGGATCAGGATTGGTTACCGGACTTGTTACATAGACAATCGCACCATTTTGGGCAGCAGAGTAAGCGGCTGCTTTCATTCGTAAAGAGTCACCCGATATCCTAGGAGGAATAATGCCATCCGGAAAGGTGAGTTCAGTTCGCTTTTGAATATGTAAGCTAGATTTAGGATTGTTTATGTTAATTCCAACTTGCGCTGATATATTCATCCCTAACAAGAGAATAAATAGTGAATATGTTTTTTTCATAACTTTTGATTTGGACTATAAATTTAGCCAAATATTTGCATATAATGCAACAATAAATATTTATTAATGCAGATAATTTACTTTACAAAGCTTTAAGTTATGTATAAATAAATGTTACATTTTGTAACTATTTCATTTATATGTGATATAATATATGAATACGAGCAAAAATCTGCCGATATTACAGAAAAATTTACAGGAAAAGATGTGTAGTGCTAATTTTTTGTCAACGAATCCATAACAATAGTCACCGGGCCGTCATTTATAAGTGCCACATTCATATCTGCACCAAAAATTCCACTTTCGGTTTTTAATCCTGATTTTGTGATATTACTTTTAAAATACTCAAACAGGGGTATTGCTTTGTCTGGTTTTGCAGCTTTGATAAATGAAGGACGGTTTCCTTTTTTGTAATCAGCGATCAGCGTAAACTGGCTAATGCAGAGAATTTCGCCAGCTATATCTGTAATCGAAAGATTGAGTTTGTCATTTTCGTCACCGAAAATTCTGAGATTTAAAATTTTTTGAATGAGCCAGTCGGCATCGGTTTTTTCGTCATTATCGTCAATTCCTATAAGAAGCATAAGTCCTTTTCCTATTTCCCCGACTATTTTTCCTTCAACCTGCACGCTTGCTTCCGATACTCTTTGAATAACAACTTTCATTAATTATAAAGATTTAGATTTTTCGTTGCCGCATCATAGCTCCAAAAGTAAGTTTTTGGTGGAACAGAAGAAACTGCTGTTGGTTGACCTGTGATTAAAATCCATGTTGCATTGTCTTTCGGACATATGATGCTGATGTTATCTTTAATTTCAAGAGTGGTATTGTTTTCAGGACAAAGATGAGGAGCATTTCTGTCATACACTTTAAATGAAGCCGGAACATCTGCAGTTCTTACCACGATAAGACCGCGTGTTCCCGATTGCTGCTCGTCGATGTAAATTGGCTGTCCTACATAATTTAAATCATTATATGCTGCCAGATTTAAATTTAAATTAACACTAATTGGTGAGTCCGGAAAACAACTTACCGTGTCTTCTGTGCTGCCACATGAGTTTATGTTTAATAAACTGAAAGTCAATAAGATGAAAAATGATATGATTGAGAAAGTTTTTTTCATTTCAATATAAATTTTTATATATTTGTAAAACAATAACGATTAACGCGCAAAAACATTGTCCGACAAATGTCGGATTATTTTTTTATACTAAAACTAAATTTTAAAAATTATGGCGAGCTATGTAACTAAGGAAGGATTAGAAAAAATGAAAGCCGAGCTTGAGCAATTGGAAAAGATAGAGAGACCTAAGATTACTCAGCAGATAGCAGAAGCAAGAGATAAAGGAGATTTGTCTGAAAATGCAGAATATGACGCAGCCAAAGAAGCACAAGGAATGCTGGAAATGAGAATTTCTAAACTGAAAGATATTGTCACAACTTCTAAAGTAATCGACGAAACCCAGCTTGATACCTCAAAAGTTTCGATCTTAACTACAGTGAGGCTGATGAATAACGATACCAAAAAAGAGCAGATTTTTAAACTGGTACCAGATAACGAAAGTGATTTGAAAACGGGAAAAATCTCTGTCAATACACCTATCGCAAAAGGATTGCTAGGAAAGGTCATCGGTGAAAATGCTGAGATCGTTTTACCAAACGGTAACAAATTGTCTTTTGAAGTATTAGAAATTACTCTTTAATAAAATTTGTATTCGTAACACCTAACTATAATTTCTATAATGAGCTCAATATTTGCAAAAATCATCAGTGGAGAAATTCCGGCCTATAAAATTGCAGAAAACGATCATTTTATTGCATTTCTGGATGCTATGCCTTTGGTGAAGGGGCATACTTTGGTTATTCCCAAGAAAGAAGTTGATCTTATTTTTGATCTCGAGAGCGAAGAATATAAAAACCTTTGGGGCTTTGCTCAGGAAGTAGCTAAGAAAGTGAAAAGTGCAATTCCATGCATCAGAATTGGAGTAGCGGTTGTGGGTCTTGAAGTTCCACATGCCCATATTCATCTGATTCCGCTGCAGAAGGTGGAGGATATGAACTTCAAAAATGAGCGCCTGAAATTATCTGTGGAAGAATACAGAGAAATACAAAATTCAATAATTAATTCTTAACAAAATAAGACGTCGTAAAAAGGTAATTTTTACGACTTTCTTTACTTATATTTAAATTAAAATGAATGCAAACCAATGTTCTTTCTGTGGCAAGAAAAGAAATGAAGTGCAAATGCTGGTCTCGGGACAAAACGGATTTATTTGCGAAAACTGTATCGAGCAGGCACATTCTATCGTTAAAGAAAGCGTTTCTCCGGCAGGTTATTCTCCTGCAGAAAGCATAGACGAATTAAAAAAACCTAAACAGATAAAAGAATTTCTTGACCTGTATGTAATAGGTCAGGATCAGGCAAAAAAGCAGCTTTCTATCGCTGTTTACAATCATTACAAAAGACTGTTGCACGCAAAAGACGAAAACAGAGAGGTTGAATTGGAGAAATCCAATATCATTATGATTGGTGAGACAGGAACGGGTAAAACTTTATTGGCAAAAACAATTGCCAAAGAATTGAATGTTCCTTTTTGTATTGTAGATGCAACAATCTTAACTGAAGCAGGATATGTGGGTGAAGATGTAGAAAGCATCTTGTCAAGACTTCTGATGGTGGCAGATTACGATGTAGAAAAGGCAGAAAAAGGAATTGTATTTATTGATGAAATTGATAAAATCGCAAGAAAATCTGATAATCCAAGTATTACAAGGGATGTATCCGGAGAAGGAGTACAACAGGGTTTGTTGAAGCTTCTTGAAGGTAGCATCGTGAATGTACCACCACAGGGAGGAAGAAAGCATCCGGATCAGAAATATATTCAGGTGAATACGCAGAATATTCTTTTTATAGCAGGTGGTGCTTTTGATGGTATCAAAGAAATTATCGAAAGAAGATTGAATAAGCAGGCGATCGGTTTCAGCTCAGAAAAAATCAACAAAGCAAATGAAGATGATTATATATTGACAAATCTTAATGCGATCGATCTGCGTTCTTTCGGATTAATTCCTGAACTTCTCGGAAGGTTTCCGATCATTACTTATCTGGAAAAACTTACTAAAGAAACTATGATCAGAATCATGACAGAGCCAAAGAATTCTATCACTAATCAGTTTATAGAACTCTTCAAGATGGACGGAACAAAGTTGATATTTACAGAAGGCTCTATTGATAAAATTGTAGAGGAAACAATGGAAAAAGGTTTAGGAGCTAGAGGATTACGAGGGACTACAGAAAAAGTACTAGAAAACTACATGTTTTCAATAGGTGAAGACGAAGAAATCATATTAACGGATGATAATACTTTGATTAATAAGTAAATTTATATTTTTTTTCAAAAAAAGTTATATCTTTGCAGGTGAAGATTGTATTAACCCTAAATATAATGCACAATGAAAAAAAATTTATTTACTATAGGACTTATAGCACTTAGCTATTCTGTTCATGCTCAGAATATTCTATTACATGTAGGCGATACTGCTAATATGTATGTGAGCAAAGGTACCCTCGTTTATAATGGTGGCGGAATGCAAATGAAAGGTACTGGAGTACTTGAAAATCATGGTAATGTTATGGTTTCAGGTAGTGCCACAGATTCATTTAAGACTATTGATGCGGCAAATGCCGATAAAACAGAAGCCACCGGAGGCGGCAATTTTGTTAATAAGCTTAATGAAAATGCATCCTACAATTCTCCGGGAGTGTCTTCAGTTTATACTTATGGACAGCTATTTATTTCGGGTATTCCTCAGACAAATATTACCGGTATTGTAGATCAGGAGTTTAGAGCTATTAATCATGGTACTTATCAGCAGATAGGTCTACCTTTTTATGACAAAACAGTATCCACGCTAAGTACAGAATTAGGGAAAACATTCTCAAATACGAGATATTCTCAAAATGAAGTTCTTACTTGGGATAACGCAACGGTAGTGTCTAAAAATGTTCCTGTTACAACAAAATTAGGAGTGACCAACCCGGGAACAGCTTATTATATGCTGGGAGGTTTAGGACTTAATGTTAGCTCCTTAACAAGAACTCTTAAAGGGCGACCATTGACAGATATTGGAACTACGGTAACTTTACAAAATGCTGGCTCTACTGTAACCTTTGGTACAAACGGCAATAATACAAATCAGTATAACGAAAAATATAATACTTACCTTCAGGATGCTTTCGATGCTGGTTCAGGCGTATGGCAGGGAACATATGGTAAAAATATATACCAGTTTGCTAATCCATTTATGACCAATCTTGATCTTTCTAGAATTGCAATCACCGAGGCAGCTGTAATTGGTGACGGAATAAACCTAACCACGATCCGTGGATTAAGATTAGAAGTTTCAGGAGTAACAACAACTCAAGCGGGTGGTACCGGTTCTAGCTCATATAAATTTATCACATTTGCGTCGGGTGTACCGACAGGAGATGTTCGAGATATGATGGTAAGACCCTTGGGAACTTTTGTTATAAAACTTAACAATAATACAGCGGTTAATCCTAATAATCTTCTTAATTTTGCTAATCTAAGAAGATTTAATTATACACCTAGAGCAGCTACTACAGATTATGGTATTACTGCAAATAAAAATGTAGATACAGGTACTGTAAAACAACTGGGAGTAATTGGTCTTGATGTAAATGGCGATGAAGTTGGAAGAACATATTATGTTGTATACCCTAATGGTTCAACAGGACATTCATCTAATGCTCTGACTCAGGTTACCAATAGCTCAAGCAGTATATTAGGAACTTTTGAAGAAGCTCTAACAGGAGGGTATGATAACAATTTTACTTCTCTATATTGGTTGTACATCAATGAAGCTAATGAAAACACTTTCCAAGGAAAAAATATCAAGCTGGTAAATTACGATCTTAATACTATTAAATCGTACAAGTTTGAAATTAGAGAAAATGCAGAATTGGTAAATACAGGAACACATCAACTATCTACCGGTATAGGATTTTATTACAAAGCTCCGAATGGAACGGTGATGGCAGCCAGTCAGGATGCTGTAATTCCTGTTACTGGGTCGGAATACGACCTTTATTACGGTTTGCCGGATAGTGTTTTAAATACTGAAACCACCACTGCTAAACCTTCCAGAACAATGGTAATTTACAATCCCGAAATTACCAATTATATCGTTAGGTTTGATCCTTACTGGAAGAAGGCAGATATTGAAGTTTTTGATATGAGCGGTAAACTTGTGATCTCTAAAAAATCAGTGAATACCTCTTCAGATTTTGTGATCGAACTAGACCACTCACTGAAAAATTCTTATATAGTGAAAATTGTTTCTGATAAAGGAGAAACCGTTAATACTAAAATATTAAAGTAAAGCACAATTTAAAAAGATGAATAAAATTTTAACCCTCGTTTTTATTTTTGCAGCATTGTTTGCAAATGCACAGCCGCCGAACCCTGGTGGTGGTGTTGGAGGTGTTGGTCCTGGCCGACCAGCCTCGCCGATTGATATGTATGTTTATATTTTAGCACTTGCAGCAATTCTACTGATTGCCTTTTTTGCTAAAAAATATAAGACACAAAAAATATAATTATATATTAAAATATTTTAAACTCTCTGATTAGTCAGGGAGTTTTTTTATTTTTACAGGATGAAAAAAATATTCGTATTATCAGGGATTTTATGTGCATTCTCATTACATGCACAGTTTTCAGTCAACGTTGAGACTCCGGCAGATTTTAAAGAGCAGGAAGCAATTTTATACACACTCAGTGGCTCAAAAGATATTATAGTTACAAAAGAACAAAACAAAAACAACTCCTGGATTTTTAAGTACCCGAAAAACTATTCAGGGATGATGAAAGTTTATTTTCCAAATACCAATAACAGCATCAGTTTTATTTCTGAAAATAAAAACGTCAGCATAAAACTTGAAACCCAGAATAATAAAATTAAAAATATAATCTACCAGGACGAAGCCAATGAGTTGATGAGTACCATTCAGGAGTCATCTCAGAAAAAAGAACTGATACTTCCTGCATTGTCGCAAATCAAAGATTATTATAAAGACAATACAGACTTTGGGAAGGCTTTAATCGCCGAGATGGGAAGGCTTTCAGGATCTTCAACTATTGATGCTGCCAAACATCCTTTTATTTCCTACTACAATACTAATTATGCTAAATTTTTAACCACTGATACCACTAAGAAAGCTACTCAGGATGAAGTTATTGATTTTTTTGATAAATCTAATGATATGCTAGAATCTTCCTCGTTGGTAAGGCCTATTTTAGTGGCTTACCTAAATGATGGCGGAAATACAAACGTTACGCAGTCTGTAGATAAATTACTCGCCCGATTGAAAGTTGAAACACCACGCGGACAAATTGTGCTATCTGAATTAATTGATATTTTTGATGTCTATGAAATGACCGAATTTAAAAATAAATATTTGTCTTTAGCAAAAAATCTTAAATGTACGATTACAGACAGATTAGCATCTACGCTGAAGTCAAATGCCAATGTAGAAATTGGAGCAGTATTTCCAAATTATAAGTTTCAGTCTGTGGTAAACACAACGGCAAAATCGATCGCTGATGTAAAGGCAGATAAAAAAGTGGTCGTTTTTTGGTCTTCAACATGTTCTCACTGTGAGACTGAGCTTCCAAAACTTTTAGAAAAATATAATGAACTAAAAGCTAAAAATATTCAGGTGATCGGTCTTTCATTAGACTCTGATAAAGACTCTTACAGCAAGAAAATTGCAGCATTCCCTTGGATAAATGATTCGGAATTACGAGGCTGGAATAGTACCTATGCAGAAACCTATAATGTACATGCTACACCAAGCTATTTTATTTTAGATGCTAACAACAAGATTATCAGTAAACCAGACCATGTAGGCGATGTTTTGACGTATTTAAATCTAAAATAATTTTGGTGAATGTCAAATATTTTATATATTTGCACCACCAAACCGGCGAGGTAGCTCAGTTGGTTAGAGCGCAGGATTCATAACCCTGAGGTCACGGGTTCAATTCCCGTCTTCGCTACAAAAAACCCCTTTTTATAGGGGTTTTTCTTATTATATTTAATAGCATTTCTACATGCTATACACCACCATTTACTCTCACTATAAATTTATAAATATCATTTTTAAAAAACATGTTTGAAGTCATAATTCAAAAGATTTTCTAATCAAAAACGTATTGTCTCAAATTTATAAATAATATCAATTAGTGAATTATTATTGTTTTCTGAATTTTTATTTTTTATTGTAATTTTATATTGGATTTATAATGTAATAAATGTTGTAAGTTTTTGTTTATTTTTTAATATCTAATTGATTTGTTTGTTGATTTTTATCCATAGAGAAAAAATCATAAAAAAGTTGTAAATCATCAAATTGGGAATTATTTTAACATCAAACTTAAAAAATCATAAAGTTTTCTTAAAATTGAAATAAAAGATCATTTATAATTTTGAAATTAAAAATATTGTTGTACTTTTACCAAGCCTTGAATGAGGGAACAAGTCAAGGTAATAAATTTTTTTTCATCATTTGTGTTTTTAGAATCGTATCTTAGGATACGATTCTTTTTTTATATTTTACTTTTCGTAATGCATAAGCAGATCGACGAAATAGGAGTAAGTCACAGATCCTTCCTGTTGATTACTTTTAAGAAAGAGATTGTTGGTGAAACCAAAAAAATCGTTTAACCATCCTTGATGTTCAGTTACAAACTTTCTTTCATACATTCGGTCTCGCTTCATGGCTGTAGAATAATTTTTAAGCAAATCATCGACAAACTTTTTATCTTCATAAACAATAGAGTTTAATAGACTTTTTAATGTAAAATATTCTGTACTGTATTTAAGTTCAGAATTTGATGAATTGATACCTATTAAATATCCAATAAAGTTTGCTTCCTGCTCACGGGCAAATCCAAGCTGATGAGAGCTTTCGTGAGCCAGCGTAAACGGCAGGTAAGAAGAAGGTAAATCTGCATTATAGTGAGCTTCTGAAGTAAAAGGATTATAATATCCTAAAATACCTGTAAAACTCATCACATTTTTAAATAAGCTTGGCTTAAAACTGTTGATATCAGCACTTTTTTTATCTGTAATAAAAGAAGGAATTTGAGTTTGCTGCCTGAGAATTTCTGACTGTATACTTTTCAGATCATTAACCTTAAAAACACCCTGATCATCTTCTTTTACCAAAGATCTTGTCTGTTTGCACTTTTCTAAATATTTTAAAGCTAAATTTTTTCTTTTTTCTAATGTAATTTCTGCTATCGGAAGTTTGAGAATAATCGGTGTCTGAAAATAGAGCATTCCCCAAAAAATCTGATAAGTGAAGTAAAAGATATTGATAAGAACTAAAGCTTTAATGATTGCAGCTTTTCTGTTTTTTTTACGACAGCACAAAATGATCAGATATATAATACAAATACCGGATAATACATACAATACATCTCCAATTGAAATAGGAATCCATGAGAATACAAGCTGATGGGTTTTCTTTTGAATTTCAAAGAAGTCTTCAAACAAGGAAACCATGATCCGCAACTTTGAACATATAAAAAACAAAAGAATTTGGACAACTAAAATAGCTGCCCAAAATCTCTTTTTATGATATGTTTTTGATTGATTAATGCGCACCATCAGACTCTAAAACGTCAACATTAATTCCCTGCTTACTTAAAGCTTTTCTTGCCATGTAAGCAAAAACAGTGATATAAGCAAAACATAATACCGGAATGATATATGAACTGTGAATACCAATAATATCAGAAAGCTTCCCTTGTAATGGTGGAATAATACCCCCTCCCAAAATCATCATTACTAAAAATGCGGAACCTTGAGCTGTATATTTTCCTAATCCTGTAATAGCTAAAGTAAAAATAGATGGCCACATAATACTACAAGCCAAACCTCCGGAAAGGAATGCATAAATAGCAATGTTACCTGTTGTAAGCAAACCAATAACCATTGCGGTTACTCCGAATAATCCGAAAATAATCAGAGTTAAAGCCGGCTTATTTTTACTTACTAAGAATAAGATCACCTGAATTACAATACAAATTGCATAATAATATAAATGCGACATATCCTTTTGCGCAATCATATTAATTCCAATGATAACAAAAAATGCCACAAAAGGAACGATAATCGTTGCAATCATCTGCTGTTGTTTATTCAAATTGAAAACGCTGATTGCTCCTGTCCATCTACCAATCATTAAACTTCCCCAATACATAGAAATATAAGGAGCTAAATCAGATGATTGATGACCACCAAATTCCGGTAAACTTAAAAGTTCGCCCAAATTACTTCCGATGGCAACTTCAACTCCTACATAAGCAAGGATTGCAAGCATTCCTAAAACAAGTTGAGGATATTTCATAGCGCCCCATCCTTCAGGGTTTTTCTTAGAACTTGTATTTGCATAAACAAGACATAGAACTACAGCTAACAATGCGCCACCTAAATAGTACATTCTTTGCTTTTCTAATGGATGTTTTACTTCCTGTAATTCTACCTTTTTAGTGTCAATATTTTTTTGAATCGTTTCAATATTTGCAACATTAGTTTCAGCTTTTTTGCTGTTGTCTAAAGCTGTTATTTCATTACTGATAACTTCAATTTTTTTAGCAGCATCAGAGTTATAACTTGCAAATACAGGAATGAAACAGATAATTACTAAAGCAGTCATTGCAATCAGATTTTTTCTTGCTTTTCCTGCCTTTTCCATTGGTTCTGTAGAAATTCCTGCAGGTAGTTTTTTAGAAAAATAAAAGATTCCGGCGGCGATTAAAAATAATGCTCCAACTGCGGTATACAATAAAATTACTTTGTCTAAAGGTAAATGTTTGATCTGATCGTTATCAACGGTAGCCGTCGTTCCGAAAAGAGCAAGACCCACGATGATAGGACCGATTGAAGTACCAAAAGAATTTACACCTCCTGCAAGATTTTGTCGGCTGGTTCCTGTTTTTGGATCACCCAAAAGTACAGCAAATGGGTTTGCTGCAGTCTGCTGGATAGAAAAACCTAATGCTACTACAAATAAGCCGATGAGCATCCCGTAATATACATTACTCTTTACAGCGATAATCATGATTGCAGCACCTACAGCGGAAAGTAGGAGCCCATACACAATACTTTTTTTATAGCCCCATTTTCCAATGATGTCGATACCCTTTATTGTACTGGCAATAAAAAGGAATAATGCACCAAGAAAATAGGCGGTGTAAAATGCGAAATCGATCAGCTGTGACTGAAACTGGTCTAGTGAAAAGTAGTTTTTACAGAATGGAATGAAGATACTGTTCCCTGCTGCGATGAATCCCCAGAAGAAAAACACCAGTATAAGTGTATAAAGTGCGGGGTAATTAGTTGGTTGAGTTGTTTTAGACATATTTGTTTTTAAAAAATCTTAACAACAAATATAATTTTTTTCTTTGATTAACTACGTTCAGTTAAAGTTTTTTTTATTGTCTCAAATGAAGACAATTTCAAATCCTTTGGAGAATCACTCGGAGCTATAATATCATTAAAATATACTTTCACTTTTCCGGGATAGCCTTTTGAGTTATCAAACGGAAACATTTCTTTTAAACCAATAAAAGTAAATACTGCAATCGGCGAATGATGCTTGGAAGATAAAGTAAATGCTCCGTCTTTAAACTGATCGAGAACTACTGATGTATCATCAGGAACACCTCCTTCCGGGAAAAGTACAATACTGTTTCCTTCTTCCATCTTTTCGGCACATCTTCTGTACACATCGGCACGACTTCTTGGGCTGTTTCGGTCAACCATCACACAAATTCTTTTATAAATCGTCCCAAAAATAGGAATTTTCACAAGTTCTTTTTTGCCGACATAGCAAAGTGGGTGATTAGGAAATAAAATGCACGGAAGCATAATGTCCATGATTGAAGTATGATTCGAAATCACAACATATTGTGTGTTTTTATCGATTTTCTTGTCAGTGAGATTAATGAGTTCATATCTCATACCCATTCCGTAGAAAACTCCGTAACACCATACTCGGATAAAAATATAAGCATATTTATAAGTTTTCTCATTAAGAGAAAAGAGATAGACGGGCAACCCCAAAATAATCGTCAGCAAAAATGCCAGCACAATCAGCCAAAACCTCCAGAGATAATTTAAAATCTTTACCACAAATCAACCATTAAAAATTACTTTCTTCTTCACCGAATAGTTAAGAATGGAAACCAGCAGAATCGCAGCGATTTTACTGATCATTTCGGGACTCAAGGTATAAAAAATTAAATCAATATTATCTTTAAATATAAAACTGTAGAATATCTGGAAGAAAAATAAACTCACTAAAGTTGAAACAAAAGAAACTCCCATGAAATATACAAATTCTCTCTTTTTAGAATGTTTTCCTCTTTCAAAAACAAACCAGATGCTGAGAAAATAATTCGATAAAATACCACAGCTCGTAGAGAATATATTACTTAACGGATAATGTATACCATTGAAATTTTTCTCATTTAATATAAATTGCGGAAGATAAGTGCTCAATATCTTAAAACTTCCAATTTCAACAATAGCACTCAGTCCGCCTGCAATGATAAAAAACAGGACTTGTTTGTGGCGCAGCAATAGTTCTCTCATGTAATCTAGTAATGTGCAAATTTATAACTATATGTTAAACAGTGAAAAAAGATGTTAAAGTTTTTTTTCTCATCAAAATAATTTCTAAATTTAATTTCTAGAATAAAAGGAGACATACCTGATAATAAATTCATTTTCAACTTACTCTGTTGATGGTTTTTCTATCTTGTACTAATTGATTGAGGCAGCTCGCTCAAATTTTACACATCAAAATAATCAAAATATTTGTATGAAATCTCAAAACAAATACAGGAAATTTCAGCTTCAACAGAAAAATATTGAAGCTTTGGAAAAAGAAAATACTCGTTTCAAAAGAGTCTACTCAGAGTATGAAAATATGTCTAATGAACTTTGGAATCTTGAAAATACAGAGGGCAATTCTGTTCCCGATGACTTTATAAATGCCATGGTAATGCAAACTTCCTATCTTGAAGAAGAGATAGAGGACTGGCTCATACAGTTTAACGAAAATAAAACCGAAATCAAAAGCTGAGCTTAATCATTAAGAGGGTATCCTTATCTGTTTTTAAGGGCTATTTAAAGATAAATTCATAATTTAGCACTCTTAAAATAAGAATTATGATTGCTATTGTTGATAGTGGTTCTACAAAATCAGACTGGGTAATTTTAGACGAATTCAAAAATGTATTCCTAAAAACTGAAACCATTGGCTTCAATCCCAATTTTATCAGCAGAGAACTTATTGTTCCGGAAATAGAAAAAAATACAAGCTTAACAACTGTAAAAAACTCTATTACCAAGATTTATTTCTATGGTTCAGGATGTGGTGTGAAGCAAAATCGCGATACTATCGAACATGAAGTAGGCAGAGTTTTCATTAATGCTAAAATCACCGTAAAAGAAGATTTGGCTGCAGCAGCATATGCAGCATATAATGGTAAACCTGCAATCGTTTGTATTATGGGTACTGGTTCCAATTCTTGTTATTTTGATGGCGAAAATTTAAAAATAAAACTTCCTTCACTTGGTATTCTAATCGGTGACGAAGGAAGCGGAAGTGCTATTGGAAAACAATTGGTACGTAGATATTTTATGCAGAAGCTTCCCCAAGATCTTCATATCGAATTTGAAGAAACTTATCACCTCACTATTGATGAAGCGCTGATAAATATGTATCACACGACAAGGCCGAATGCTTTCCTGGCAGATTTCAATAAATTTGTGGTCGAACGAAAAGATCATCCCTATTTTATAAAGATGGTTTCCGAAGAGATGAAGAATTTCTTCGAATACCAGGTTCTTCCATATGAAGAATCCAAAGAATCCGAAATTAATTTTATCGGGTCAATTGCTTATTATTACGAAAATATTCTACGTTCTGTAGCTTCAGAACTTCAACTGAATGTGGGACACGTTGTACAAAAACCTATCGAAAGTTTAGTCAGCTACCATATTAAATATATACTTTAAATAAACAGAAAATTCTATGTCGAATAAAACTCACCGCGACGAAAAAAATTTCAATCAGGCCGCGTTAGATTACCATAAAGCAGAACCGAAAGGAAAAATTGAAGTCATTCCTTCAAAGCCGCACTCTTCGCAAAGAGATTTGTCACTGGCATATTCTCCGGGAGTTGCCGTGCCCTGTATGGAAATTCATCACCATCCTGAAACCGTTTACGATTATACAGGAAAAGGAAATCTGGTTGCCGTAATCTCAAACGGAACTGCAGTTCTCGGTTTAGGCGACATCGGTGCGGAAGCTTCAAAGCCGGTAATGGAAGGAAAAGGTCTTTTGTTTAAAATCTTTGCTGACATCAATGTTTTTGATATAGAAATTGACGAAAAAGATCCGGATAAATTTATCCAGATCGTAAAAGGAATCGCTCCCACTTTCGGTGGTATCAATCTTGAAGATATCAAAGCCCCTGAAGCTTTTTATATCGAACAGAAGTTAAAAGAAGAGTTGGATATTCCGTTGATGCATGATGATCAACACGGAACGGCAATTATTTCTGCAGCTGCTTTAATTAACGCGCTTCAGATTGCCGGCAAAAAAATCGAAGAAGTAAAAATGGTTGTCAATGGAGCAGGAGCGGCAGCTGTTGCCTGTACCAATCTCTATATTTCTTTAGGTTTGAAAAGGGAAAACGTATTGATGTGCGACAGCAAAGGAGTCATCAACCATAAAAGAGAAAATCTTACCCCCGAAAAAATAGATTTCGTTGCCCATACCGATATCGACACTCTAGAAGATGCGTTAAAAGGCTCTGATGTTTTCATTGGTTTGTCTAAAGGAAATGTGATGACGCCTGAAATGTTGAGCAGCATGGAAGAAAACCCGATCGTTTTTGCATTGGCAAATCCCGATCCTGAGATCGCTTACGACTTGGCACTTGCGACCAGAAAAGATGTGATCATGGCGACTGGAAGAAGTGATTATCCTAATCAGGTGAATAACGTACTTGGATTTCCATATATTTTTCGTGGAGCATTGGATGTTCAGGCAAAAGGAATTAATGAAGAAATGAAACTGGCAGCCGTTCATGCAATTGCTAATTTGGCTAAAGAACCGGTTCCTGAAGCGGTAATTTTAGCATATAACGTTCAGAATTTACAGTTCGGAAGAGAATATTTTATTCCTAAACCATTTGATAACAGGTTAATTACTAAAGTTTCAAGCGCAGTTGCTAAAGCAGCGATTGACAGCGGGATCGCAAGAAAAACAATTGCAGATTTCGACGAATATGAAACTCAGCTTCTCGACAGAATGGGAAGAGATGAGAAATTGGTAAGAATGATGCAAAACCGTGCAAAAGCAAATCCTAAAAGAATTACTTTAGGGAACGCTGAAGAATATAATGTTTTGAAAGCTGCTCAGATTTTGTATGAAGAAGGAATAGCTTATCCTAGTCTTTTAGGTGATAAAAAATACGTCAAAGAGCAGATGGAGCGCTTCGGAATCAATATTGATGTTCCCATCATTGATCCGAGTGACGACGATCAGAAAGAAAACAGAAAAAAATACAGGGAAACACTTTGGAAACTTCGTCAAAGAAAAGGGATGAACGAATACAAAGCAAAAAGATACGTTCGCCAGAGAGATTATTTTGGTCCGTTGATGCTTAGACATGGCGATACAGACGGATTGATAGTAGGTTTTTCTAAAAATTACGTTTCTACTTTAAGACCTGTCTTGGAAATAATCGACAAAGATAAAGGGGTTGAAAAAGTAGCGGCAATGATGATGATTTTATCTGAAAAGAAACCGATTTTCTTTGCAGATACTTCCATTAATCAAAATCCTACGGCTGAAGATTTGGTAAATATTGCTAAAATGGCAGAATATACCGTTAAATCTTTCGCTATCGAACCGCGAATTGCTATGTTAGGTTTTGAAAATTTTGCAGCCATTTCGGATACTTCAAAAAAAGTAGCAAAAGCGGTAAGTATTCTTCATGAGAAATTCCCGAAAATGATTGTTGACGGAGAAATTCAGCCTGATTTTGCGATGAATGCTGATCATTTGAGTGATTATCCTTTCTCAAAATTAGGAACAACTCCTGCAAATACATTTATCTTCCCGAATTTGGAATCTGCTAACTTATCTTATAAGATTATTAGAGGAATGAAGGTTGCACAAGTAATAGGACCCATTTTGATGGGACTGAAACAACCTGTTCACGTTTTACAGATGCGTTCAAGTGTTGATGAGATTGTGAATCTGGCAACGGTTGCGGTTTTAGATGCGCAAAGAAGAGAAGCTAAGAAATAAAATCATCACTTCAGTTATATAAAAAACTCCAACTTACTTTGGAGTTTTTTTGTTTTTTAAATCAAATCATTGTCTTTGCCATGACAAAAAAAGTTAAATATCATTCTTGTGTTAAATGAATTTATTACTTAGTTTAAATTACTATATTTGGAAGTTATAAAAATTAATGATGATATTTTCTTTACAAGGAATTGTTCAGGAGCTTACACCGACTTATGTGGTAATCAATGTCAATGGCGTTGGGTACTATGTAGGCATCAGTTTAATGACCTCACAAACCCTGATTCTGAATCAGGAAACCATGCTTTTCATTCAGCAAATCATACGCGAAGACGCACATTTGCTTTTCGGTTTTAAGACCCGTTCTGAAAAAGAAATGTTTAATCTCTTAATAAGTGTTAATGGCGTGGGTGCCGTTTCAGCACTGATATTACTGTCCACCTTAAGTCTTTCCGAGATCGCTACAGCCATACTTTCCAAAAACAGTGCCGTTATTCAGAAAGCAAAAGGTCTGGGAACAAAAACAGCTGAGCGAATCATCGTTGATTTGAGGGATAAAGTACAGAAATTCGGCAGTGCAGAAGAAAATAATTCTGCGCTGATAAATAATAAAAGTAAGGATGAGGCGTTATCTGCATTAGAAGTTTTAGGGATTTCTAAGAGAATGAGTGAGAAAATTGCTGATCGTATTATTAAGCAAGATCCGGAGATTTCTGTTGAAGAATTGGTAAAACAAATTTTAAAAAATATTTAACTTTTGGTGAAAAATAATAAGTTTCTTAAGATATACATATTCCTGTCATTTTTATTCTTGTCAATAAATGTGTCTGCGCAGGAAAATCCACAAGGCTTTTCTATAAAAAAGGATTATAAAGTAACTGATCCTACGTATTACGAAGGCTATTACGATATAAAAACAGGGATGTACTATGTGTATCCTAAAATTGGAAATACTGTAGTGGGACAGCCTACTGCGATGTCGCCGGAAGATTACAAAGAATTTATGGCAGCTCAGCAGGCAAGAGCTTATTATAAAGATAAATCTGAGCGTTACAGTTTATTATTCCGAAAAGATACTTCCGAAGCTCAAAGAAGAGGTTTGATTCCTTCTCTGACAATCAATAACAGACTTTTTGAAAGCATTTTTGGGAGTAATAAAATTGAGATTATACCTTCAGGGTACGCTTCTTTCGACTTTGCCGGATTATATCAAAAAATTGATAATCCCCTAATTCTTCCTCAAAACAGAACGAGCTTTACCTTCGATATCGACCAGAGAATTCAGTTGGGACTCGTTGGAAAAGTGGGTGAAAACCTTCAGCTAAAAGCAAATTATGATACCCAAAGCGGTTTTGCATTTGAGAACCGTATGAACTTGGTTTGGCAGGCAAAAGGAAGCTGGAAAGACCTTCAGACAAAAGGTTTGGGCGATGTCAATAAACCTAGTGCCGGTGGTGAAGATAAAATAATCAAAAGAGTTGAATTTGGTAATGTCAACATGCCGCTTTCTACCAGTTTAATTCGTGGTTCAGAATCATTATTTGGAATCAAAACCGAATTTCAATTAGGAAAAACTTTTGGAACAGTCGTGCTTTCCCAGCAGCAGGGTGAAGCTAGAAATATCGTTGTACAGGGCGGCGGCGTGATGAATACTTTTAAAGTAAATGCGATAGACTACGAAGATAATCAGCATTATTTTATAGGGCACTATTTTCTTAATAACTATGATAATGCATTGCTGAATTATCCTCAGATCAATTCCAGAATCAGCATCAGCAGAATGGAGGTTTGGGTTTTAGACCAGGGGAATTCAAATTTAGCCTATCAGAAAAGTATTGTCGGAATCAGAGACTTGGGAGATGGAGCTTCAGGCTTGCCGGATAACTCACAAAACGGTATTTATTCTGCAGTTACCGGTTTAGGTGCAGGCTTGCGTGATGCCAATTCTGCATATAATACCATCAGCGGACAGGTTCTTCCGAACGCTAATGGTGGAACTGAAGCATATACTGATGGCGAACAGTTCATTTATAATAGAAAAGCAAGAAGATTAAGTACCAACGAATTTACTTTTCACCCACAGTTAGGATATATTTCATTAAATCAAAGATTGAATGACAACCAGCTTCTAGCAGTATCTTATTCATATACCGTAAACGGAACCAGCCAGGTATACAAAGTTGGAGAATTTTCAGAGGAAAGTCCGGTTTTGGTAACCAAAGTTCTAAAGCCGAATACTACCGTAAAAACCACATCACCCATGTGGAAATTGATGATGAAAAACATCTATGCATTAGACGCAGGGCAGGTAGATCAGGATGGCTTCATTTTAAATATCTATTACAGAGATGCACAAACAGGAGGTAAGGTCAATTATTTGCCGAATACTCCTGTTCAGGATACCAATTTGTTGAAATTATTAAACTGGGATCGACTGAATGTCAATGGCGATTTACAGAGCAATAACGGAGTTTTGGGAGACGGAGTCTTCGATTTTGTCAACGGAATTACCATTCGTCCGGAATTAGGAAAGCTGATTTATACCAAAGTAGAGCCTTTCGGAAGTTACATGGCGAGTTTGGTAGGCAACAATCCCCAATACGTCTTTACAGATTTATATACCCAGCAAAAACAGGTAGCAACATCCAGCAATCTTGCCCAGCGATACACTATGGAAGGGCGATACAAAGGCTCTCAGGGACAAGGAATTTCTTTAGGAGCAGTCAATGTTCCTCAAGGTTCGGTAAAAGTAGCTGCAAACGGGGTACAGCTGACAGAAGGTGTAGACTATACTGTAGATTACATGCTTGGAACAGTGACAATCATTAATGAAAATGTTAAACAGTCTGGTCAGGCAATTAATATTTCGCTGGAAAATCAATTGACATTCAATACCCAGAGAAAGAGATTTTTAGGATTAAATTTAGAAAGAAGAGTCAGTGAAAATTTTATTTTTGGTGGAACAGTAGTTAATTATTCTGAATCTCCGCTTACCCAAAAAGTAAATTACGGTCAGGAAGCCGTCAACAATACGATGGCAGGAGTAAATATGATGTACAACAATCAGCTTCCTTTTCTGACAAGATTGACGGATAAAATCCCTGGAATCAATACCGAGGCACCATCCAATTTAAATTTCAAAATGGAGGCCGCCTATTTACTTCCAGGAATTAATAAAGGGACAAACGATCAGTCATACATTGATGATTTTGAGCAGACCACCTCAAAAATTTCATTAAAAGAACCTGCTGCATGGAGTTTGGCTTCAAAACCCGAAAAAAATCAGAGTAATCCGATTTTTGCAGGAGCGGGCGCCAATGATAATGTAGCAAACGGTAACGGCAGAGGTTTGTTATCCTGGTATAACATTGACCCGAGATTCTGGGGTGTGGGAGGTAAAGCTCCGGCAGGAATTACAGCACAGTCGGTTTCCAATCACGCGTCAAGAAGAGTTCAGTTTTCAGAGATATTTAACAACAGAGATTTCGTAGCGGGAGAGCAGACTTTCACCAACACTTTTGATATTTCCTATTATCCTTTAGAAAAAGGTCCTTATAACGTTAATCCGAATTCAGAAACGGTGCAGCAGAGATGGGCAGGAATTATGAGACCGATTCAGGTTTCCAACTTTGTAAACTCGAATATTGAGTACGTCGAATTCTGGATGATGGATCCTTATGCCGACGGAAATAATTTGGGAGCAAATCCTAAACTTTTACTTCAGTTAGGAAACGTAAGTGAAGATATCCTCAAAGACGGATTGATGCAGTACGAGAATGGATTGCCGACTCCAGGGCAAACTTCTTCTACATCAAACTCAAATCTTGGTATACAGCCAAAACAGCCACCGATCTTGTACGCATTTTCAAGTGAAGGAACTGATCGTACGATTCAGGATGCAGGATATGACGGTTTAACTTCAGATCAGGAATCATTAAAATTCGGGAACACATTTGTCAATCCGGTATTGAATATTACTGACCCTGCAGTTGATGATTTTATATTCTATATGTCTGACAGATTTACAGGAAGTCAGGCAGCATCAATCGTGCAGAGATACAAATATTTCAGGGGGCCGGAAGGAAACTCTCAGAGCAATTCTCTGGAAGTGGCTTCACAGACTCCGGATGCAGAAGATATCAACAGAGATTACAACTTAGATCAGAGCGAAAATTATAACGAATATGTAGTAAATCTTGATCAGGCAAGTTTAACTTTGGGTCAAAATAATATCGTTGATGTAAAAACGGTTAATGCTACTTTCCAAAATGGTCAGTCAGATGATGTAAAATGGTATTTGTTCAGAGTTCCGGTTTCTAAATATGCTGAACCGAATGCTGGTGGTGACAAAGATGCTTCTGTGTTGAATAATGTAAGATTTGCAAGATTATTAATGACAGGATTTGAGCAGACTTCTACCCTAAGATTCGGGACTTTAGATTTGGTTAGATCAGACTGGAGAAGATATCCGAATAAAATTTTTAGTCCAACGGTTGATTCTCCAACAGAAGGAACTCCCGGATTAATAACATTGAATGACAATTTTGAAGTTGGAAGTGTAAATATTGAAGAAAATGCATTAAACCAGCCACCATATGTTTTACCTCCGGGAATTGACAGACAGGTTTTAAGTGGTAATGCAGGAGCTCAGAGACAGAACGAAGCATCTCTTTATTTAAAAGTGAAAAACATGAGTGATGAAGCACGAGGTGTTTTCAAAAATGTTGCTTTAGATATGAGAAGATATAAGAAACTGAAGCTTTTCGTACATGGACAAAATTTAGATACACCCACATCTTCATCTTATGATCGTGATGTTAAATTTTTTATTCGCTTCGGTAGTGATGCAACGGATAATTATTATGAATATGAAGCATCTTTAAAGTATACTCCAAATAATGCAACTTCACCTCTAGAAATCTGGCCTGCTGAAAATGAAGTAAATTTTGATATTCAAGATTTTGTAGATGCCAAACTAAGACGTGATAAAAACTCATCTATTCCTATAATAAATAGAACTCAAGATTTAACATATGGTGATTCTAATAAAAGAATTTATATAAAAGGAAGACCTTCGTTAGGTAATGTTTCAACTGTTATGATTGGAATAAGAAATAATCAGCGTGGTGGAATAAATGATAAAGGAAGGGTTCTATGGGTCAACGAAATCCGTCTTTCAGAAATTGAAAACGACGGCGGCTATGCAGGAAATGCAAGCTTAAATTTCAATCTAGGAGATTTTGCGGTAGTCAATGCAAGCGGTTCTTACACTTCAGTAGGTTTTGGAAATATAGATTCTAAACCTGCTGAGAGAAATCAATCTACACAATCGGCCTTCAGTGTCAATACACAAGTGAATGTAGATAAGTTTTTACCTGAAAAAACAGGTGTGAAAATTCCGTTGAACTACTCTTATTCACAAACCATCGAAGATCCCAAATACAATCCTTTGGATACCGATGTCGAATTCAGCAAAGCGGCCAACAGAGAAGAACTGAAAAAAGTAGCAAGAACATATACACAGCAAAGAAGTTTAGGTGTTGTGAATATGCGTAAAGAAAGAGTAAAAGAAAACAGCAAGCCGAGATTCTACGATGTGGAAAACCTCTCTCTTACCGCTGTATATAATGATGATTATTACAGAGATATCTATACCAAGAAAAATTACAGACAATACTTCAGAGGATTTCTTGATTACAATTATACATTCAAACCGTGGGTTATTAAGCCGTTCAATAAAATGATCAGTGACACTGCTAAGTCTACGAAATACCTAAGATGGATCAAAGAATTTAACTTTAATCCGGTGCCTACGAGAATATCTTTCAGAACAGAATTAGACAGAAATTACAACGAACTTGAGTTTAGAAACATCGATGCAATTTTAAGCGGAAATCTAGGTGATGACTTTGCCGCGATTAAAAACAGAAATTTCTATTTTGGATGGCAGTATGGTTTAGGATTTAATTTTACCAAATCTTTAAAACTTGAAATCAACTCCCTGACAAGAACGCTTAACGATAATGTGGATGTTAATACAATGGATAATTCTTCCATCTTTGGAAATATGTTCAGAGCCGGAAGACCGGTATTGTATAACCACAGAGTGCAGTTGAACTACAAATTGCCGTTCCAGCTTATTCCGTATTTAGATTTTATTGATGCAGAATTACAATACGGCTTTACTTACAATTGGAATGCAAGATCTACGGCTTTGTTATTTAGTCCCGACGGAGGTTTAGGCTCAATCGGTCAGAATACCAATATTATTCAGGCAACAGCAACTGCTGATATTCCGAAATTCTTTGGTCAGTTTGCGTATTTTAAAAAGATGTCGACTACGCTTCAGAAGCGCAAGCAGGAGATGGATTCTTTAAATAACGCTTACACGCAGGCTTGGGATAAAAAACGATATAAGTTTAAAAGCTATAAGTTTAAAAACAGATTGACCGCATTACAGAGTGCAGCATTTGTACTGACGTCATTCAAGCAGTTGGATGTCAATTACTCCGAAAACAATGGTACCGTTCTTCCGGGATTATTATCTGCACCAAATGGTTACGGTTATGGACAGACTTTGGGCGGGCCAACAATCGGGTTCTTATTAGGATCTCAGGCAGACATCAGACGTACCGTAATCGAAAACGGCTGGGTGAGTGATTCAGAATTTATGATTGATCCGTATGTTAAAATGTCAACCCGTGAGCTGAGGGCAAACTTGCAAATGATGCCGGTTAATGATTTCAGGATAGATTTTAATGTATTGCAAACCTATAATAGGAACTTTTCACAGACAGGTTTCAACTTCCGGGATAGTGATGGTTTCTCAAATCCAAATCTAACTTTTGGAAGTGATTTGGTAAGTTACTCCAATTCGGTAGTTCTGGTAAGTACCGCTTTCCAGACCGGGCAGGCTGTTTACGAATCGATCAGGCAAAATGCAAGATTGATATCCCAGCAGTTAGGAGTAAATCCGGGTACAGATGGTTTCACAGATGGTTATAGTATTGCCAATGCGTATGTGTTAATTCCGGCATTCCGCGCAGCTGTAGAAGGTAAGACTCCGGAAAGATTAGGAAATCCTAAAAAAGCAGGATTACCAATACCTAACTGGAGAATTGTGTATTCTGGATTGAAAAACATTCCGATGATTAGCGGTCAGTTCAGTAAATTTGATATTTTACACAGTTACAATGCGACATATACCGCCACTGGAATTCAATCAAGCATTGATTATTTCAACAGCAGTGAAGGTGCCCGAGATGTCAATGACGATTACATCAATCCGTACACATTTGCTCAGGTAGGTTATGTAGAAGCATTTTCACCATTGATCGGAATCGATGTGACGATGAGGAATAATATGCAGTTTGGATTACAGTATAACAGAATGAGAACCTTATTGTTAGGGCTAGTCAACCACACATTGACGGAAGATTCAAACACAGAATACGTGGTAAGGCTAGGTTATATTGTCAGAAACTTCAGATTAGGAAACATGGGCAACACGAGAGGTGGCAGAGGAAAAGGTAGCGATCTTAATATACGAGGAGACATCTCACTTCGCGACAGCCGTACAAGCATTATGAATATTTTGCTGGATGATTCACAGGTGACAGGAGGCCAAAAATTAATGAACATTAAATTATCTGCTGATTACAATGTCTCAGAAAATCTTAATTTAAGAGTATTCTATGAGCAAATGACTTCAAAATACAAAATCTCAACGGCCTTTCCATTGTCAACCATTAGAGCTGGTCTTTCAGCGACTTTTACTTTTGGTGATTCAGGAGGAGGTTTCTAATTAAAATATCATAATCCCTTTCTAATTGCAGAAAGGGATTTTTATTGACATTAATACTAATGACAGAATGCACATATTACTGTCAACTATGCAACTCATCAAATAATCATTTATTTTCTTTGAGTATATATCAATTTTGAATAAATTTGTCAGTATTAAATAAAAAATTAAAATGAACACACCATCAGAATTAAAGTACACTAAAGATCACGAATGGGTAAAGATCGAAGGTAATGTCGCTACAATAGGTATTACAGATTTTGCACAGGGAGAGTTGGGAGATATCGTTTATGTAGACGTAGATACGGTAGATGATGACATCAATGGCGGAGATGTGTTCGGAAGTGTAGAAGCTGTAAAAACAGTTTCAGATTTATTCTTGCCGATTTCAGGAAAAGTGATTGAGTTCAATGCGGCCTTAGAAGACCAGCCGGAATTGCTAAATACCGAACCTTATGGAAATGGCTGGATTATCAAATTAGAGATTGCTGACGGTGCAGATCAATCAGAATTGCTTACAGCAGAAGAATACCAGGCAATTCTTGGATAAAATTTCAAACATATTTATAAAGATACTGCCCATTTATTGGGCATTTCTTACTTATATGCTTCTGCGTCCGGGCGTAGAAAACCACGAATACTTTTTCATGTTCAACGGTATTGATAAAGTATTACACCTAGGAATATTTGCCATGCTCGGTTTTTCATTTATGGCCGCTTTCCCGAGAATCAGATTTATATATTTTTTTCAGATCATCCTTATCTATGCATTTCTTACCGAAATTCTTCAGGAAGATATGCACCTCGGCAGATCTATGGAAACATTAGACATCGTTGCAGATACTCTCGGTTGTCTTATTGGATACTATATATATAAGATGTTAGTCAGACGATATTTTTGAATAAATAAGAAGGTATAATTTTATTCTTTCTTGAGGAGCTCATTCCCTCTCTTTGCTGTATCTTTTTTGCGTTGGTCTCCGCTGCGCTCCGCCACCGCAAAAAAGGATGCCGCTTCGATCGGGGCTAGGGGGGAGGCGATAAAAATTACCATTGTTACCACTAAATTTAATTAGACCCAGCAATTTTATCAGTCATATTTATATACGACTCTTTGAATATTACCTTGAGACGACTAAAATTTTTTTAATTTCAGTTCATCCTTGTAATAAGCTCCGTAGAAGCACCATGTCTGCAGAGATTATTTATCAGAGAAAACAGCGGCATCTTCATCGTGTTTTAGAAAATCACCTGTAGTCATTGCGCTCCTGCGGAGCGCGTTCATTTGTTAATTTGGAAAAATCTGAAAGCCTGATCTTTACAAACATAAAATATCTGTAGCCAGATCACCGGCAATACATAAACTCCGGAGGAGAGCAATTTGCATCATGATTTATAAATGAAAGCTGGGTTCCGTAGAGAGCTGCACGCAAAGCTTCTTACACAAAGGTTACTAATAAATCATCTAATTAAGAAGATCCTTTCAGGTGCGATCTTTCCGGGAACCGCTCAAATACACTACTTTTCCACAATGAGCTCTGGAGGAGCGCCCTGTTTGCAGCAGAGAAATTCATGAAGAAAAGAGCGGCCTAACCAACGGTTACCCAGCGCCCTTCAGTGCTTATAGCACGATCCCCCATATTCTCAAACCCTCAAACCAGCATTCGTTGTCCCCCTTCACCTAACCTTCCACGTTAAATTTTTCTCTCAGACTTTCAGTGTCTTATGCTGTTATATGAATTAAACTTCAACATGATGTTAATTAAATTTGTGTGGATATAGAAAATGCCCTATCTTTGCCCCACTGAAAACGAGAGTGATTGGTAGCGCAGGAGAGCCTTAAAGCGGGCGTTTAAAGAAGATCCTATTTGGATATAAATTTAGGGAATTGCAAAAATTTAGTTGATAAAAATTTGTGAGGAAAGAAAAAGTTTATATCTTTGCAGTCCCGATAAAGGGAGCGCAGGAGTAGGGAAGTTTAGGTGTTGTAAATGGGAGATTAGGGTTACTAAAAAAACTTTAAATTTTTCACAAAAACATTTGGCTGTTTCGGAATAAATTATTACTTTTGCACACGCAAATACGGCAAAGCCCAACGACAGAAAAGGGTGGCCGGGGGAGCGGAAGAGAAGAGATCATTGAAAAATAGATATAACAACCAAGTAAGGAAAAACTAAAGCGTCAAAACTTTGAGTGAGCGTAAGACAAACATACAATGGAGAGTTTGATCCTGGCTCAGGATGAACGCTAGCGGGAGGCCTAACACATGCAAGCCGAGCGGTAGAAGATCTTCGGATCTTTGAGAGCGGCGCACGGGTGCGGAACACGTGTGCAACCTGCCTTTATCTGGGGGATAGCCTTTCGAAAGGAAGATTAATACCCCATAATATATT
Organism: Chryseobacterium sp. LJ668; assembly: GCF_019613955.1. Lineage (NCBI taxonomy): Bacteria > Pseudomonadati > Bacteroidota > Flavobacteriia > Flavobacteriales > Weeksellaceae > Chryseobacterium > Chryseobacterium chendengshani. The sequence continues at coordinate 796,986 of NZ_CP080443.1, read as the reverse complement.
GAATGGCATCATTCGATATTGAAAACTCCGGTGGATAGAGATGGGCACGCGCAAGATTAGATAGTTGGTGAGGTAACGGCTCACCAAGTCAATGATCTTTAGGGGGCCTGAGAGGGTGATCCCCCACACTGGTACTGAGACACGGACCAGACTCCTACGGGAGGCAGCAGTGAGGAATATTGGACAATGGGTGAGAGCCTGATCCAGCCATCCCGCGTGAAGGACTAAGGCCCTATGGGTTGTAAACTTCTTTTATACTGGGATAAACCTACCCTCGTGAGGGTAGCTGAAGGTACAGTATGAATAAGCACCGGCTAACTCCGTGCCAGCAGCCGCGGTAATACGGAGGGTGCAAGCGTTATCCGGATTTATTGGGTTTAAAGGGTCCGTAGGCGGACTCGTAAGTCAGTGGTGAAATCTCATAGCTTAACTATGAAACTGCCATTGATACTGCGGGTCTTGAGTAAGGTAGAGGTAGCTGGAATAAGTAGTGTAGCGTGTGAAATGCATAGATATTACTTAGAACACCAATTGCGAAGGCAGGTTACCATGTCTTAACTGACGCTGATGGACGAAAGCGTGGGGGAGCGAACAGGATTAGATACCCTGGTAGTCCACGCCGTAAACGATGCTAACTCGTTTTGGGCTTTCGGGTTCAGAGACTAAGCGAAAGTGATAAGTTAGCCACCTGGGGAGTACGTTCGCAAGAATGAAACTCAAAGGAATTGACGGGGGCCCGCACAAGCGGTGGATTATGTGGTTTAATTCGATGATACGCGAGGAACCTTACCAAGGCTTAAATGGGAATTGATCGGTTTAGAAATAGACCTTCCTTCGGGCAATTTTCAAGGTGCTGCATGGTTGTCGTCAGCTCGTGCCGTGAGGTGTTAGGTTAAGTCCTGCAACGAGCGCAACCCCTGTCACTAGTTGCTAGCATTAAGTTGAGGACTCTAGTGAGACTGCCTACGCAAGTAGAGAGGAAGGTGGGGATGACGTCAAATCATCACGGCCCTTACGCCTTGGGCCACACACGTAATACAATGGCCGGTACAGAGGGCAGCTACACAGCGATGTGATGCAAATCTCGAAAGCCGGTCTCAGTTCGGATTGGAGTCTGCAACTCGACTCTATGAAGCTGGAATCGCTAGTAATCGCGCATCAGCCATGGCGCGGTGAATACGTTCCCGGGCCTTGTACACACCGCCCGTCAAGCCATGGAAGTCTGGGGTACCTGAAGTCGGTGACCGTAACAGGAGCTGCCTAGGGTAAAACAGGTAACTAGGGCTAAGTCGTAACAAGGTAGCCGTACCGGAAGGTGCGGCTGGAACATCTCATTTTAGAGCGTCCTTAGACGTTAAACAAAAAAAGATACTTAAATGTATCATATACTTGCTTAAAAGAAAACGTTTTAGTTTTTACTCGGTTGCTTATATTATAAAAATACAAAACCCACTAGAAATTAGTATTAGGGAAGAGAGATAATTAACAATTATTAATTAATAATTATTAATTAGAGAGAGTCTCGTAGCTCAGCTGGTTAGAGCGCTACACTGATAATGTAGAGGTCGGCAGTTCGAGCCTGCCCGAGACTACTAATTGAAGGGATTAAAGTATTAAAAAGTTGAAAGATTAAAATATTAGCGATTGTTAATTTTTTAATTATTAAATCTTTTAATCATTTAATCTTACCTAGAGGGGGAATTAGCTCAGCTGGCTAGAGCGCCTGCCTTGCACGCAGGAGGTCAAGGGTTCGACTCCCTTATTCTCCACAGTTTTGCGAGTTTGATTTAAAAGTACGATGGATAGAGCCAAAACAAATATCCGTTTATCAGACTTTCAGAAAGACATAAGATCATTGACATTAACGGTAAAAATATCACAAAGAGAAAACCGAGCGCAATTAAGCGTTTGAGTTTACAAAAATAGCTTGGTAGTAATACTGAGCAAAAAATACTGAACTAATTAATAATTAGGAAAGAAATCGTTAAGGGCGTATGGCGGATGCCTAGGCTTTCAGAGGCGAAGAAGGACGCGGTAAGCTGCGAAAAGCTGCGGGGATCGGCACACACGAATTGATCCGCAGATGTCCGAATGGGGCAACCCGGCATGTTGAAGACATGTCACTCCGCAAGGAGAGCAAACCAGGAGAACTGAAACATCTAAGTACCCTGAGGAAAAGAAATCGAAGAGATTCCGTAAGTAGTGGCGAGCGAACGCGGATTAGCCCAAAAGCTTTTATATGTTTAATAGAATGTTCTGGAAAGAACAGCCATAGAGGGTGATAGCCCCGTATATGAAAGGCATACATAAGTGATAAATGAGTAGGGCGGGACACGTGAAATCCTGTCTGAATATGGGGGGACCATCCTCCAAGGCTAAATACTCCTGAAAGACCGATAGTGAACAAGTACTGTGAAGGAAAGGTGAAAAGCACTTCGAATAGAAGGGTGAAATAGAACCTGAAACCGTACGCCTACAAGCGGTCGGAGCCCACAAGTTGGGTGACGGCGTGCCTTTTGCATAATGAGCCTACGAGTTAATTTTACTAGCGAGGTTAAGGACTTCAGGTCCGGAGCCGGAGCGAAAGCGAGTCTGAATAGGGCGCTTAGTTAGTAGGATTAGACGCGAAACCTTGTGATCTACCCATGGGCAGGTTGAAGCTTTGGTAACACAAAGTGGAGGACCGAACCGGTTGACGTTGAAAAGTCTTCGGATGACCTGTGGGTAGGGGTGAAAGGCCAATCAAACTGGGAGATAGCTCGTACTCCCCGAAATGCATTTAGGTGCAGCGTCGTGTATAAGTTTATTAGAGGTAGAGCTACTGATTGGATGCGGGGGAGTCAAATCCTACCAATTCCTGACAAACTCCGAATGCTAATAAATGTTCCACGGCAGTGAGGGCGCGGGTGCTAAGGTCCGTGTCCGAGAGGGAAAGAACCCAGACCAACAGCTAAGGTCCCCAAATCTCTATTAAGTTGAAGCAACGCGGTTGGACTGCATTGACAGCTAGGATGTTGGCTTGGAAGCAGCCATTCATTTAAAGAGTGCGTAACAGCTCACTAGTCGAGCGGTCCGGCATGGATAATAATCGGGCATAAATAGAGTACCGAAGCTATGGATTTACAACTTTGGGTTGTATCTGGTAGGGGAGCATTCTGTTCGCACAGAAGCAGTATCGTGAGATATTGTGGAGCGTACAGAAAAGAAAATGTAGGCATAAGTAACGATAAAGCGGGCGAGAAACCCGCTCACCGAAAGACTAAGGTTTCCTCAGCCATGCTAATCAGCTGAGGGTTAGTCGGGACCTAACGCGAACCCGAAAGGGGTAGTGGATGGACAATGGGTTAATATTCCCATACTTGCTCACACTAAAAAGGGGACGGAGTGCCGTACCTGCTGGAGACTGACGGAATAGTCAAGGCCTAGCCTTCGGGCGAAGCTGCTGCAGGGAAAGTGCTTCCAAGAAAAGCCGAAGTGAAGCAACCCGTACCAAAACCGACACAGGTAGTCGAGGAGAGAATCCTAAGGTGCTAGAGTGAATCATGGTTAAGGAACTAGGCAAAATAGTCTCGTAACTTCGGAAGAAGAGACGCCAGCAGCAATGCTGGCCGCAGTGAAGAGGCCCAGGCGACTGTTTATCAAAAACACAGGACTCTGCTAAATCGAAAGATGCTGTATAGGGTCTGACACCTGCCCGGTGCTGGAAGGTTAAGGAAGGGCGTTAGCAGCAATGCGAAGCGTTTGACTGAAGCCCCAGTAAACGGCGGCCGTAACTATAACGGTCCTAAGGTAGCGAAATTCCTTGTCGGGTAAGTTCCGACCTGCACGAATGGTGTAACGATCTGGGCACTGTCTCAACCATGAGCTCTGTGAAATTGTAGTAACGGTGAAGATGCCGTTTACCCGCAATGGGACGAAAAGACCCTGTGAACCTTTACTATAACTTCGTATTGACTTTGAGTAAGTAATGTGTAGGATAGGTGGGAGACTTTGAAGCAGGCACGCTAGTGTTTGTGGAGTCAACGTTGAAATACCACCCTTTACTTACTTGGAGCCTAACTTCTTTTAGAAGGACACTGCGTGGTGGGTAGTTTGACTGGGGTGGTCGCCTCCAAAAGAGTAACGGAGGCTTTCAAAGGTACCCTCAGCACGCTTGGTAACCGTGCGTAGAGTGTAATGGCATAAGGGTGCTTGACTGTGAGACCTACAAGTCGATCAGGTGCGAAAGCAGGACATAGTGATCCGGTGGTTCCGTATGGAAGGGCCATCGCTCATAGGATAAAAGGTACTCCGGGGATAACAGGCTAGTCTCCCCCAAGAGCTCACATCGACGGGGAGGTTCGGCACCTCGATGTCGGCTCGTCACATCCTGGGGCTGGAGAAGGTCCCAAGGGTTGGGCTGTTCGCCCATTAAAGTGGCACGCGAGCTGGGTTCAGAACGTCGTGAGACAGTTCGGTCTCTATCTATTGCGGGCGTTAGATGTTTGAGAGGGCTTGATTCTAGTACGAGAGGACCGAATTGAACAAACCTCTGGTGTATCAGTTGTTCCGCCAGGAGCACCGCTGAGTAGCTACGTTTGGAAGAGATAAGCACTGAAAGCATATAAGTGCGAAACTCGCCTCAAGATGAGACATCTTTTAAGGGTCGTTGGAGATGACGACGTTGATAGGCTACAGGTGTAAAGTTGGTAACAGCATAGCCGAGTAGTACTAATTACCCGTAGATTTATTGCCTAATTGGCAACGCTTAATTGCGCAATCAAGGTTCTCTCTTTGTGAACATTTTTATCGATAAAAAGCCATAAGCTTAAGGCCTAAAACCTAATGCTTACAGCTATATACAACCTTTAGGGTGGTTTTAGCGGTGGGGCTCACCTGTTCCCATTCCGAACACAGAAGTTAAGCCCACCAGCGCCGATGGTACTGCGAAAGCGGGAGAGTAGGTCGCCGCCAGTCTTTTTTTTAAAGCTCCTTTATCAAACGATAAAGGAGCTTTTTTTTTGAAATAAACTGAAGCTAAATTTAAAGCTGACACAAAGGCAAAAATTATCTTGATATTTAAATAGCAGATTTTTTTATGTCCAGCCGACTTTAACAGGCCGCTCCTCCGGAGCTTGATCATCTTAACTGATCAATCAATCAATCAATCAATCAATATGATCTATGTTCTATGAACAGCTCGCCACTTCGTGGCTCTGCGGGGTAAAGAATCTTTCGCTTACAACCTGTCATAAAACTCCGTTTACGTTGACCAATAAAGAATTGTTTTGTTATCAATTAGAATGAAGTCCAATACAAAAACGTGATGACCTAAACCTAAACCTAAATCAGAGATTTTAATATTTTTGACACCGCATGAGGGAATATACCTCACCCTAACCCGATTGAAACGACATCCTTTTGTGTTCTTTGGAAAAAGCACAGACAACAAAAAAGATACAGTCGAGAAAGGGTAGAAGCTCCTGATGATAGTGAAAGTGATAATTAGTAAAGTTTTAAATGCTTTAAGAAACTGTTAAAACATGCTTTTTATCTTCCAAAAGGTTGAAATGGAATCTGATATTTGCAATATTCTTCCAGGTTGCGTATTTAAATAAGAAATAACCAAGCAACATTCCTAAAGTATTCAAAAATATATCATCTATATCAGCAACCCCTCTTCCTGTAATGTATTGTACAGATTCTATAATGCTTATACCAATAAGAAAAAGCAAGGTAATTGGTACTAATTTGTCAAATTTATTGATGCATAATCCTAACCAGCCAAATGGGCAGAAAAGAAAAACATTTCCAATAATGTTGACAAGAAAAGCTTCTTTGTCTACATCATTTCCTGTAAAAAAATGTTGTATGGTGATAAATGGTTTGAGCTGTAGATAAGAAATTCCGGAAGGCTCCCGACCAGAAGCATAAAACATCATATATAATAAAACGGTGGTGTATAAGGCAATAAATACTGCAAAATATCTTTTCATAGGTTTCCTTTTGGGATTAGTAATTAAAAAGAGGTTGGAGCGCTTATTAGTTCTCTATTATATAACAACAATCTTACCCTTATAGTATGGCTTTAAGACAGTTTATAAATCTTTAGGACTATTTAACATAATATAAAAAGCCCCACTTTTAAGGTGAGGCTAAAAATTATAAAGTTATGCATTGATCAGACTTGAATCACACCCAAATTAAATTTTTCGTTAATTGGAGAATGATCTGCGGCTTCGATTCCCATTGAAATCCATTTGCGGGTTTCAGTAGGATTAATGATCGCATCTGTCCATAATCTTGACGCTGCATAAGTGGCTTCGGTTTGTTTTTTATATCTCTTTGAAATAGAATCAAGAATTTCCTGATGTGCTTCTTCGGTAATTTCTTTTCCTTGCTTTTTTAATGTAGATTCCTGAATCTGGGCTAAAACTTTTGCCGCCTGAGAACCTCCCATGACTGCCAAATCTGCCCATGGCCAAGCCACAATCAGTCTAGGATCATATGCTTTTCCGCACATGGCATAATTTCCTGCTCCGTAAGAATTTCCTGTAATAATGGTAAATTTAGGAACCACAGAATTGGCAACTGCGTTGACCATTTTTGCACCGTCCTTGATGATTCCGCCATGCTCAGACTTTGATCCTACCATGAAACCCGTCACATCCTGTAAAAAGATCAAAGGTATTTTTCTTTGGTTACAGTTGGCAATAAATCTTGTTGCTTTATCTGCAGAGTCAGAATAAATAACCCCGCCAAACTGCATTTCACCCTTGCCGCTTTTAACCAGTTTTCTCTGATTGGCAACGATTCCTACAGACCAGCCATCAATTCTTGCAGTGGCACATATAATGGTTTTACCGTAGTCTGATTTATATTCTTCAAATTCTGAATTATCAACCAAGCACTTTATAATTTCTAGCGTATCATATTGATCAGCCCTTGAAACCGGTATGATTCCGAAAATATTTTCTATATTTTCCTTCGGAGGAAAACTTTCAATTCTGTCAAAACCTGCCTTTTCGTAGCTTCCGATAGATTTCATGATGTTTTTGATTCTGTTTAAAGCATCCTGATCATCTTTGGCTTTATAATCTGTCACTCCGGAAATAGAAGAATGAGTGGTTGCTCCGCCCAGCGTTTCATTATCTATGCTTTCACCAATCGCAGCTTTTACCAAATAACTTCCTGCAAGGAAAATGGAACCTGTTTTATCAACGATCATGGCTTCATCACTCATAATAGGAAGATACGCTCCACCTGCAACACAACTTCCCATTACAGCAGAAATTTGAATGATTCCCATTGCGCTCATTTTTGCATTATTTCTGAAAATTCTTCCGAAATGTTCTTTATCAGGAAAAATTTCGTCCTGCATTGGGAGATAAACCCCTGCAGAATCTACCAGATAAATAATTGGAAGCTTGTTTTCCATCGCAATTTCCTGCGCTCTCAAATTCTTTTTCCCGGTAATCGGAAACCAAGCACCTGCTTTTACAGAAGCATCATTTGCTACAACCAGACATTGTCTCCCAGAAACATACCCCATTACGACTACAACTCCGCCACTAGGACATCCACCATGTTCTTCATACATTTCAAATCCCGCAAAAGCACCAATTTCTATAGAATCCGAATCTTTATCGAGAAGATAATCTATTCTTTCTCTTGCTGTCATTTTCCCCTCATCGCGAAGCTTCTGCAGTCTTTTTTCTCCACCCCCTTTTTTTATTTCAGAAAGTAAACGATTTATTTCAGATAATTTGAGTTTATTTTGATCTTCTCTTTTGTTGAATTCAATATCCATGAAATTACTATTTTAATGTGCCTAAGATACTACTTTTAAAAAAAATAGAATAGTACCGAGTTTTATGATTCAACGCATTGAAAATCATAAAATTATGAAATATTTAACACAGTTAAGTTTTTTTATGTTTGTTTTTTTTATAATTTTACATAAGAGGAAAGGAGCTGATTACTCCGTTATAAATCCTCTGTTCCTAGTTTATTTTTTTAATAGTTTATTATTTGAAGGCCCTGAAAGTTGAATAGACTTTCAGGGTTTTTTGTGAATCAGATATAATTTAATTTAAATTTATTGAAGGTTAATTTAAAGCATAAAATAGTAATGTTTTACTGAAAGCTATTTGTAAATTTGCTTGTTTTAAATTGATAGATACAGACATGCAAAAATTAGCGCTTTTCAGATTGCATTTGATTGTTTTTTTGTGGGGATTTACTGCAATTTTAGGAAAACTGATTACTGCGAATGCACAAATTCTTGTATTTTACAGAATGCTGTTTGCCGCAATATTTTTATTTGTCTTCATCAGGGTTATCAAGAAAGAAAGCATTAAAGTTTCGAAAGAACTTTTTTTTCAGTTGGCTGCCGTAGGTTTCGCAATGGCAATACATTGGTTCTGTTTTTTTTATTCCATTAAAGTTTCCAATGTTTCGATTGCGCTCAGCTGTTTGTCGTTATCAACTTTATTTGCTGCCATTTTAGAGCCTTTGGTTTTTAAAAGAAAAGTTGATGTGTCGGAAGTCTTAATGGGAATCGTTATTGTTGCTTGTATTCTTCTTATTTTTAAAACAGAATTTCAATATAAAGAAGGTATTTTTTTCGGAATACTTTGCGCAGTTTTCGGGACTTTATTTTCTGTCTTTAATGGAAAATTATTTGGGAAAACCAGTCCCGGAAATATTATATTTTACGAAATCTTCAGCGGCTGGCTCATTTTGTTTATATTTTATTTATTTTCAGGGCAAATATTTCAAATGAATGAAATAAATTACAGGGATTTGGCGTTAATATGCTTGTTGGCAAGTGTTTTCACAGCCTTCCCAATGCTGGAATCGGTGAAGCTGATGAAATATATTTCGCCTTTCACATTAATTTTAACAGTAAATTTAGAACCAGTCTACGGAATTATACTAGCTTTTTTTATCTTTGGAGAATCAGAACACATGAGCCCTGTATTTTATGTGGCATCAATCGTTATGATTTTGGCGATTGTAGCGAATGCTCTGATCAAAACCAGGAAACAAACAAAAAATTAACTAAGCATCGAATTTACATGATGAAAAAATATCTTTTACTACTATTTTCCCTTTTATTTGGGATTTTTCAATCACAGATTATCAGGAAATATTCTAACGAATTTCTAAATATTGGCGCAGGAGCGCGAGGTTTAGCAATGGGTGGCGCAGTGTTGTCCAATCAGGATGACGTGTATTCACCAATGTGGAATCCCGCAGGTCTGAACGGAATTAAAAAAGACTGGCAGGGAGCAGCAATGCACGCAGAATATTTTGAATCGATTGCGAAATACGATTATCTGGCTTACGCAAAAGTTTTGGATGAAGGAGTTTTTGGAATTTCAATTGTGCGATTGGGTGTTGATAATATCTTGAATACAACTCAATTAATTGATACCGAGGGAAATATCGATTATGATAAAATCACGAAATTTTCGCAGTCAGATTATGCGGGAATTATTTCTTATGCATTCAATCCCGGTGGAAATCCTAAATTAGATGTCGGTGTGAATGCAAAAATTGTGTACAGAAATGTAGGGAAATTTGCTAGCGGCTACGGTTTTGGTTTTGATGTCGGAGCTATTTATAAGGCAGACAACGGCTGGAAATTCGGAGGTATGCTTCGTGACGCTACTACAACGGTGAATTTCTGGAGCATTAATCAAAACGAATTATCAGCAGTGGTAAATGGTGAAGAATTCAACCCTGCGCCATCAGATAAGATGGAATTGACAATGCCAAAGCTGAATGCGGGTGCAAGTAAATTGTTTGAAATCAACAGCAGTGTTTACATTTTACCGGAAGCCGGAATCAATGTTGATTTTGCTAAAACGGCTGCGCTTGTATCTACGGATTTCGCAAGTATCACACCATATGCAGGTGCTGAAATCGGGTACCAGAAAATGATTTTTGTGAGATTGGGGGTCAACAGATTTCAGTCGATTACAGATATTGAAGATTTACAGAGAAAAGTTTCTTTTCAGCCGAGTGCAGGTTTAGGAATCAGATATAGAGGTCTAACTCTTGATTATGCCATCAGCAATTCAGGAATCGGAGGATCTAATTTCTTTTCTAACTTTTTTTCGCTGAAATTGGATATGGGAGAATTTAGAAATGATTAAAAAATTCATAATTATTTTAAATTAATTACAATGAAGAAACTTTCAACAATTATAGCAACTCTTTGCATTACGTTTTCGTACGCCCAAAAGGTTTCCGATTATAAATATATTGCCCTTCCAGAGAAATTTAGCGGCTTTAAAAACGATCAATACAAATTGGATGTGTTGCTTTCTAAAACTCTTAAACAAAAACAATATGTAGTTGTTTCAGGAAACAGAAGCCAATGGACGGCGGAAGCAAATTCAAATCCATGCAGCGTTTTGAATGCAGACGTAATCAACGATAGTGGTTTTTTAAGAAACAAGGTTGTTTTAGAATTCAAAGATTGTAACGGTAAAGTTATTGCGAGTCAAAAAGCGAGTACACCAATTAAAGAATTTGAAGCAGGTTTTCAGGATGCTTTGAAACAAGCTTTAGTTGCAGTTCCGGTTTCTTTTCCAAAAGAAACTGAGACGACACAAGTTGCTGTTCAGGAAGTACAACCTTCAGAACCTGTAAAAGAAGTTTCAACTCAGAAATTAGAAAGTTCCTCAAATGAATCAGTAAAATTCGTCAATGCAAAATTAACTTTACAAAAAATACAAATCAACAATAATCAGTTTATATTGGTTAGAGAGAATAGCTCAATTCCATTTGCTACTTTCAAGGCAGCAATTAAAAGAGATGTCTTTAGAGTGAAATTGGATTCAGGAGATTCTACTATAGGATATTTCGAAAACGGCAATATCGTAATAGAAATGCCAAAAGGAAATGACGAATATACAAAAGAAGTTTTCACAGCAAAATAAAAAAAGCCTTATCTGTAATCCAGATAAGGCTTCCTTAAAATAAACCATAAAAAACTAAAACTATGGTAATAGAACAGTGTCTATTACATGTATAACACCATTTGACTGATTTACGTCAGCAATAGTTACTTTTGCTTTGTTACCTTTTGCGTCGGTTACATATAAGTCATTTCCTTTTGTCCAGAACGTTAGCTCTTCTCCGGCAACTGTCTTCATCATTGCTTTTCCATTTCCCGCTTTTACTGCCGCCCAAACTTGCTTAGAGCTGTATTTTCCTGGAAGAACATGATATGTTAAAATTTTAGTCAGCATTTCCTTATTTTCAGGCTTTACTAAATTTTCTACAGTTCCCGCTGGTAATTTTGCGAAAGCTGCATCGGTAGGAGCAAATACCGTGAAAGGTCCTGCGCTTTGTAAAGTTTCTACCAAACCTGCTGCTTTTACTGCTGCAACCAATGTTTTGTGATCTTTAGAATTTACTGCATTTTCAACAATATTTTTAGAAGGATACATTGGTGCTCCGCCAACCATTACCGTCTTTTCTTTCATTTTCTGTGCTGCTGCATTTCCACTTAATGCAAAAGATAAAGCAACCATTCCTAACGCTACGAATTTTGATCTTGTATTCATTTTTTATTTTTTTTTAAATTATTATTATTTGAGTTGTGAGTTTCTTTCTCTGTTATTGGTATCTACGACAGTCTGTTGATTTTAGTTTTAAAAAGTTTAAATATTTTTTTTATTAGACTGTAAATCAATTAATTAATTTTATTTTTTAGCTTTTTGATTAGGGGTAAATTCTAAAGAAACCGAATTCATACAGAATCTTTTTCCCGTAGGTTTGGGTCCGTCATCGAAAATATGTCCCAAATGAGAATCGCATCTTCCGCAAAGTACTTCTGTACGCTCCATATTGTGAGAATTATCTTTTTTGTATTTCACACCATCTTTTCTCAAAGGTTCGTAAAAAGAAGGCCATCCGCAGGTTGTAGCAAATTTTGATGTTGAAAGAAACAGCGCATTTCCACAAACCGAGCAATAATAAGTTCCTTTTACATCAAACTCATAGTATTTTCCTGTAAATGCCATCTCTGTTGCGCCTTGTCTCGCAACCTGGTATAATTCAGGCTTAAGAATTTTCTTCCACTCTGCATTGCTTACTTTCAATGGAGTTGTATTCGTCTTTGAGTAGTAGGGGTTTTTAGCTTTAAAATTTTGTGACTGTGCTGAAATATTTCCGAACATCAGAATCAGCAGAAATGCGGAAAGTATTTTCGCAATTGTATTTTTCATTTTAATTAAATTTTATAATAACTGTTTATAAATATATACGAGATAAATTTTTTGAAAGATTTTTACTGATGTTCAGTTTATTTCATTAAATTTGACTTGAAAAATAATCAATATAAAAACTATCTATTCGGAAGACGAACTTATTGCTTCGCTGAGACAAAAAAGCGAATCAGGTTTTCACCACTTATATGACCATTATTCTGGTGCATTATATGGTGTGATTCTTCGAATTGTACAGTCAAAAGAATATACAGAGGAAATTATTCAGGATGTTTTCATGAAAATCTGGAATTCTATCCATCAATATGACACCGCAAAAGGACGTTTTTATACCTGGATGATCAATATTGCCAGAAATACTGCCATTGATTATTTAAAATCTAAAAGTTTTCAGAACGAGTTAAAAAACCAATCATTACCTGATTTCGTATATAACAATGCGGAACTTTCAACGACTAATCAATCTGATTTTATCGGATTCAAAAATGTACTTGAAACCTTAGATTCTGATAAACAGGAGCTCATAGAGCTTGCTTATTATCAGGGTTATACGCAGAGTGAGATATCAGAAAAACTGAATATGCCTTTAGGTACTGTAAAAACGAAAATGCGTAATGCATTAATGAGATTAAAAGATTTATTAAAAGATTATCAATAAATTGAATAGTAAAGAATACATATCATCCGGAATACTAGAATCTTATATTCTAGGTCATGCTTCTCCCGAGGAAGCAGGTATTCTGGAGTGTGTGATGAAGAACAATAATGAAGTAAGAGAAGCTTTTGAGGAAGCTCAAAAAACTTTTGAAATGCTTGCCACTGCGCAGGCAGTAACCCCACCGGATGATTTGAAATCTAAAATCTGGGCTAAAATTCAACAACAACAGGAAACTGTTGAATCGAACATCGAAAAGCCGATAATGCCTATTGAGGCTTTACAAAGAACAGAAGTTGAGGGAGACGTAAGGAAAATTCAGAATGATACAAAAAACAGCTGGAGAAGTTTTGCAATTGCAGCATCAATCCTGTTTTTTATAAGCATTGGCGCAAATCTTTACTGGATGAACAGCCAGGCTGAATTCAATGACAAAATAGTAAAGCTGGAAAGCGAAACGAAATCTAAAAATCTTGCAATGCAGAATATGCAGCAGAAATTAGATGTTGTAGCAAATCCTAATATGAAAAAGATTGTTTTGGCAGGTGTTGAGAAACATCCACAATCTAAGGCAACTGTTTTGTGGGATACACAGTCTAAAGATGTATATTTAAATGTAAACAACCTTCCAAAAGCACCTGAAGGTATGGAATATCAGCTTTGGGCAATTGCAGATGGAAAACCTGTAAGTGCAGGAATGTATTCTGAAGATAAGGATACAAGAATTGCTCTTTCAAATATTACCAATGCACAGGCTTTTGCCATTACACTTGAGAAAAAGGGTGGAAGCGTGGCACCGACGATGGAAAATATGTATGTAATGGGTGGAGTATAATTCCTAATTAAAAAATATTATAAAAGTCAGCTCGATTTCGAGCTGACTTTTAATTTAAGATTGATTAAAAAATTCATACACTATTTTGGCTTTGCTTTTTCCAAGAATCTCTTCCAAGGTTTCAAGATTGGCTTCTTTGATTCTTTTAACCGATTTTAATTTAGATAAAAGCATTTCTATCGTTCTTCCACCAACACCAGGAATTTCTTCAAGCTCAGATTTTATGGTAGAATTGGTTCGTCTTGTTCTATGATGTCTTACTCCGAAACGGTGGGCCTCGTCACGTACCCTTTGCAGAATTTTTAAGGTTTCAGATTTTTTATCCAGATATAAAGGGATTGGATCTTCCGGAAAGAAAATTTCTTCCAGTCTTTTGGCAATTCCTACAATGGTAATTTTACCGTATAATCCGAGTAGTTTTAAACTTTTTATTGCTGAAGAGAGCTGCCCTTTTCCACCGTCAATCAGGATCAGTTGGGGTAAATCGTCGCCTTCATCGAGCATTCTTTTATAACGGCGGAAAATTACTTCCTCCATGGTTTTAAAATCATCTGGGCCTACAACGGTTTTTGGGTGAAAAATCCGGTAATCTGCCTTGCTGGGTTTTCCGTCTTTAAAAACAACGCAAGCTGAAACGGGGTTGGTTCCCTGAATATTGGAATTGTCAAAACCTTCAATATGACGCGGTTCCACAGGCATCCTAAGAAGTTTCTGCATTTCAGCCATGATTCTGTTCGAATGCCTTTCCGGGTCTACAATCTGTACCTGTTTTAGTTTTTCGATTCTGTATTCTTTGGCATTTTTTTCAGAAAGCTCAACAATGCGTTTTTTGTCGCCCATTTTAGGAACGATGAGTTTAACATTCGGAATTTCAACCGTCAAATGAAACGGAATAAGAACTTCTTTTGAGTCTGAATTGAATTTCTGACGGATTTCGATCAAAGCTTCTTCAAGAATATCTTCATCGCTTTCTTCAATGATCTTTCTGATCTCAGTAGTAAAACTCTGGATGATATTTCCATTTCTGATTTTAAAATAATTAACGTACGCTGCAGTTTCGTCACTTGTCATTCCCAAAACATCTACATCATCAATATTTGGGTTGACAACAGTATGCTTCACCTGATAATCCTCCAGAATATCAAGCCGCTCTTTGATAATTTGCGCATTTTCATACTGAAGATTCTCTGCATATTTCATCATTTGATTGACCAGATATTTCTTTGCAGTCTGAAAATCACCTTTGATAATTCCACGAATTGCATCAATTTTCTCATCATAGTCTTCTTTACTTTCTAAACCCTCGCAAGGTCCTTCACAGTTTTTAATATGAAACTCGAGGCAGACCTTATATTTTCCGTCATCAATTTTACTCGGAGCCAGATTAAGATTACAGGTCCTAAGCTTATAGATATGTTTAATCGTGTCAAGAAGGATTTTTGCGGGACGTACTTTCGCATAAGGTCCGTAGTATTCCGAACCGTCTTTGATTTTAGTTCTTGTCAGAAATATTCTTGGAAAATCTTCATTTTTAATACAAATCCATGGATAGGTTTTGTCATCCTTCAGCATGACGTTGTAGAAAGGCTGATGTTCTTTTATTAAATTATTCTCTAATAAAAGCGCATCATACTCGCTGTTGACAATAGTAGTTTCCAGCCGGTAAATCTTGCCGACCATGGTTTTGATTCTTGAGCCTAACAGATTTTTATTAAAATAAGAAAGAACCCTTTTCTTCAAATGTTTAGCTTTTCCTACATACAGCAGGTTTCCGTTTTTATCATAATAACGATAAACGCCGGGTTCTGATGGTAAAGTTTTGAGCTGTAATTCTAAAGAAGGATTCATATAACAAAATTACGGAATCCTGCTGTTATTTAAAAGAACAAAAAGCTGCAGAAATTCTACAGCTTTTAAATTTATAAATTAAAAATATTTAACCGTTTGCCATTTCGGTATACTCATTTACCAAAAAGCTGAAATAATCCCACTCAACAGATTTTTTTGGGTATTTTTTCATGAATTCTGCATTGTCGCCAAATAAGAAATCATAGTTTTCTTCAAAATCATCTTTGTGAAGCCACATTACTTTATCACCTTTTTTCACATAATATGATTTTGTTACTCCGCCGCCAAAAGCCGGGGCTCCTGCAAAACCCGTTGTAGCCGTGGTGGAAGCAAACGGATCATGATAAACCTCAATTGATTCGGCAAAATCAGGATTAATTACTTGCATCAGAAATTCTTTACTTTCTTTCTTGTTTTTTAGTGAAACGGTTTGATTAACGAAGTGAATACGTTCGTCTGAGGTTTGTTTTTTGAATTTTTTAGTACTGTAATTTCTAATGTTTGAAATAAATTGTACTGCTTTTACATTCTTTTCTGCATCATTGGCATATAAATACATTTCAGCAATATCTTTAGCTTCAAATTTCTTGGTATTTCCTGTATCGGCGTCTTCGATGGTAATAGAAAGAATCTGACCTTTCTGTTTCTCCCAAGACTTGCTGTAGCCTTGATATTCATTATTATCTTTCAGTATAATTGTAGATATTTTTTTTGGAGACGCCGTATTGAAACCTTCATTAAACAGATATTGGTTCATCTCTTTTTTTTGCTCTTTGGAATATTTTATCTTTTCCTGCGCAAATGAGAATACACTTGTAAGAGAAAGTACCAGTAATAAAGCTTTAATTTTCATACATTTAGTTTTAATGTTAGGGCGTAAAAATAATAAATAATTTGCTTGTTTTTAAAAATAAATTAAGACCTCAGTTTTGCATTTTCAGTTCTGCTCAAAATGCGTATTTTTAAGCAAATTTTTTGAAATGATATACGGAGTAGATGTTTTGAGTTTCCATGATGTTTTGGAAATTTGTAAAACCCCAAATAAAGCAAAATTAAATGAAACTGCTACAGCGCAGATCTTAAAATCTCAGGATAATGTAAAGAAAATTGTTGAGTCTGATCGTTGTGTTTACGGTATTAATACAGGATTTGGGCCTCTTTGTGATACTAAAATTTCTGCCGACGAAACAGCACAGCTGCAGTATAATTTAATTATCTCTCACGCAGTCGGAGTTGGTAAACCGATCGATAAAGAATTTTCAAAAATCATGATGATTACGAAAGTTCATGCATTGTCTAAAGGTTTTTCAGGAGTTTCTCTGGAGGTGATTGAGAGACTGATTCTGATGCTTGAAAAAGATATCATTCCGGTTGTTCCGGAGCAGGGCTCTGTGGGTGCTTCAGGAGATTTGGCACCTTTGTCACATTTGGTTTTACCTCTTTTGGGTCTTGGTCAGGTCTGGGTTGGAAATGAAATCTTTGAAACTGCTGAAATTCTTGAAAAACACAATCTCGAACCTTTGGTTTTAGGCCCGAAAGAAGGTTTGGGATTAATCAACGGAACTCAGTTTATTCTTGCTCATGCCATTAAGGGTCTTGAGAAATTTGATTATATTTTAGACTTGGCAGATATGACTGCAGCGATGAGTTTAGAGGCATACAGAGGTTCATCAAGTCCTTTTAAAAAAGAACTTCACGATATCAGACCTTTTGAAGGAAGTAAAAAAGTAGCAGCAAGAATGCTGAAATTTTTAAAGAATTCCGATAACTTAAAATCACACGAATATTGTGACAGAGTACAGGATCCTTATTCTATGAGATGCGTTCCGCAGGTTCACGGCGCAAGCAGAAATGCATTTGAACATTTAAAACTGATGGCAGAAACAGAATTGAATTCTGTAACCGATAATCCGATTGTTTTGAGTGCTGAAGAATCGATCTCTGGAGGTAATTTCCACGGACAATTGATGGCGATGCCTTTAGACTATGCAACTTTAGCCGCGGCTGAGTTAGGAAATATTTCAGACAGAAGAAGTTATTTGCTATTAGAAGGAAAATACGGTTTACCAAGATTGTTAACCGAAAGTTCGGGACTAAATTCAGGATTTATGATTCCTCAATATACTTCTGCAGCTTTGGTTACTGAGAATAAAACGCTTTGTTTCCCAGCTTCTGCAGATTCTATCCCCACAAGTTTGGGTCAGGAAGATCACGTTTCGATGGGTAGTATTTCCGGAAGAAAATTTAATCAGGTTCTTGGTAATTTAGTGAATATTTTAGCAGTTGAATTGATGTTTGCGGCTCAAGGTTTAGAGTTCAGAAGACCTGCGAAATGTTCAAAAATTATTGAAGAAAACTTTTCAATCATCCGTTCAAAAGTTGATAAACTTGAAGATGATCGGTTGATCGGAAAAGATATCTTGGCAATTGCTGAATTGATTAATGAAAGAACATTTGTTGTAAATTTTTAATAAGACGTGAAATATAATGATAAAGCTTCCAGAAATGGAAGCTTTTTTTTATATTAAAATACAATTAGCCAATCTTTACACTCGTCATACTCAATGATCCTGCAATTAAATCATCATTAAACAAAATAAGGTCTTCAGACTTTTCTTTTAAGCCTAAAGAATAGATGAGTGGCAGATAATGATCGGGGGTTGGAATCGCATACTGCAACGAAAGTCCTTGTTTTTGATAATCAATTAGATTTTGAAAATCTCCGTCTAAAAGCCAGTTGTTGGTTTTCTCTCTTGCCTCAACTGCCCAATCCCAGCCAGCCCCAACAGTATTGATGTTTTTCCAGTCGACCATTCTTAAATTATGAACGATGTTTCCGCTTCCGATAATCAGAATTCCCTTTTCTCTCAGTTTTTCCAATTTTTTAGCCAAATCAAAGTGATACTGCGACGCTTTTGTATAATCGATGCTCATTTGGATGACCGGAATATCGGCATTAGGATACATGTGTCTGATTACAGACCATGCGCCGTGATCTAAACCCCAGTTGTGATCTTCTTCAACGAAAACAGGAGCTAAAAGTTCCGCCGTTTCTTTTGCCAGCGCGGGATTTCCAGGAGCCGGATATTCTACATCAAACAAAGCCTGCGGAAAACCTCCAAAATCGTGAATCGTTTTGGGCATATCCATCGCAGTAACTTTCGTTCCTCGAGTAAACCAGTGGGCAGAAATACACAGAATTGCATTAGGTTTCGGAATTTCTTTTGCCACATTCCTAAAACCCTGAACAAATTGATTTTCTTCAATTGCATTCATGGGCGAACCGTGACCAAGAAAAAGAACGGGCATTTTCTGAGTGTTTTTAAACTGATCACTGATATTTTGTAAGTCGTTGAGTTGCATGATCTGTATTTTTTTAAAATAAAAAAGATCCGGTGATTATAGCAAACCACCGAATCTCAAAAACTATATTTAATTTACTATGCTTGCTTTACAAACTGCAGTTCACCTGCAATCTTCACATCTTCACCTACCATTACACCTCCTGCTTCAAGAGCTGCATTCCAGTTCAATCCGAATTCTTTTCTGTTGATCTTTCCTTCAAAAGAAAAACCTGCTTTTGTATTTCCCCAAGGATCTACATTGATTCCTCCGAAATCTACATCGAGAGTGATTGGTTTTGTAATGCCGTTAACGGTAAGATTTCCAGTTACTGAATTATTTAATGCATCAGATTCAAATGTAATGGTAGGATTAGCTTCTACGTTAAAAAATTCTGCAGATTTCAGATGGTTATCTCTGTCTGTATTATGCGTAGAGATAGAATCTGTCTGAATGGTAGCTGTTGTTTTTGCGTTGGCAAAAGTATCGTCTTCAGCCTCTATTTCTGCAGTGAAGTTGGTGAAGTTACCTTTGATGTTGGAGATCATCATGTGTTTTACTTTAAAAGTAATTTCACTGTGAGCTGGGTCTAAATTCCATTTTGTAGCCATTGTATTTATTTTTTGTTGTTATTTATACTGCAAATCTAAGCCAAGAATGATAACTGATTCATTGATTTAGGATAAGAAATGATTTTTAATGTAATTTATTTAAATTAAGCTTCTATTATTTATGAATCATTTTTTTTGGGAGCTTCGTCCTGCTATCCGCTGTATCTTTTTCGGCGGTCTTCGCTTCGCTGCGCCCGCCGAAAAAAGGATGCCGCTTCTATCAGGGCTATGAGAGTAGTATATCAATTTATATTTAGTTGAAATTGTTCATTAATATGAATTTAGAAGGCACACCTTCAGACGAAAGTAATTTGATTTATCATCACGAGAGTAAAGCAATACTTCATGTATATGTCTTTGCTTTCTTCAATTTGTAGGTTTATTTTGAACTTTTAGGTGATTTTTGATCTGTAAAATTTAATTAAAAAATATCACAAGAATTTTAATACACCACTCTTTTTAAAAGCGAAGCTTAACTTAACTGATCTCAACGTTTACTTATTTTAATAGTTAAATTTATTGATTACAGTATTCGTCTTTAACATATTTTAACGAATGACATTTATTTCTTATTTTTGGCAGATTCAATTTTATACAATGAAAAAATTATATACATTTTCTTTATTAATGTTTTTTTTGGGAGGGACGGCCTTTGCGCAGACTCAAAAATTTACAATGGCAGAAGCTGTCAATGGGATGAGAAGCAATTTGGCGGTAAAAAATATCTCCCAGTTTGCATGGTCGGCAGATAACAAATCATATATTCAGGCGGTGAAAGGCGGTTATCTTTTAACGGATTTAAAATCCGGCAAACAAGATACTTTAATCTCTTTAACGCAATTGAACAAAAATTTCACAGATAAAAAGCTGAAAGGTATTCCACCTTTAAAATTTACAAGTAATTCAAGTGCTTATTTTTCATTCAATAATCAAATGTATTGGGTAGAGAAATCAGGAAGCGACTGGAAGGTGAAGCATTCTGCAGCATTGGGAGATAATCCGGCTAACGTAAAAACACTCGCTGATAACGAGACTTTGGTATATACAAAAGGAAATAACTTATTCATCAACAAAGACGGAAAAGAGATTGCGGTAACAAATGATACCAATGAAAATATTCTCAACGGTGCTTCCAATGTTCACCGAAATGAGTTCGGAATAGACAGCGGAATTTTTCCTTCCCCAAACTCAGAAAATATCGCTTTTTATAGGATGGATCAGAGTATGGTTGCAGATTACCCTGTAATCGACTGGTCTGTAACTCCTGCAGTCAATACAAACATCAAATATCCGATGGCAGGTAAAACTTCCCACGAAGTAACTTTAGGGATTTATAATATAAAAAATGCCTCGACTATTTTTTTACAGGTAGAAGGTGAAAAAGACCAGTATTTAACAGCAATTACCTGGAGCCCGGATTCTAAATTTATTTTTGTCGGAGTTTTAAACAGAGGCCAGAACCATTTAAAAATGAATCAATACGATGCTGTTACAGGAAATTTTGTCAAAACTCTGTTTGAGGAAACCGACAGCAAGTATGTAGAGCCTCAACATCCTTTATTATTCTTCCCAAATTCCAATACAGATTTTATATGGCAGAGCCAGAGAACAGGTTATAATCATTTATTCCATTACAGTCTGGAAAAAGGATTGATTGCCCAGATGACGAAAGGAGAGTGGTTGGTAACTGATATTTTAGGATTTAATGAAAAGAAAAAAGAAATTTACTACGTTTCTACCCAAGATGGTCCAACAGAAAGACATCTGTACAGAATCAACTGGGCAACATTCAAAACACAGCGATTGGATAAGGCAGAAGGAATGCACACTGCAATTTTGAGCAGTGATGGAAGCCATTTGTATGACTCGTACAGTAACACAGATACGCCGAAAGTAGTCAATATAATCAATACGGCAACCCTTAAATCTACAAATCTTTTGACCTCAGAAAATCCACTGAAAAATTATGATCGTCCTGAAATTAAAAACGTTAATCTAAAAGCAGACGACGGGACTTTACTGTACGGGAAAATTATTCTTCCGACTGATTTTGATCCGAATAAAAAATATCCTGCAATTGTTTATCTCTACAATGGTCCTCATTTGCAGTTAGTAACCAATAGCTTTCCGGCTTCTGGGAACCTTTGGTATGAATATATGGCGCAAAACGGGTACATTATTTTTACAATGGATGGAAGAGGCTCGTCTAATCGGGGAATGAAATTTGAGCAGGCTGTTTTCAGAAATTTAGGAACGACAGAAATGAACGACCAGATGCAGGGTGTGAAGTATCTAAAATCACTTCCTTATGTAGATTCAGAAAAGTTGGGGATCCATGGGTGGAGTTTTGGAGGTTTTATGACGACCAGTTTTATGCTTCGTCAGCCTGATGTTTTCAAAGTAGGAGTTGCAGGCGGTCCTGTAATCGACTGGAGTATGTACGAAATCATGTATGGGGAAAGATACATGGATTCTCCGCAGGAAAATCCACAGGGGTATGCAGCATCAAACCTGTTGGATAAAGTTCAGAATCTAAAAGGGAAATTACTGATGATTCACGGTGCGCAGGATGATGTTGTAGTTTGGCAGCATTCGATGAAATTCATTAAATCTGCTGTTGATAACGGAGTACAATTAGATTATTTCGTTTATCCGGGACATCCGCACAATGTAATCGGGAAAGACAGGGTACACCTCATGCAGAAAGTGACTGACTATTTTGATCAGAATCTGAAGAAGTAAATGGCGAATGGCTTTTGGCATTAAAACTATTTAATTATATCAAATCCAGCCTAAACTAGGCTGGGTTTTCTTTTGAAACACAAATATCACTAATGGATTCACAAACACCACAAAAATTAATTATGCAGTTGTGAGAAATATTTGAGCTATTGGTGTTGAGTTCTTTCTTATCAAACATCAATGTTTTTAAACAACCATAACCCTAAATTTGTCCTATAAATATCAACAATATGGAATTAGGAATAGGAATGTTCGGAGACCTGGCTTTTGACAAGACTACAGGAAAATATAGAGACGCGGGAATCAAGATCCGTGAAATTCTTGAGCAGGTAAAGCTGATGGATGAGGTAGGAATTGATGTCTTCGCAATGGGTGAGCATCATCGTGCAGATTACGCTGTCTCATCACCCGAAATGGTTTTAGCAGCAGCAGCAAGCATTACAAAAAATATAAAATTAGCAAGTGGCGTAACAGTTCTCAGTTCGTCTGAGCCCGTGAAAGTTTATGAAGATTTTTCAACCTTAGATTTAATTTCTGACGGAAGAGCAGAAATATATGTAGGACGTGGAAGTTTCATTGAGTCTTTCCCTTTGTACGGATATTCTCTGAACGATTATGAAGAATTGTTTGACGAGAAATTAGAATTATTACTAAAAATAAATTCAGAAGAAAATGTTTCCTGGTCAGGAAAACTCCGTGCTCCGATGCAGAACCAGACGGTTTATCCAAGGGCAAAAAATAACGGAGTGCTTCCAATTTGGAGAGCTGTCGGCGGAACACCGCAATCGGTCTTGAGCGCTGCCAAACTAGGAATGCCTTTGGTGGTTGCCATTATTGGAGGAATGCCAATTCAGTTTAAAAGCTTAATCGATTTCTACAAACAGGAATATGTAAAAGCAGGTCATGATGAATCTCAAATGCAGATTGCCGTTCATTCACATACTTTTGTGAGTGAAGATGCAAATGTAATTGAAGGATATTTCGACACCTACAAATCTCAAATGGATAGGATAGGAAAGTCACGAGGTTGGGCACCGTATACAAAAATGCAGTATGATGGCGGAAAAGCCAGAGAAGGAGCTTTATTTATAGGGAATGCAGATCATGTTGCTGATAAAATCAATTATATGAAAGAAATTTTCGGGATTACAAGATTTATCGGTCATATGGATGTAGGAGATCCGGCTCATGATATCATGATGAAATCAATTGAATTATTTGGTGAAAAAGTGGCTCCGAAAGTTAAATAGAAAATCTTCAAATATTCACCCTTTCAGAATTTAGGTTTTGAAAGGGCTTTTTATTTAGTATTTTAAACGATTTCAATCAAACTTCCTCTTTCCTCGTCTTTTCTGATATTGAGCGAAACCGGAATTTTCTCTTTCAGTTCTTCAACATGAGAAATGATGCCGACAATTCTGTTTTCTTTCTGAAGATTCATCAGTGTCTCAAAAACAATGTTCACTGATTCTATATCCTGTGTTCCGAAACCTTCATCAATAAAAAAGAAGTTTTTTTCTGCCTGAGCATTAGATTGTACACTTTCTGCAAGAGCCAAAGCGAGGCTCAGCGAAACCTGAAATGCCTGTCCGCCGGATAACGTTTTTACACTTCGGCATCGGCCTTCATTCAGGTAATCGATGATTTCAAAATCGTTGTTTTCATTCAGCTGCAGACTCAGCTGATTTCTGGTCATCCGATGAAACCGAATGTTGGCGTGATCGCATAACTGACGAAGATAAATTGAAGAAACATACTGTACAAACCCCGCTCCTTTAAAGAGATTGGTCATTATTTTAAGATGATCTGCACGCTTCTGAAGCTGAGCGAGTTCTTTTAATAAATTTTCTTTTTTTATAAATTCTTTTTCGAGCCGTTCAATTTCAGAAGTAGTTTTTACAACAGAATCATTTGCGGTTTTCAACTCATTTTCAACAGTTTTTAAATGATTTTCGACTTCGGAAAATTGCTCTTCATCAAAAGAAAAATCTCTTAATTTGCTTTCAAGTTCAGAAATTCCATTTTTCAGTGTTTCAAAATCTATTCTGAATTTTTGGATTCTGTTTCTGGCTTCCTGAACGTTAATTTCCTGTGATAATATAGTCTGAACATGATGTAATTCCTGAAAATTATTGTCAGCTAATGCATCCTTTAAGATAGTTTCATTATCTGAGATTTCAGTTTCCAGTTCAGAAATTCTTTTTTCAAGTAGACTGACAATTGTTTTCTGTTCGGCCAATTTTGGTGAAATTTCCTTTTCATCTTTTAATAACTGCCGGTAATTTTGCTCGGTTTCGAGATTAGACTGCGCGAGTTTTTGGTAAATATTTTCAATTTCGGCTATTTCTTTTTGCTGATAATCATCCCAGCTTAAAATTTTCAGATTCGTCTCGTTCGTTTTGATCTGTTCACCTTTTTTTGCTTCATCCAGCTTAAATTCTTCTAACGCTTTTTTATACTTTTCTATATGCTCACGTTCTTTTTCCAGATCTTTCTGCAGTGCAATAATCTGTTGGTTTATTTCGTCGATCTGTTTTTCAACTTCAAGTGATTTCTGGCGTTTCTGCTCAAATTCTTTTTCATTTTCAGCACTAAAATCTGTCCAGATAAAATTCTTTCTGTGATTTTCAATTTTGATTTTAATCTGATTTAAATTTTCCTGCTCTGCTTTCTGCTGTTCTTCAAAAATCTTTTTGCGGTCAACGATTTTTTCAATTTCAGAAAGTTTTTTCTGAATATCATCCGATTGGTTTTTATTGTTTTGAATCTGTTTATTCATCGCAGCCAGCTCAGAATTTACGTCATCAAATTCCACAATATTCGGATGCTCAAGCGCACCACAAAGCGGACAGGATTCTCCGTCGTGCAAATCTCCGGCAAAATGCGCTAGCTTTTGCTGCACCTCGAGCTGATTTTTTTTGTCAGACAGTTTTTTAGCTTCACTTTCTAAAGTTTCTGCCTTCAGTTTAAAATCTTCCCGGAAAGTTTCAGAATTAATTGCAAAAGGTATGAGATCAGCATTCAACTGTTCAATTTTAGCCTGAAAATCATTAATTTTTGCACTCTGGCTTTTCGCAGATTCTGTTATATTTTTATGCTCCAAAAACCAATTTCCTGCATTGATTAAAACATTGGAATCTAATTTTTGAGATTTTAAAGCATTACCAATTGTAGTCAGCTCTTCTGTTTTTTTCTGAATTAAATTTTGCTTTACCTCAACCTCTTTTACTTTCTCAGATCCTTTTTCTGTTCTTATTCGTAAAGATTTGATGTCATCAGAGAACTGCAGCATTTTTATAATCAAACCCAAATCATTTTCCTGAGTTTTAGATCTCTCTAAAGCTTCAAATTTTGGAAGAATCGCAGCCAGTCTATTTTTGATGTTTTCAGATTTTATTTCAGTTTCATGTAAAATCTTAAGCTGATTGGCCTTATTTTGCTTCTGTTCTGAAATTTCTTTTTGAAGTTTATTTTTTTCACTGATAATAGGCGTAAAAATCCTGAAAATTGTATCAAATAATTCGGTTTTCACCTCTGACTGATCTATTTCATTTTTCTGATTAGATAGTTTTTCAAAATTATCTTTTTTCTGTTTCAGTAATTCAAAATCAGCCTTTAAATTGTTAAGCTGCTGGTATTTTTCTTCAATATGTTTAAACTGAATATTTATTTCTTCAAATTTCTGTCGTTTAAGCTTTAAATTTTCTTTCTGTACAGAAATCTGCTCTTCGTTAATGCCTTCAAAACCTTTCAACTGGCCTTCCAACTGATCGAGTTCAGATCTGTTTTTAGCATTCAGAGCCGAAACATTATTCTGTAGATCAAAACGCTGAAGACTGAAAATTTCTTTCATCATATTCGTGCGGTCGGTCGCTCCGAGCTCTAAAAATTCTTTAAACTGACCTTGTGGAATGATGATCGTACGTTTGAAATTAGCATAACTTAAACCAACAATTTTTTCAGAATCGGAATGATCCAAAGGAATCCAGTTTTCATTTTTCCATTCGTAGAACGTTACAGTTGGAGCTTTTACATCTTCAAAGTTTTTAGAATTTCTCCTGAATTCTCTTGTAGCACGAAATTTTTTATTTTCAAAGTTGATAAAATCGAACTCAATATATGATTTGTTTGATTTCAAATTCATCATGTTGTAGGCGCGTCTGTCTCTAGAGTTGAGACGTTCCGTTTCACCATACAAAGCAAACGAGATCGCCTCCAGAATAGAAGATTTGCCCGAACCAACCGAACCAAAAATTCCGAAAAGACCTGCCTGCGTAAGATCTTCAAAATTGATTTTCTGACGCTCCTGATAAGAATAAAGACCTTCTAAAGTCAACTGAATAGGAATCATAGGTTAGTAGTTTTCAATTTCTTTAAATAAGCCGATAATATCGTCATTGGCTTCCTGACCACCATTTTTAGATTTAAAATAATCTTTAAACAATGCCAGAATATCCTGATTAAGATTAATTTCACTCAGCTGATTCTCATTAAATTCCTCATTTTTAACCTTCGGAATCAGATGTACAATCCCGCTGTGAGTTTGATAGATGAGTTTTCTTTCTTCGGCTTTTAAAAATGTTTCGCTTTTTAAAGTAAGTTCAACCAGAGAATTGGGGTTTTCCTGAAGCCATTCAATCGTTTTATCAACAGAATCAAACGTTTTTCTAATGACGCATTTTCCGTTTTTTAAAGCCATTTTATCAAGTGTAACCTGTTTATTAGGTTCCGCTTCAATAATAGAGACGTATTTTGTCTGGCCGGCCTCACTAAAGCTATAGCACAAAGGTGAAGACGCATAAACAACAGGTTTTTCTGCAGTTCCGATGTTTTGAAAACCATGCAGGTGTCCTAACGCCGTATATTGAATCTGATGCGGAATGATGTCTGACCAAATGAGATCAGCATTTCCTATTTTAATAGGTTTTTCACCTTCCGGTTCATCTAAGAGTGGCGCCCCTTTTTTATTCATGTACAGATGTGCCATTAAAAGATTGATACCCTTTTTATCACAAAATTCGTCAGCAATTTGTCTCCAGCTCTCAGATAAAACATGGCTGAGTTGTTCTTCTTTATTTTCACCGAAATATTCTTTTAAACGGACTTCGTTAGCATAAGGTGTATGCAGAATCCTGACAGGAAAACTTAGATTTTTAAATTCCAGCTCAATAAAACCGTCAGCTGTTTTTGAAATTTTAAAATGTTCCAGTTCAAAAGGCTGCACTTTTGCTTTCGGATGACCTATTAAAATAATTCCGCACTCTCTGGCCAAAGGATCGGGTGCATCAATAAGGCTCGGAGAGTCATGATTTCCTGAAATAGCAACGACAGGACGCTTCCCGTTTAATGACAGGCGCTTTAAAGTTTTATAAAAGAGTTCTGTCGCCTCAACACCCGGATTAAAATTGTCAAACAGATCGCCTGCAATTAAGACTAAATCAATTTTTTCACGGTCAGCAATTTCTACAATTTCGTTCAGGACCAAAACCTGTTCTTCAAGACGTGAAAAACGGTCGAGACGCTTACCCAAATGCCAATCGGCGGTATGAAGAATTTTCATAATGTAAAGGTAAGAAACTAAAAAGGCAAAGTAAAATTTCTAAATAAAATGTTATTCCTTATTTTTGGAAAAACTAATCATATGAAAAATATTATTGCTGCATTTTTTATTTTACTTGCGATTTGTTTTCAGGCTCAAAATCTTGAAAGGCTCTCCAAAGAAATTAATGAAGAAGGAATTGCTTTATATCGTAGCGAAATGGCAAGTTGGTACGGAACAGATATTTTCAGGGCTAATTATGAAAAAATGGAAAATGTAGGCGGATATTTTTCTTATATTGATGAATCAGTCCCAAAATGTATTTTCTTTTCAAAAGAAAACAAGGTTCTAGCAACGATTGCTTTCCCTACCAATTATAATTCGCAAAATGCAAAGCTTGATTTGAAAGAAAGGGATTTCACACCCGTAGAAACTGAGTATTTTACAATAAGACAAATTGCTTTAGCTACAATTAAGACAGATACCATATTCAAATATTATAAAAATACAAACTTTAATATTGTACCTCTCATCAAAAAAAACATCAAAAAGGTTTATGTTTTAACAGGACCGACTGTAAATAATCTTGTTGTTTTTGGAAATGATTACTTGATCACTTTTAACAATATAAATGAAGTTAAAGATGTGGAAAAGCTTCATAACAGTTTGATCACTCAAAACATTACCGATGAAAAAGTGGGAAAAACGGTTAGTGGGATCCATTCTCATGTTATTGAAAATTGGCAGACTATGACTCCAACAGATATTTGCACACTGATGCTTTATCAGAATCTTACAAATTGGGAGAGTTATATTACGATTTCTAAAAAATTTACAACGATTTGGAATTCAAATAACCAAACTGTTGTTATGAAGACCGAAGACTATAAAAAAATGGCAGAAAATATTCTGAATAGAAATAATGATAATAAAACTGATTCAAAAAAGTATGCAGAATAGCCAACAACTGCTGAAATGATATCCAATTTTTTTGAATTCAGACCTAGCGGAGTTTAGAACTGTCAGGTCATTAATTTAAGATTTCATATGGGATTTCCCGCTTCTTTTGCCTTAAAATCTTCCCGAATTTGTTTTAAACGTGCTTTTCGTTCTGCTTCCGCATTCTGTATCTTCCGTTTTTTCTGATCGATTTTATTTTTGTTTTTCTTTCTGTTGGCTTCGTTATTTTTGCTCATATTTTTTCGCTGATGAGTAATTTTTATAGGTGCTTTTTGCAAAGAAATACCTTCGTCAAAAATACTAAAGATTAAGACTCTAAACAATTTTAGTCGCTAAGTCAGATAAAATATTTTAATTTTACTGCGTTATGGAAGAAAAATCAAAAGATCCTTTACACGGAAAGCGTCTCGATGCAATTCTTGAAGAATTGGTAGAATATTATCATGGATTTGAAAAACTGGGCGAGCAAATTAATATCAAATGCTTCACAGACAATCCAAGTATCAATTCTTCTTTGAAGTTTTTAAGAAAAACAGATTGGGCAAGAGCAAAAGTAGAAAGTTTGTACCTGTATGTTTTGAGACAGAAAAAGAAAAACGAAGCAAAAAAAGGCTGATCAACCTGATGCTGTTCTGAGGTTTCTTTTACTATATTTGGGCAGTCAATGATTTCAAAAGCAGTATATTTGTATCATTAATCGTGAAAAACATCACGACAAAAAGAAAAAATATGACAATCGAAAACAATCATGTTGTAGCTGTAAGCTACATACTTCACACAATCGAAGAGGATGGAAGTAAGATTCTTGTAGAAGAAACAACAGCAGAAAATCCGCTTACATTCTTATATGGTTTGGGAATGATGATTCCAAAATTTGAACAAAACATTCTTGGTTTAAAAGCAGGCGATAAAGCAGCCTTTGTAATTCAGCCCGACGAAGCTTATGGTGAAAAAGACCCTGAAGCCATTGCACAATTACCAATCGATATGTTCAATGAAGCAGGAACTCCTCCTTTGGGAGCTATTTTACCTCTTACGGATAATGAAGGGAATAATTTCCAGGCTTTTGTAGTAGAAGTAACTCCGGAAGTTGTGGTGGCAGACCTTAACCATCCGATGGCTGGGAAAACGTTGGATTTCCAGGTAGAAATTGTAAATACACGTCCTGCTACAGAGGAAGAGCTACAGCACGGCCATCCTCATGGAATTGATGGAAACGAAGCTCACTAAGAGCAGTAAGATAATATCAATGCCCGATTTTCCGGGCATTTTTATTTGGTGATTTATTTTAAAAACTTTCCCGATACGTAATACCATCGCGCCTGAATTTTCTTAAAAACTGAAAACTCATGATGAATTTGTGGTTTTCCATCTTCATCGGTATAGTAAGCTTTAAATTCAACCTGATTGAGTGCGGGAGTTTTTACAATTTCCAGTTTTGTCCATTCATTGATTTCTCCCCATTCCTGTAATTCACTTTTGTTATGAAGTTTTCGCTTTTCAGGAAGTGTGGTTTCCATTAAATAGGCTCCGTTTGGAATCGCAAATGCAGAAAATCTGGAACGCATTAAAGCTTCTACGGTAGGAGCATTTTTTTCTCCGGTGTGATAAGGTTTACAACATTCTTCGTAAGATTTTCCTGAGCAGCAGGGACAGTTCATATATTTTGCTTAATTTTCTTCTTCAATTTTTGTGTCGATAAATGTGTATTCGCTGGATGCCATTTCTAATGCCTGTTCTGTAGATTTAAATTTTATATGGGATTTATCTAATAATTCGTAAGTGTATACATCTGTTTTGCCTGAATCAAAATGCAGCTCATGAAACTTGTTATTCTCAATCCACCATTGTCCTTTTTCTACTTGCTGATTAACCTGGCAGTTCTGAACCGTTGTAAATAAGAGCACGAAAGTACCATCTTCTTTCCTATCCATGACCCATAGTTTTTCCATTCCGTCAATCTGCTGATCTTTTTCTCCGCCTTTCCATAAACCGACAAGTTTTTGATCGATTTTATTGGCCTGTGGTTTTGCTTTTTGGGCGTAGATCGTTCCGAATCCCAAAATTAATGCGCCTAAAATAATTTTTTTCATAAGTTATTTAAAAAATAAAGTTATTCTCATTTCACTGTTTACAGTTATTCCCGAACTTTTTGCAGGAACCCATTTTGTCTTTTGAACGAATTCTTTTAATTGACTGATAAAGTAAGATGAGTATTTATAATTTTTTTTGTTCTGAAAGGTAATATCAATTTTTAGATCTGAAATTTTCCCCGTTTTATATAACACAAAAGTAGCTCCCATGGAAGAATAGAGGTCTTTATCTTTTCTATATTCAAAATCATCAGGATATCCTACGCCTTTCCAAAAATCTCTTTCATAACTTTTACTAAATTCTTCGTACGATGTATCACCCGGATATCTTGAAACCCAATCGCATTCTTCGAATCTATATACTTTATCAGGATTTTTCTTTATGTATTGTATTTCTGCTGTTGTGCGCAGTGAATCAATGAATGTTGCACCAAATTTCCTATCAATTTCTTTCCTCATTATCTGAGCATAACAATTTTGAAGGTGAGGAGGTACAGTACAATAAGTTAATGCAGAATCAACTCCAATATTATATTTTTTTAATAATTCGTTCATTTCTGTATTCCCTTTATATTCTTCTACCAATCCGAAATAATGAAAGAACACCAGCTTATTCTTTTTAATATCCTCTTCTGCTTTTTGGGTTTCTGATAGACAAGCAGAATCTAAATATTTTTGTTCTTCTGCCATCCATTTTTCCCTTTCAATCATCAATGAATCAGAGATAGTATCAGATTTTACATGATAAAAAGAGTCTGACCTGTCTTCGAATCCTTTATTGCTCATCGTAAAACAAGTCAGAATTAATATGGATGAAAAGAATAATACCTTTACTCCAAAGTTTGAGATCATATGAGATATTTTGTTATTTAATAAAACCTCTGTTCCTTAATAAAGGTTTGATGTCCGGATCGTGCCCCGTAAAATCTCTGAATGCCTGATTCAGATCAACAGAATTTCCAACGGAAAGAATATATTTTCTGAAACGGTCACCATTTTCTCTGGTCAGTCCGCCGTTATTTGAAATCCATTCCCAGGCATCGCTGTCTAATGTTTCAGACCACAAATAAGCATAATATCCAGCCGAATATCCTCCGCCCCAAATGTGTGCAAAATAAGGAGTATGATATCTTGGAGGAACGGTGGATAAAGTAAATCCGTGATTATTCAAAGATTGTTTCTCAAAATCTAAAACCGGAAGCAATTGTCCTTCGTTCGTTACAGAATGCCAATCCATATCTAAAGCCGCGGCAGAAACCAATTCGGTGGTCATATAACCTTGATTGAATGTAGCCGCTTTCTTTATTTTATCGACTAAAGTCTGCGGAATAGGCTGTTTTGTTTCGTAATGTATTGCGTAATTTTTTAAAACTACCGGATCTAAAGCCCAGTGTTCATTAATTTGCGAAGGAAATTCCACAAAATCTCTCGGAACATTGGTTCCTGAAAGCGAAGGATATTTCTGATTGGCAAACATTCCATGGATTGAGTGACCGAACTCGTGGAAAATTGTTGTCACATCATCATAGCTGATCAGTGAAGGTTTTCCGGGAGCCGGTTTCTGATAGTTGTAGCAATTGACAATTACAGGTTTTGTTCCTAATAAATAAGACTGTTCAACGAAATTACTCATCCAAGCACCACCATTTTTAGAATCTCTGGTGTAAAAATCAAGATAATAAATTGCCAAAGATTTTCCATTATGGTCAAAAACTTCGTAAGTTACTACATCGGGATGATAAACCGGAAGGTCGGTTCTTTTTTTGAAAGTCAATCCATAAAATTTTTCAGCTGCGAAGAAAACGCCTTTTTCCAAAACCGTAGTAATTTCAAAATAAGGCTTGATCTGGTTTTCATCTAAATCAAATTTTGCTTTTCTCACCTGTTCTGCATAGAAATTCCAGTCCCAAGGTTCTAATTTAAAACCACCTTTTTGCTGATCAATCAAATCCTGAATATCTTTTGCTTCACGTTTTGCCGTTTCTACAGCCGGAGTTGCCAGTTGATTCATTAATTTTACCGCTGCATCAGGGTTTTTTGCCATCTGATCCTGCAGTTTCCATTCAGCGAAACTTTTTTTGCCTAAAATCTGCGCTTTTTTCAGTCTTAATTTTGCTAGTTTTTCAATCGTTTCTCTTGTATCGCTGTTCCCGCCTTTTTCGGCTCTCATCCACGA
This sequence comes from Chryseobacterium sp. LJ668, assembly GCF_019613955.1. NCBI lineage: Bacteria > Pseudomonadati > Bacteroidota > Flavobacteriia > Flavobacteriales > Weeksellaceae > Chryseobacterium > Chryseobacterium chendengshani. The sequence goes on along the minus strand of NZ_CP080443.1, from coordinate 763,961 downwards.
AGCTTTGAAAACTTTTTCACGGGTCGCTCTATTGGTAAGGTTTTGTAAAACAGGTTGCTGTGTCGTATTTTGAAGTGCTAAAAGATATTTTCCATCTTTCCCTGCAGTTTTTGCATCGGCAGCAGCTGCGGCAATTTCGTCAGCAGAAAGTCCGTCCAGTTCTTTTACATTGTCGATGATGATCCCGCCTTCTTTTCTTGCCTCAAGCAATTTGTTGGAATATTGGGTTGATAATGAAGCCATTTCCTGATTGTATTGCTTTAGTTTTTCTTTGTCAGCAGCAGAAAGATTGGCTCCTGCGATTTCAAAATTCTGTTTGTAAAATTTTAATAATCTTTTGCTTTCAGAATCCAAGCCATTATCTGAAATAGCTTTTATTCTTTCATATAAATTTTCATTCAGATACATTTTATCGGAATGCGCGGCAAAAATCGGGGCAAATTCTTCATCCAAAGCCTGTAAAGTAGGGTTTGTGTTTGCGCTTGTCAGATTTGAAAAAATGGTAACAGCTCTTTTTAGAACTTCGCCGCTTTTTTCTAATGCTACAATTGTATTTTCAAAAGTAGCTGCTTCAGAATTGTTGGCAATTTTGAGAATTTCAGCGTCATGCTGTTTTAGACCAAATTCAAAAGCAGGTTTGAAATGTTCATTTTTAATTTTGTCAAATTCCGGAGCTTCATACTGAAGCTTACTTTTTTTCATAAACGGATTTGACGAAAGCGAGGAATCCGGTACAGGAATTTCCTGCTTGATATCGGTTGTTTTCATTGTGGTACATGAGTAATTAAATGCCAAAGCAGAAATTAACAATACTGATGAAATGTTTTTCATACGCAGTTACTTATTGTTTTTGCTGTTCATATTCAATCTCTTAGCTATTTTTTAGTGGCTAATTGTAAGAGATTTCATACATTAGTTGTTATTAAAGTATAAAGATATTAAAAACTAAACTTACCAAAAGCAATAAACATGAAATGTACAGCAATTTTACTTCTTGCCGGAATGATTATTCTTTCTTCTTGCAATGAAAAAGGTGAAAAATCTAACTGGCTTCCCGATGTTACCAACAAAGACCACGGACCGCTGAAGCAAAAGGAATTTAATGGAGACTTTGACGAAATAGAAGTTTCTCAGGCTATCGAGGCTGAAATTATTAAATCTGATATTGAAAAAGTAGTGATCTCTGCTCCTGCCAATATTATTGATGAAGTTTTGGTGGAAATAACAGGCGGAAAAGTGCATATTCATTACAAAACCGGATTTCGTGTGATGAATACGAATAATGTAAAAGCTACAATCTATGCTAGAGATTTTATGAAGTTGATTGCCAATTCTGCGGCAAGTATTACTGTAAAAGATAAATTTACTCAGGAAAAAACAGATATCGAAGCCTCAAGTGCCGCAAATATCAAAGGTCATCTGGAAGCAAACGACATGGAAATATCTGTTGACAGCAGCAGCAGTTTTGAAGGCAAAATATGGGCTGTAGATCTTGATGTTGATGCATCATCGGCTGCAAGTATTGCCATTTCCGGGAAATCTAAAAATGCAGAGATGAGCTCTTCTTCAGGAAGCAGCATTGACGGTAAAGGAGTTACGGTTGAAAACCTTAAAGCAGATGCCTCAAGCGGGGCAAGTTTAGAAGTGAGCGCCAGTTCAACTGTCGATGCAGAGGCTTCTTCTGGGGGCAGCGTAAACGTTTATAAAAAAGGTAATGTAACAATGGTGAAAAAAGAAGAAAGCAGCGGCGGAAGCGTTTCTATTCAATAAATTAATTGGTGTTTTCCTCATCGTCTTCTTCTGCGGATGATGACGAACCTTCCCAGTTTTTACCATCAAAATTAAGATTGTCATAGGCCAAAAGCTCTTCCTCGCGCTGGAGGAGCTCTTTTGTTGTGAATAAACGAATTTCATCTTCATCATCAGCCTTTGCCAGTTTCCTGATAGAAGCTTTATCAATCGCCATAAAACGCTGGCCAAGCCGTCTTGCAGCATACTTTCTCATTCCTGTTTCGTGCAAAACGTCGACTGCCATATCCACGGCGGTTCCTAAGGTTTCACGGTAAATATTGTCGATACCATTATTCAGATATGAATAGGCATCAATTCTGTTTTTTGCCCTTACAAATATTTTCACATCAGGATAATGCTCACTTACCAGTTCGGCAATAAATTTATTGTCACCGGAGCTATCCAAGCATAAAACTAAAATTTTGGCATCTTCAATTCCCGCGGCTCTTAGAACAGGAATTCTTGTGGCATCACCATAATACACTTTAAAGCCATATCCTCTCAATAATTTCACACGGTCAGAATCTCGGTCTAGAACTGTGGCAGTGATTTTATTTGCTTTTAATAAACGTCCGACCGTACTTCCGAAATGACCAAAACCCACGATGATGATTTTTTTATGCGCAATATTGTTTTCTAAAATATCAAAATCGCTTTTTTCGTCTGGAATTCCTTTGATGAAAACAGGGGTGATCAGCTTATCATTAATAATCAGAAGAAATGGAGTGATACACATGGTTATCGCAGTGACTGCCATCATTTGAGCATTCAGTTCTGCACTCAAAAGGTATAAATCTGATGCGTAATTGATCAATACAAAAGCGAATTCACCTACCTGCGAAAGTGCAAAAGCATAAAATAAACCCTGCGGATTATCCATTTTAAAAAATTTGCCTATGGAAAAAAGTACAGCAAATTTCACAGCAAGGACAGCAAAAACTGTCGAGAAAATAAACAGAGGATCTTCTGCGATCACATTAAAATTCATCGTAGACCCTACACTTACAAAAAAAACGGCAAGGAGTAATCCTTTGAAGGGATCAATCTGTGCTTCGAGCTCGTGCCGGAACTCACTGTTAGCCAACATTACACCTGCAAGAAAAGCTCCTAATGCGGGAGAAAGCCCAATGGAAATCATTAATTCTGAAACCCCAATCACCAGAAATAGAGAAGAGGCGGTTAATAATTCTGTCATTCCCGCTTTTGAAACATATCTTAAAAATGGAACGAAGACATATCTGCCTAATAAAATAAGAATGACAACGCCCATGATTACGGTACCTGCCTGCAGCCATTCAGGAAGTTTCTGGATCAAAACCTGTACTTCGTTTTCATTCTGTTCCACCTTCGAGTTGGCAAGAAGAGGCAATAATGCCAAAATAGGAATCACGGCAATATCCTGGAATAAGAGTGTAGAAAAAGATGCTTCTCCGGCAACGGTTTTAAAATTATTTTTTTCTTGTAATGTTTGTAGAACAATGGCTGTTGATGACAGCGCAAAACACATAGCAATTGCGATAGCTTTATCGGTTTTCCAGCCGAATGTGATGAAGATGAGAAACAGTAGTAAAATCGTAAGGATCATCTGAGTCATCCCGAGACCCAAGATTTTCTTCCGCATCTCCCAAAATTTTCTCGGTTCAAGTTCCAGCCCGACCAAAAACAAAAGCATGATGACCCCAAACTCACTGGCGTGCATAATGTCGTCAACATCTTTTCCTGTTAATTTTAAAACGTAAGGGCCAATAATAATTCCACCTAAAATATAGCCGATGACAGAACTTAGGCCCAGTTTTCTCGCCAACGGTACCATAATAATGGCAACGCCGAGAAAGAGCAGGGTATTCATGGCTAGTGTAGATTCCATCTATTGATTTAAAAGTTGAATAAATTTTTGTTTATGTAAAATGATTTCTTTTTTTGATAATTTATTGGCTTCGTAAACAATGATGATGTCTTTGATATTGGCCTTAAATACTTTGAGAGAAACAATCAGGCCGCTGATTAGTTCGTCAATGGTATATTGATATGTGCCTTCTTTGCTGAAAGACCTTTCTTTTCCTCCAGTTGTGACAACAATATAGACTTCTTTGCCTTCCAAAGGGTTTTGTTCTCCATCATTAAGCCAATTTCTGTCAAAAACTTCGTCGATCCAAAGTCGCAGCAATGGTGGCATTCCGAACCAAATAATTGGGAACTGAAAGATAAAGCGGTCATAATTTTGCAGGCGTTTTCGTTCACGGAAAGCTGCAATATGAAAATCGGGATATTCTTCATAAAGGTCCCTTAAGGTATAATGCTGATGGCGAACGTAGAAGTTGATCAACTCCACATTTGAATTTGAGTGTTCCAGATAAGGATGCGCAAAAACTACCAGCGTTTTCTTCATATAACCTGTTTTCAGTAAATATAAAGAAAAATAATAGTTTTTAAAAGGGTAAATCGTATAATTAAAAAGCCATAACAATTATTATGGCTTTGTTTTATTAGTTTTAATTACTTGGTTTAAAGGCTGTCCAGTTTGATCCGTCACTTATAAACATCATCGTTTTGGTTTTGCTGGAATTGTTATCAAGTCCTACCATATATAAATTGTTACTTCCGCCAACTCTGGATGCATCGATGATTGATCCGACTGGCGTCATAATCTCAGCGGTAGTTGTGGTTATATTCCTCACAAAAATAATGGCGCCAGGAGTTTTTGTTGGATCCGGCAAAATAAAATCATCATCTTGAGCTGCCGGCTGTACATTGACCACCGTACTCGTTATCTGTGATCCATTACTCGTCAATGTCTGAGGGGTAGAACTGATGACACCGTTTACCTCAAGTTTTGTTTTTGCCGTTCTTAAGGTTGGGTCTATGCCTAATGCCATGTTTCCGTTGTTGTCAATAGACGAATTGTAATGATTGGTATAGTTACTTGTGTTGGTGGGGGAAGTTCCAAACCAGATTTCTCCTCCGGAATTTCTTCCCGTCCTCATAACCACAGATGCCATCAGATCAGGTTGTGTAATTGTTTGCTTATATGCATACCCTTCAAAAGCTGAAATGCTTCTGGAATTACCTACAGTTTGCGGCGAATCTGGTGTGCCATCAGATAAGACATTGTGATAAACGATAAACTGATTGATGTTGCCATTCGAGAAAAGACCTACATTGACGTCCGCATCTCCGTTTCCGACAATAGTTAAAAGATCTGTAGGATTAGCAGTTCCTATCCCTACCTTTCCATCATTTTTAACGACAAAATCATTAAGCTGCTGAATAACATTAGTTGTAGCACCATTGTCTTTGCTGCCATCAACATGAAACATTGCTTTCGGGTCAGAAGTATTAATCCCAACCTGCGCTTTAAAAACCAATGGACAAAAAAGCAGTACTAATAATTTGATACTTTTTTTCATTTTAAAATAATTTTTTTTATTGTTTGTATTTTATAGAATTGTGTATTATGTTTTTGTAATCACCATCCACCAGATGCTCCACCACCGCCAAAACTTCCGCCACCACCGAAGCCGCCAAAACCTCCGCCGCCGCCTGAACTTCCGCCGCCAAAGCCTCCGCCACCGAAACTTCCCGGAAACGGAAAGAAGCCGCCAGGATAATTTCTGCGCCCTCTTCGACCTAACAAAATGTCTCCGTCATCACCGCCACCTTTATTTCTGAAGAAAATAATGAGAATAATGAAGATGACAAATCCGATTAGAAGTAATTTTGAAGTACTGGTGTCACCAGATTTTTTCTGATTGGCTAAAGGTTTAAATTTCCCCTGCACTGCCTCCATAATTGCAGTTGTTCCACCATTGATTCCTTCATACCATTTTCCCTGTTTAAAATTTGGGGTTACGATATAATCTAAAATCTGCCCGGAAACTGATGCAGTTAAATACTGTTCAACAGCCCGTCCCTGCTGGATAGACATGGTTCTGTCTTCAGTGGCTATTAAGAAGACAACTCCATTGTCTATATCTTTTTGGCCGATTCCCCATTTTTCTCCAAACATCGTTGCAAGATAATTGATGTCTTCTCCTTTGGTTGAAGGAATAATGATAACTTCAATTTCCGTCGAGGTAGAATCTGCAAATTTAATGAGCTTGTTGTTGAGTTCAGTTTTTTCCTGTTGAGTGAGAAGATTGGCTTCATCATATACAGGATATAAAACTGATGGTTTTGCTGGAATGGCGTATTGTGCCGATACAAAAGCGTAAAGGCATATCGATAAAAATGACAGCAATATTTTAAGAGAACGTAATCTCATTGGGAAGTTCGTTGTAGTTTTCTCCTGTTACAGGAAAATGTTTTTTGAGTTCGAGACCGGTTTCGAGAATGGCACTTTTCAACGCCTTATAGTAATTGCCCTTTGCAAATTCTGAAGTGATATAATCATGAAGATGATCCCAATAAGACTGATGTACCTTAACATGAATGCCTGTATCACCAATAATGGTAAGGTATTTTTTTTCAAAATTCACATGAAAGAGCACAGCATTTTTCTCTGCTGTCTGATCTTTGCAGAGTCTGTTAAAAACTTCAAAAGCTTTTTCCGCATTATTATTTTCGGTAGTAGAATCTATATGCACACGAATTTCTCCGGTGGAATGATTTTCTGCCGACTGAATAGCTTCCACTAGAGAAGCTATCTGTTGATCTGTAAGAAATTGGCTCATTATTCTGTGAAAACTTCCGGTGCTTTTTCTGCACCTGCCGCTGCTTTGAAGTATGGCTTTTCTTTAAAGTTAGTGAAATTTGCCAGAATATTATTCGGGAAAGTCTTGATTGAAGTATTGTAATCCTGAGCAGCACTGTTATAGTAAACAGTCTCTGATCGGATGCTGTTTTCAATAGCCGTATATTCTCTTTGGAAGTTTATATACTGTTGGTCTGCCTTTAAATTTGGATAAGATTCTACAACGGCCATCAATCTGCTTAAAGCACCAGATAATTCTCCCTGTGCTGCCTGAAACTTAGCAAGATCTGCCTCAGTCATATTTGTAGGATCAATATTGATTGATGTAGCTTTTGACCGTGCTTCTATAACGCTGGTCAATGTTTCCTGCTCAAATTTTGAATATGATTTTACGGTTCTTTCCAAATTAGGAATCAGATTGGCTCTCTTTTGATAAACTGTTTCTACATTTGACCATTTTGTATTGACAGTCTGCTCTTTTGTGACGAAATTGTTGTACCCGCTTTTCCCCCAGAAAAATAATACAGCAACGATAATAAGGAGAGCGATACCGATGGTTCCGGCGCTCAGGCAACCTTTGTTTTTCATAAATGAGTTTTTTATTTGTTTTTTTAGTTCTGTTGTTCTATCCAAATATACAAATTATGTTCTAATTTTGCAGAAAATTAATAAAATGACAACAATTGTAGTTGCGATGGGGGAGAAAAATGAAATCGGTTATGATAATAAGCTGCTTTGGCATCTGCCGAAAGATTTAAAACATTTTAAAGATCTCACATCGGGACATCCGATTATTATGGGAAGAAAGACCTACGAAAGTATTGGTAAACCACTTCCAAACCGTACCAATATTGTTGTATCAAGAAAGAAAGATTGGTATCAGGAAGGAATTCTCATTGTAGGAAGTATAAAAGAAGCAGTAAAATTTGCAAAAAAAATTGATGAAGACATATTTATCATTGGTGGCGGAAATATTTATGAGCAAACCATCGAAATTACCGATAAGCTTGAGGTTACTTTGGTCAAAGCAGAATTAAAAGCTGATACTTTTTTTCCGAAGATTGACCCGAAAATGTGGAAGCTGTCTGAAGAAGTTTTTCATGAGAAAGATGATAAAAACCAATATGATTTCTGTTTTCAAACGTATGAAAAAATAAAGACAGAATAGTTCTCGTAATTCTAACTTCTAACAACTAGCTTCTAATATCTAAATTCTTTATCTTTGCACTTCTAAATTTTAATAATGAATAAATACATAAAAATCGTAGTTGGGGCACTTCTTATTTTGGGAGGTTTATATATGATGATTTACACAAGGGAAAAAGGTTGGGGAGTTGTTGTCTTCCTTTTGGCAGCTTTACCTATTTTTCTTTTCTTTAAAAATGAAAATATCCTTCTGGCCTTCTGGCAATTGAGAAAACAGGATATGCTAAAAGCTTCAAAATTTTTAAACAATATTAAGAATTATAAAACAGAGCTTCATAAAACCCAATATGGCTATTACCATTACTTGCAAGGTTTGGTTTTGGCTCAGGATCATCCAACAAAAGTAGAACCTTTGATGAAAAAAGCGTTAGAATATGGTCTAAATATGAAGCACGATAGAGCAATGGCTACTTTAAACCTAGCTGCAGGAGCAATCTCTAAAGGAAGAAGACAGGAAGGGCAAAGACTTTTGGATGAAGCAAAAGCACTTGACACGGCAGGAATGATGACCGATCAGATCAAAATGATGAAAGAACAGCTGAAAATGCCAACGATGCAGAAGCATATTCACAATCCTCATATGAGAAACAGAGGAAAGTTTTAAAATAACATCCATTACACGAAATAAAAATGCGCCAAATTGTTTTGGTGCATTTTTATTATGCGTCATTTACATTTCTGAATTACTTTCATATCCATAGAATTTTGGAATTTGCCACTGGTATTTTACGGCTAAAGTTCTCACGCTTACAATCATTAATATCGTGAAAATCTGTATAAAGGTATAAGAAAGGGTTGTAAAATGTGTAAACAACAAAAACGTTGATCCGCCAACAATACATGCACTGGCGTAAATTTCTTTTCTAAAGATCAGAGGGATTCTGTTTAATAAAATATCCCTGATTATTCCGCCGAAACAGCCGGTAATCGTGCCCAGCCCAATGCATATTAGAGGATGGATATCTAGATTCAGACCTTTCTGAACGCCAATAATCGTAAATAATCCCAACCCGAAACTATCGAAAATAAATAAAGTGACTTTGAAATTTTTCTCAATCGATTTAAATACCATCGAAAAAACACTGGTCGCTAAAATTAAACCGCACATCAACAAGTCATGCATCCAAAAAACAGGAATATCGAGCAATAAATCTCTCACCGTACCGCCACCGACTGAAGTGACGAATGCAATAATCAATACGCCAAACGGATCAAGCCGTTTCTGCATTGCAGCAAAACTTCCCGACATCGAAAACGATATTGTACCGAGAATTTCTATGGCAAAATTGAGCTGTTCGTGCATCGTATATAGGTGATGATTGATTATTTATAGTTGATAAATTTGAGGTTTGAGAATCAAATATCAGCGATCATTTATCGATTATTTTTCAACTCGCACAGCATCCGGAACCAGCAATTCGTATTCTCCGCCGTGATTGATGATTTCTCTCACAATGCTGCTGCTGATGAATGATTTTCCTGATGAGGTCAACAGAAAAACGGTTTCCAATTTTTTGTGGGCTAAAGTACGATTGGTATGAGCAATTGCTTTTTCAAATTCAAAATCGGCAGGATTTCTCAATCCTCTGAGGATAAACTGGGCATTTTTTTCAAAGCAGAAATCAATGGTCAAACCTTCAAAATGGTCTACTTCAACATTTGCAAACTCAGCGACAGAATTTTGTATAAATTCCATTCTTTTCTCAAGCGGAAACATGTATTTTTTCTGTGAGTTCTGCCCGATTGCAATTATTACCTTGTCGAATAGTGCCGCAGCTCTCTCAATAATATCGTAATGTCCTAATGTAATAGGATCAAAAGATCCCGGAAAAACAGCAATTTTCATGCGCAAATAAAGTTATAAGTTGTGGGTTATCAATTCTGAGTTATTATCTACTCTAATATCTAACTTCTAATATCTAGTTCTTTTTTGTAAAGCTTTTTCAACCTCATTTCCGCAGAGATCTTTAATCGAAATGCCATAAATTTTTGCCTGCTGGGGGAGGATGCTTGCCGGTGAAAATCCCGGGTTGGTATTCATTTCCAACATATAAGGAACGCCGTCCATCAATATAAATTCACTTCTCGAAAAGCCGCTCATTCCTAAAGATTCGTAGGCTCTTTTTGCAATTTCTTCTACTCTTTGGGTAGTCTCAGCATCAATTCTGGCGGGGGTAATTTCTTCCGAAGCCCCTTCATATTTGGCTTCATAATCAAAAAATTCATTTTGTGGAACAATTTCTGTAATTCCTAACACGATCGTTTCACCTTTAAAATCAATTACGCCCACGGAAACTTCCATTCCGTCTAAAAAACTTTCAATTAAAATTTCATCATCTTCTTTAAAAGCTATTTCAGTCGCAGCGATCAACTCAGACTTTTCTTTGACCTTTGAAATCCCCAGTGAAGAACCCGACTGATTGGGTTTTACAAACAGTGGAAGCCCAAGATGTTCAATGATTTCATCAACGTTGATGTTTTCACCTTTTCTTAAATAAACACTTTTCGCAGAAGGAATTCCGTATTTGGATAAAACGGCTAAAGTATCTTTTTTATTAAACGTTAAAGCACTCTGGTAAAAATCGCAGCCGGTATAAGATTGCCCGATAGCATCCCAATACGCCTGCAAAATTCCATTTTCACCGGGAGTTCCGTGGATGATATTGAAGCAGACATCAAATTTTAATTGCTCATTATTTTGTAATGTCACCGAAAAATCTCCTTGATTAATCGGAAGCTTAGTTTCGTTTTCATCTAAAAAATACCATTCGTTTTTCAGAATGACTACTTTATATACATTATAGAGATCTCGGTCTAAAGAATCGTAGATCAATTGTCCGCTTTTTAAGGAAACTACATATTCGTCAGAATAGCCCCCCATCACTACGGCAACGTGTTTTTTGCTCATATAAGTTTATATCAATTAAGGCAAATTTAATGAAATTATATCATGCATGAATTGAATTTCAGAAAATTTGAAATCAAATACTAATTCTGCCAAATAAAAAGTGCATTCTAAAATTATTAGCTATATTTGCCGTATAATTCAAGTATTTTTAAGTATGCTTAAATCACTTTTCAATTGGAAAGTTTTAATTAATTTGGTAGTAGCAGTCGCAGTTTTCATGGGATTGGTATGGCTTACATTTCGCTGGTTGGAGTATCATACCAATCATGGTCAGGAAATTCCTGTTCCAAACGTTGTGAATAAGTCTGTACACGATGCTGTCAAAATATTAGAAGACACCGGACTAGACTACGAAGTAGACAGTGCTACCTATAATCCGAAATACAGGCCTTTTCAGGTACTTCAGGTATATCCGTCACCGGGATCTCGTGTGAAAGACGGAAGAGCCATTCAGTTGAAAGTGAACCCAAGAAGCTGGGCTCCTGTAGCTGTTCCTGATGTAATCAATAAATATTCAGGTTTGGCATTCCAGAGATTAGACCAGGTGGGATTGAAAGTAGGAGATACTATTTTTGAGCCGAGTATTCAGAAAGATGCTGTTCTCAGAGTTTTATTCAAAGGAAACACTATAAAACCAGGCTCATTAATACCTAGATTTTCAATTATTGATGTAGTGATTGGTTCCGGGCCGATGAGAAATATTACCATACCGAATGTGGTGGGTCTTACAGTAAAAGAAGCCAAAGCATATATTGCCAGAAACCTCTTTGAAGTAGGTGTTGTAGAACACGAAGATGGAAGCAGCGACGAATCTGACATTGTATATTATCAGGATCCGGCAGCAGGTGATGCAAGAGACCAGGGAATGCAGATCGATCTATGGGCAAGTAAGAAAACGCCAGCAGAATTACGGGGAAGAATAGATCAGTTGAATTCTATTTACCGAATGCAAGTAGATACTACATTGCCTCCTATCAGATATGAAGAAGTTCCTAACTTTCAGGATGCACCGGTAAATGAAACTCCGCCGCCGGTAACTCCTAAAAGAGAAGTTCCAAAGACTGAAACTTTAAAACCTTCAGGAACTTCGACTTCAAAACCTGTAGGCACTGCTAAAGCTACAGATGTGAAGCCTAAAACAAGTTCGGCAGACAATACAGGAAAACAAACTGTAACGCCGACAGAAAAACCAAAAGCTAAGAAAGCTATCATAAATTAATTAATAACTTTATTATAAAAATTCAGGCTTCAACTATAAACTGTTGGAGCCTTTTATGTAAAAAGAACAGGATGACAGACGATAACGAAGATTTTTTAGACGAAGACATATTAGACCCTAACAATGTTGATATTGATGAGGAAAACAAAGGGTTGTACGAGCACGTGAATATTACAGTTGACGGCAAGCAGGAACCTTTAAGAATCGATAAATTTCTTTTAAATTTCCGTCAGAATTCTTCAAGAAATAAAATTTCTCAGACGTGCAGAGCAGGAAATGTTGTGGTCAACGGAATTCCTGTAAAGCAAAATTACCGCGTAAAGCCGGGAGATCATATTTCATTACTCCTTGCACATCCTCCGAGATTGAATGTGATCATTCCGCAGGATATACCTATCAATATTGTGTATGAAGATGATGATTTGGTTGTGGTAGATAAAGATCCGGGAATGGTGGTGCATCCGGGATTCGGAAACTGGGACGGAACTTTAGTTAATGCCTTAGCTTTCCATTTTGATAAGAAGGGAGAAAAATCTGATTTGGACCGGGTAGGTTTAGTCCACAGAATCGATAAAGATACGTCAGGGCTCTTGGTGATTGCTAAGAATGAGTATGCATTGAGTTTTCTTGCCAAGCAATTTTTCGAAAGAAAAACCAAAAGATTGTATTGGGCTTTTGTCTGGGGGAATGTAAAAGAAGACACAGGTACCATAACTGGTCATATAGGCAGGCATCCCAAAAACAGGATGCAGATGTATACTTATGCAGACGGAAGCCAAGGGAAGCATGCTGTGACGCATTATAAAGTTTTAGAAAGATTCAGATACATGACCTGGGTAGAATGTAAACTAGAAACCGGAAGAACTCACCAGATTCGTGCTCACTTCAAACACATCGGACATACGCTGTTTAATGATGAAAGATATGAAGGAAACATCGCCCTTCGAGGAGTTAACCTACCTAAGTACAAGCACTTTGTGAAAAATGTTTTTGAAATTCTGCCGAGACATGCACTTCATGCCCATACTTTAGGATTTATACATCCGACTACAAAAAAGGAATTGTATTTTGAGAGCCCAATGCCTCAAGATATGACGGATGCCGTAAAAAAATGGAGAAATTATTTAGAAAACTAAAAATATATTGAGAATTTTTTTATATTTGTTGAATTGAAATCAAGATTTGTTATGAGAAAACTATATGCTATCGTATGTTTAGCTCTTTTGTCTAATGCGTACAAAGCACAAGAATCATTACCATACTATCAGCAATATCTATTAGATGGTGAGTTCCTGTTCAACCCTGCACAATATGGTAAAACGGACTATGTACAGCTTAATCTAAACTATCAACAACAATTTTCAAAATTTAGCGAGTCTCCGAACGTTCAGTCGGTGGGGATTAATGCTAACATTTTTGATAGAGTGGGAGCGGGTATTTCCGTTTTTAGAGATAGCAACGGCCCTATTTCTGCGGGAGGAATTACAGCAGGAGCTTCTTACTTCATCCCTCTAAGCAGCGATGGTGAAAGAAAAGATCAGTTTTCTTTTGGTACAAGTGTTAACTTTTACAATATGAATTTTGATTATTCTAAAATTAATACTGAAGATGGTTACGATCCATTATTGCAAGGAAACGAAAGTAATATCTTTATGGCGTATGCAAACTTCGGTTTAGCAGCAACGTATAAAGGATTATTCGGAGGCATTTCGGTAAACGATATTGCATTAAGCAATGACGAATCTATCGTTAATAACTACGAGCCATCGCCGATCAAATTCTTCTTGAATTTAGGATACGACTGGAAAATCGCAGACAATATTGCCATTACTCCTTCAGCTTTAATCAATTTGAATACCAATTCTACTAGAATGATGGATTTGAACCTGATGGCTACATTCTCAAATGACATCAACGCATTCTCTTTCGGAGTAAGCTACAGAGGTGTTCAAAACAGATTTGACAACCAGCAGTTGAGTATTTCACCAGTTGTGAAAGTAAGATTCAACAAATTTATGATAGGAGCTACTTATAACCTTGGAATGTCTGACATTCAGGAGTACGGTGGAAACAGCTTTATGCTTGGTATAGGTTACAACTTTGATAACTTTATTAATCATAGAGGATTTAGATATTAATCTGATATAATTTAAATAAATTTGAGCTCTGAATTTTTCAGAGCTTTTTTTATGATCTACATTCACATTCCATTCTGCAAACAGAAGTGCAGCTATTGCAATTTTCATTTTTCAACGTCTTTGAATTTTAAAGATGAAATGATTGCTGCAATTAAAAAAGAGATTTTTCTGCGAAAGGATGAACTTCAAAATAAAAATTTGCAGTCTCTTTATTTCGGTGGTGGAACACCTTCTATTCTTTCTGGTGATGAAATCAAGGCATTAATTGATGAGGTTTTGAAATATTTTAGCTTTAATGCTGATATTGAAATTACTTTAGAGGCAAATCCTGATGATTTGGATAAAAGCTTTTTAAAACAATTGTCAGATTCGCCAATTAATCGACTGTCAATCGGAACGCAAAGTTTCTTCGACGAAGATTTGAGACTGATGAATCGTGCACATAATGCTGCCGATGCGGAAGGTTCTATCAAAAGAGCTCAGGATTTTGGCTTCGAAAACTTAAGTATAGATTTAATTTATGGTTCGCCAACTTCCAATTTAGAAATTTGGAAGCAAAATTTAAATAAAACCATTGCGCTTGAAGTTCCCCATATTTCATCGTATGCACTGACAGTTGAACCCAAAACCGCTTTAGAAAAATGGATTGCCAACGGAAAAGTTTCGAATCCTAAGGAAGAAGAGCAGAACAGAGAATTCTATTATATGATTGATTTTCTGAAAGATCATGATTTTGAACATTATGAAATCTCCAATTTTGCGAAAAAAGGTTTTCATTCTAAACATAATTCTGCATATTGGAAGTATAATGAATATCTGGGAATTGGTCCATCTGCACATTCTTACAATGGAGTTGATACTAGAAGCTGGAATATTGCCAACAATCAGCACTATATCAAAAAATTAAACTCCAACATTTTGGCTAAAGAAACTGAACTTCTTTCGTCTAAAGATCAGTTTAACGAAATGATCATGATTGGTTTAAGGACAACATGGGGGGTTGATCTGGAAAGTTTAAAGAATAAATTTAAAGAAGAAATTTTAAACCAGTTTCATAAAGAAATTCAACAGAAAATAGCAGATGGAATTTTAATAAAAGAAAATAATCACCTGAAAATTCCTGAAAAACATTGGTTTATGGCAGACGGAATTGCTTCAGATCTGTTTCAGGTTTAAAGCCATTAGTGTATATTTGGAATTAAATATAATAACCAATGAAGAAAAGTTTATTACTGTTTTTATTATTTCTTGGAGTTTTACATTATTCTCAAAAGCCCATATTTGTTAAAGCAAAAGTTAATGCTGTAAATGTTTATAGAAGTTCTGCTGAGCTTCAAAATTCAGCAAATTTTTCTATCCCTTCCGGAGCTTCGGAAGTCGTTATTACAAATATTTCTGAAGAAATTTTCGAAAAGTCGTTGCAGGTAAGTGTTAACAATAAAAATGTAAGCATTCTCTCAGTTCAATTTACAGATAATTATACGTCTGATTATGATATGGATAATACAAATCCACGTATTAAAAAAGTTAGTGACAGCATTACCCTGCTGGAAGATCTTGTTTATAAAGCAAGTATGGAGCTTGAAGCTAACAACAAAACGCTTGAACTTTTAGATAAAAATCAAACTGTTCTAGTTGGAAGCAATACTTCTAGTGTGGCTCAACTGATGCAGCTCGCAGATTATTACAAGAGCAAAAGGCTTGAAATCAGTACGACAATATCTCAAATCAACAAAAAAAATGCAGATTTTCAAAGAAAACTAAACCGATTGAGAAGTAGTCTAAAAATCAATTCTGAAATGGAAGAAGCATCTTCAGATGGAGTTTTAATTTTAAAAGTAATGAGCTCCGCTGCAGCAAATGTGAAAGCAGATATTAGTTATTTGGCAGAAAATGCATCTTGGGAGCCTTTCTATGAAGTAAGAGGAAATAAACTTTCTGAGCCATTGGATGTTTTGTTTAAAGCTAAAGTAAGACAAGACACGGGTCTCGATTGGAAAGGTGTAAAGCTATCTTTAATCAATGGAAGATCAAGTAGAAATAGCACGGCACCGGTTTTAAATCCGTGGTTTTTAAATTCTTTTAAAGCTGAAGATCAAGTCTCAGAAAGAGGATACAGCACTCGAAGTGATACTGTAAAAACTAGAGAGATAGAAGAAGTTGTTGTAGTAGGATATGCATTTAAATCTGTTGAAAATCAATTTAATGTCAGCTTTGATGTTGACGTTCCTTATGATATTCTCTCAAATAATCAGGAAAATTTTATTAATTTGAAACAGGAAAAGATTCCCGCAGCTTATAAATATTTTGTGGCGCCAAAATATAGTAAAGATGCTTTCTTAATTGCTAAAATTAAAGATTTTAATAAATATAATCTGATTTCGGCTTCGGCAAATATTGTTTTTGAAAATATGTATATTGGCGAAACAACAATTAAACCCAATCAGACAACTGATGAACTAAGTATCACGCTTGGTGATGATAAGAAAATCAGCGTTAGAAAAGAGGTGATTGATGATAAATCAAGTGTGAAAATGTTTTCATCTTATCAGGAAAAAACAATTACATATGATATTGTCGTAAGGAATAATAAAAAAGAGACTATTGATATAGAAATAAAAGATCAGTTTCCACTAAGTAAAGACGAGTCGGTTAAGATAGAATTATTACAAACTGATAATGCAGAACAGGACAAAGAAAAAGGATATTTAACCTGGGACGTTAAAATTTCGCCATCGGAAACAAAGAAATTTAGAGTAAGTTATAAAGTAAGATATCCGAAGGATTTTTCAATTAGTAATCTTAATTAATTTTAAATTCTATTCACTATTTTTGCACTAAATTTCACGTCGTTTGAAAACTAAAAAACAGGATTATTCGCATCTTTCACCAAAACAGCCTATCGGTATTTTTGATAGTGGTGTAGGAGGTTTGACGGTTGCGAAAGAAATCAAAAGACTTCTTCCGAATGAGGATCTCATCTATTTTGGAGATACCAAACATCTTCCTTACGGTGAAAAATCTAAAGAAGCAATTATAGGATACGCAACGAAGATCACCAATTTTTTATTGGAGCAAAACTGCAAAACAATTGTTATTGCTTGTAATACTGCTACGGCAAATGCTTTACAGGAAGTGATGGAAACGGTTGCTGGTAAAGTTCCCGTAATTGATGTGATCAATCCTGTGGCGGAAAAAGTGGCTTATGAAATTCATACAAATGTTGGTGTAATTGCGACCAAAGCTACGGTCAATTCAGGTTTGTATAAGAAAAGTATTCGCAAGCACAATAAATTTATCAAAGTAGATGAGTTGGCAACTCCGTTGTTGGTTCCTGCGATTGAAGAAGGCTTTAAAAATCACCCGATTACGCATTCTATCATTTACAATTATCTGAGTAATGCGAAGCTTAAAAATATTGAAACGTTAATTTTAGGTTGTACACACTATCCATTATTGATTGATGAGATCAAACAATATTACGGCAACCGCGTTCGTGTGATCGATTCACCCAATATTGTGGCCAATCATCTGAATATCATTTTAGATAAATATCATCTGCTCAACACCGATAATACGAAGGCGACGTATCAGTTTTATTTATCGGACATCACGAAAAACTTTGAGAAGATCTCAAAAAAGTTCTTCGGAAAAAGCATTGATTTAGAATTGAAGGTATTATAACCAAAAAAGACTCATTGCTGAGTCTTTTTTTTATAATTGTTCGGTCGATTCTTCCGGGTTTGGCTCAAAAAAGCTGAAACTTATATTTCCGTACTTTCTGGTATCTATCCGATTGGGATGATCAAGCTTCAATCTGCTTTGGTGCTCTATGATGAAAACTCCGTTAGGCTTCAAATATTTATTATGAAGGACCAGAGAAATCAATTCCATATATTTTTTTTCTTCGGTTTCAAATGGCGCGTCAGAAAAAATGATCTCGTACGATTTTTTATTCCTGAATTTTTTAAGCCAGTCAAAAACATCACCACGCTGTACGCTTACATTTAAACTGAATCCCAATTCGGCAGCAGTAGAGTTTAAAAATGATGTATGCTTCGGATTCAGTTCTACCGATGTCAGATCCATGCAGCCTCTTGAAGCAAATTCAAAAGTAATCGAGCCGATTCCCGCAAAAAGATCAAGCACAGAGCTAGCCTGCATATCGTATGTGTTTTCGATAATGCTGAATAATGCTTCTTTTGCAAAGTCGGTGGTCGGTCTTACGTCAAAGTTTTTCGGAGCTGCTATTTTTTTGGCTTTCCACTTGCCGGCAATTATTCTGTACATAGTAAATTTTGAAATTGATTTAAAGTTCTCAGTAATTACCTTTCAATATTTTCATCATATTTCATAATAAATGTATTTACTTTTTCCTCATCCAGCTTACAATTATTTAAAACTTTACTTTCTATTAATTTTTCAATAAGTAATTTCTTGCTAAAAATATAAGACTGTGAGGTAAGTGTGAGACCTTGACCTAAAAATGTAATTTTATTATATACTGAACCATATCTTGAATTATGGATAAATTTTAAGAAAATTATTTCATTTCCATTTAAATCCACAATAGATACATTATTTGAGTCTCCAGTAATTTTTAAACATTCTTTTGCATCTAAATATATAATGTCTTTTTTAATTGTCACTTTTTGAGAAAAGACGAATATACCAAACGTAAGGAATAATAAAGATAAAAGTTTTGTATTCATGATAATGGATTAAGGATTTAATGTAAAGTTCTTATTCGGGATGTTGTCAAAAACAATTTTCAGATTCTTCACAAACTTTTGAAGCTCTGAGATAAACGTCTCGTTTTCTGTTGTCTCTCCGTATACATAAAAGTGGGTGTCGTTGATTCCGAAACCTATTTTACTTAAAGTAAACATCACGAAGTAAAGAAAATCTACTTCAGAGCTGACATCAAGATTGTTGTATAAAATTACTTTCTTGTTACCGATCGCAAAAAACTCGCACTGATTCTGATAAAGATTGATATGAATTTCTTTACTTGTTTTATTGTGGATCGCGTTTAAAAATTTCTCTCCCGAAAAATTAAATTTCACAGGAATCGAAAGATCTTTGATTTTTTTATAAAAATTTTTCGGAAAAGTATAATAAAACTGAACCTTGAATTTCTTGTTTACCGAAAGCATCAATTCTTCATTTTGTCTATCAACAGGCGCATTAAAAGCAATTAAGTCATATCCTGCGTCGTGCTCAGAAAAACCTTCCGGCATTAAAGTAAAATGATTGAGTGCGGAGATCACAGATACTTCATCATATCTTTGCTTCAGCAAAGTTTCTTCCAGTTGGTCGGTAATGAAATTTGCTGGTGATTCTTCATTCACGAGATAAGACTTTTCTTCCAAAACATTTTTGTTCTTGGAAATCTGATAGGTTAGCCCGTCTTTGGTAAAAAGTAAAGTAAGTACGTTCATATATTAATTGCTGCAAATTTAGTGAAATTCTACCATTACCGCACCCGATTGGTGATGAAGTATTTCTTTGTTGTAAAAATCCAGACCGGTTTGGCTTTCAAGCACGTCCCAGACTAATTTCTGCAATACACCGTCACCAATACCGTGAACGATCTCAAGTCTTTTCAGATGATTTTTTCTACAGAAATTAATCGTCTGAACGAGTTTTTCCTTTTGCATGAACAATCTCTCAAAACTTTCGTAGTCATTAGGATTTTTAACCAAATTATGAAAATGTAAATCAAGAATCAAAGGATTTTTATCGTGTTTTTTAGAGGTCATCTTTTTCGGTTCTGCCTTTTTTACCACCTGTATATTTTCATAAAGAGATGTGTTTTTCGGAACCAGTTTTTCTTTCGGATACTGATAGGTAAAACCATATTCATCTTTGAAAACCACGATATTTCCATTTACAGATGTGACTACTCCGCTCAAATCTTCATCTACCACCGAAACTTTATCGCCTGTTTTCATATATTTTCTTTTTATCATCGCGAGGAAGCAATCTCTTGATTTCTGCAATTCATCAATATTTATTACCATTACTTCATCACTCATTTTAAGGAGCTATTCCCGCTATCCACTCATACTCCTCGCAAGCCAGTCTTTTCTGAGCTTGTCGAAGTTCTTTTCTTGCTGTGGGGTAACCGTTTCTATACCACCCCGTCAAAAATTCTTTCAGAATTTTCGCCACCCCTCCAAAAGATGAAAATTCCCCCAATATACTTTCTGTCAACCTCTAAATAACCTACCTGGTTCAAATTGTAGCGATAACCTTCAAACTTTCTCCATCAATCACAGATACGAAAACTCTTCACATTCCTTTAATGATATTAGTGAAATCATTAGTGATATTTGTGTTTTAAAATTAAACTTTTGCTCCTAATTCGATCACCTCCAAATCTTTTATTTCTTCCCCATCAATCACGAACCGCATCATCGTTCTCATTTTATGCCAACCCTGTTTTCCGCATGCTCCGGGATTGAGATGAAGCAAATTGTTTTTCTGATCATACATTGCTTTAAGAATATGAGAGTGCCCTGAAATAAACAACTTCGGAGCTTTTGCTGAAATTTCTTTTTGGGCTAAAGGGGTATATTTTCCGGCATAACCACCGATATGAATCATCAAAACCTCCACTTTTTCGCAGAAAAATCGATTCACTTCCGGAAATTCAGTACGGATTTTTGCGTTGTCGATATTCCCCCAAACACCTTTTAAAGGTTTGATTTTTTCAAGTTGCTCAATAATTTCAAAACTTCCAAAATCTCCACAATGCCAAATTTCATCAGCCATTTGGGCATAATCTAAAATTCTGTTGTCAATATAGGAGTGAGAATCGGAGAGAAGGAGAATTTTGGTCATTGCTAAATGAGAATATCTTTTTGAAGTGCAAATTTACTCAATAATACCGAATTGATTAACTTTGGAAAAATTAAAAAAATGAAGCAAAAGCTATCTTTATTCTTTGTTCTTGTCTCTTTTATCACCTTTGCTCAGGTCGACGAAAAAAAATTGGATGAACTCATTCAAAATACCTTAAAAACTTTTGAAGTTCCGGGAATGTCTGTCGGAGTTATTAAAGACGGTAAAATGATTTATTCAAAAGGTTTTGGAGTACGATCTTTAATCTCGAAGCAACCTATGGATGATACCACTTTGGTAGGCATTGCTTCCAACTCAAAAGCATTTACCTGTACAGCTTTGGCAATTCTGGCAGATGAAGGAAAATTGAACTGGGATGACAGGGTTTCAAAATACATTCCGGAATTTCAGATGAATGATGCGTACGTTTCTCAAAACGTGACGATCAAAGATTTAGTTACACACAGAGCAGGATTAGGTTTAGGACAAGGCGATTTGATGTTCTTTCCTGAAGGTGGAAGCTTAAGCGTAAACGATATTGTTCATAACGTGAGATATTTAAAGCCTGAAAATCCTTTTAGAACGACTTTAGACTACAATAATATCATGTTTATCGTTGCAGGAGAGGTAATTAATAGAATTTCTGGTTTGACTTGGGCAGAATTTATTGAGCAGAGAATTATGAAACCTGTCGGAATGAATTCAAGTTTCGGAAGTTACAACAGAGCAAAAGCAGTCGCCAACAAAATCGATGCTCACGCGCCGGCTGACGGAAAAGTAATTGCCGTGCCTCATGACTGGAATGAAACAGCTAATGCAGCCGGCGGAATCATGAGTAACATCAAAGACATGACTACTTGGGCAGATTTTCTTTTAAATGGATTTACAACAAAAGACGGAAAGAAATTGGTTTCAGACAAACAGATTCAGCAACTGTGGAATTTGCAGATAGCAAGTCCGGTTGCCATGAAGAATCCTTATGATACAGGTTTTTACGGTTATGGATTAGGTTGGTTTTTAAGTGACGTGAAAGGTCATAAACAAATTCAACACACAGGTGGGTTAATCGGAACCGTTACTCAGTTTACTTTAATACCTGATATGAAGCTAGGGATTGTTGTGCTGACAAATCAGCAATCTGGTGCAGCTTTTAACACGATTACCAATACTTTAAAAGATTCACATTTGGGCGTTGCAGATAGAAACTGGCTTAAAACGTATGGCGAAAGGATGTCAAAAGCGAACGCTGAATACGAAAAACAAAAGAAAGAAGCTTACGCAAAATCCGAAGCTTTTAAGAAAGATAAAAATCTTCATCCAAAAGCAGAGCAGTTTATCGGAAAATACAATGATGCCTGGTTTGGTGATGTAGAGATTGCTCAGCAAGGAAATACATATAGAATTTCTTGTAAAAACTCTCCAAGGCTGAAAGGTGAATTGCTTCCCTTTTCTAATAATACTTTCATTATCAAATGGGATGACAGAAGCTATGATGCCGATGCCTACATTATTTTCAGCTTCGATGAAAACGGGAAGGCAGAATCTGCAAAGATGAAAGCGATTTCAGATATCACAGATTTTAGTTTTGATTTTGATGATTTGGATTTGAAAAGGAAATAACCAATTTTTAGAAATATCATCAAGAAAAACGGGCTTTAGTCCGTTTTTTATTTAAATAATTGTTTTTATTCAGCAAAGAACATGGTTACAAAGCAAAGTAAATGCACACAAAAGCTCAGAATATTGATCGATACTGACTTGAATTTATTTTTAATTAAAATATAGAGATTAAAAAAGAAAACAGCAATCGTTACAACAATGACGGGAATAGTGATGATTTCTGCAAAAACATTGATAAGGTTCGATGTTTCCATGTTTAAAGAATAGTATACTAAAAACAAAATATAACCAAGACATAGAATGCTGGTTGTCAAAATCAAGATATTTAATTTGTTTTTCATCAAAATTAAAACTGAATCTTATTCGGCTCATAATAAAACAGAAACTTTTTCTTCGCACCGTCAAATTCTGACCAGGATTTGCAATCGATCTCAAAACCGGCAACACCGCATGTTGAAAAATGAAAGATGTTGTCTGTAATATAATTGGCAAAATTGGAAATTCCGTTATTGTGCGAAAATAATGCAACAGAATCTACCTGATCATCCAAACTGTAAATTACAGAAGTGAAATTGTTTTCTGAAGGATTGTAAAGCTTATCATTTGTTTTTACATCTAATCGGTAAGTTTGATTAAAAATTTTACACGTATTCAAAGCTCTCACAGCAGGGCTGGATACAAATTGATCAATGGAAATATTTTGATTCTTAAGATATTTTGACATTTTGAGCGCATCCTGTAAACCTTTGTCCGCCAATGGTCTATCAAAATCTTCCATTTCTTCCGGCCAATCGCTTTTGGCATGTCTTACCAAGATCAGTTTCTTCATAGTTTTGAGTTTGGAATATTAAAATTATAAAAAAAATCATGGAATCTCACAACATTTATAAAAAAAACTACGTTTGGAATAAAATCATTAAAATTTCTTAAATTTGCAGACTTATGGGACAAATCCTTGCGATAGACTACGGAAAGGCTCGTTGTGGCATTGCTGTCACCGATGATATGAAGATTATTGCGAGCGGATTACCGACCGTAGAAACAAAGTTTTTGCTGGAATTTTTAAAGAAATATCTCAACGAAAATAAAGTAGAAGAAATGGTAGTAGGTCTTCCGGTAGATTTGCGGGGAAATCTTTCAGACGTGGAAACTGATATTCTGAAATTTATAGAAATTTTCAGAAAAGAATTTCCCGATATTGAGGTTCATCGTTTAGATGAAAGATTTACGTCAAAAATGGCCTCTTTTTTTATCTCCCAAAGCGGGAAAAGCAAGAAAAAGAGACAGGAAAAAGGGTTAATAGATAAAGTAAGTGCAACCATTATATTGCAGAATTTTTTAGAACAAAGAACAAGATGATTTTACCAATTAGAGCCTTTGGAGATCCTGTTTTGCGAAAAGTAGGAAAAGAGATCGATAAAAATTAT
The DNA here is from genome assembly GCF_019613955.1 of Chryseobacterium sp. LJ668. Lineage (NCBI taxonomy): Bacteria > Pseudomonadati > Bacteroidota > Flavobacteriia > Flavobacteriales > Weeksellaceae > Chryseobacterium > Chryseobacterium chendengshani. The sequence continues at coordinate 740,116 of NZ_CP080443.1, read as the reverse complement.
CCTGAGCTGCAGCAGCTTATTGATAATATGTTTGAAACCATGTACAGCGCCAATGGCATAGGTCTTGCAGCGCCGCAGATAGGTTTAGACATCCGAATGTTTATTGTAGATGTGTCTCCTTTGGCAGAAGATGAAGATTATGAAGATATTGCTGAAGAGCTGAACGATTTTAAAAAAGTTTTCATCAACGCTCAGATTCTTGAAGAGTCGGGTGAAGAGTGGAAGTTTAATGAAGGATGTCTTTCTATTCCTGATGTGAGAGAAGACGTAAAAAGAAAAAGTACGATCGTTATAGAATATTATGACGAAAATTTTGTTAAGCATACAGAAACTTTTTCCGATATTAGAGCCCGCGTAATTCAGCATGAATATGATCATATCGAAGGCACGCTGTTTACCGATCATTTAAGCTCTTTAAAGAAAAAACTGGTTAAAGGAAAACTGGTAAAAATCTCTCAGGGTGATGTATCGATCAACTACAAAATGAGATTTCCAAAGTAATTAATAGAAAATAAATAATAAACTGCAGTTTGTGTCAAGCAGATTGCTAAAAAATTTAAAAAATAAGAATATGCTGTTAGAAAAAATAATTTCGATTTCTGGTAAACCAGGTCTTTACAAATTAGTTTCGCAATTGAAAAACGGATTTATTATTGAAGACGTTACAACAAAAAAGAAAGTGAGTATCGGGAACTCAAGCCAAGTGAGTTTATTAGATAACATTGCGATGTTTACATTAGAAAAAGAAGTTCCTTTATTTGAGGTTTTTGAAAATATTGCAAAAAACTATGAGTACAAAGAAACAATTTCTCATAAATCTTCTGACGAAGAGCTGAAAGAATTTATGGGAGCTTCTCTTCCAAATTACGATACAGAAAGAGTATACTATTCTGATATCAAAAAACTGGCTCAGTGGTACAACATCCTACACAAAGCAGGATACATTACTCCTGAAAGTTTTATAAAAGCAGAACCAGAAACTGTAGAAGGTGAAGTAGCAGAAGGAGATATCACAGACAAAGCAGCTCCGAAAAAAGCAGCTCCGAAAGCTGACAAACCGATAACACCAAAAGTGAAAGCCACTTCTTCAGCAAAATCTGCAACGAAGAGTACACATAGAAAAATGGGATAATTAATTTATCTACATAAAATAGTAAACCTTGTCAGTGATGATGAGGTTTTTTTATTTCTTTTATCTTGAAACAAAAGAAACAAAATTTCAAGACCTGGAACAGAAAGGCTAAAAATAATCAATACCCACTAAAAATTCTAAAACTTGCGCGATTTCAAAATTACTTCTTCGTTTAAAATTAGTCTCGCACTTCAGACAATAGAATTTTTTTACGCTTTCATTTCCTATATCCTTTTGCTATAACTCTGAAAATTACCACTAAATTTGTAAGACTTTTTAACTCTCAATTATGAACACCAGACAGGAAAAACTCGAAGCTTTCGGAAGACTGCTTGACATTATGGATGATCTTCGTGAAAAATGTCCGTGGGATCAGAAACAGACCTTTCAGACCCTCCGTCACTTAACTTTAGAAGAAACGTACGAGCTTTCAGATGCGCTTTTGCAGGAAGATCTAACTGAAATTAAAAAAGAGCTCGGTGATGTGCTTCTCCATCTGGTTTTTTATGCTAAAATAGGTTCAGAAAAAGAAAGTTTTGATATTGCTGATGTCATCAATTCATTAAATGAAAAACTGATTTTTCGTCATCCTCATATTTATGGTGATGTAGAAGTGAAAGATGAAGAAGAAGTAAAGCAAAACTGGGAGAAACTTAAGCTCAAGGAAGGCAATAAGTCAATTCTTGGAGGCGTTCCTAAAGGGTTGCCAAGTATGGTAAAAGCGTACAGAATTCAGGATAAAGTGAAAGGTATTGGTTTTGAATTTCCTGATGCCGAAGATGCATGGAAAAAAGTTGATGAAGAAATTCAGGAATTTCATGAGGAAACAAATTTGGATAAAAAAGAGATGGAACTGGGCGATGTATTTTTTTCATTAATCAATTATGCAAGAATTGCAGGTTTAAATCCTGATTCGGCATTGGAAAGAACCAATCTGAAATTCATTTCAAGATTTCAAAAAATGGAGAATTTAGCGTTAGAAAGAAATCTCACCTTGGGTGATATGAATCTGGAGGAAATGGACGAACTCTGGGATGAAGTTAAACTTTTAAATAAAAATAACATATGAGAATGAATATACTTTCTGCGATCTGTTCACTGCTTTTCATAGGATGCAACCCCAAAAAAAATGATTCAGAAGCAAAATCACAAGACGATCTGAAAACAGAATTTTCTCTGCCCAAAAAACTGAGAGAAGTTTCCGGAATTGCTCTTTCTCAGGATCAGAAAACCATTTGGGCCATTGAAGATGCCGGAAATAAAAACGTGGTTTACGGACTGAACCGAAAAGGTGAATTGATTAATGATGTTTTGGTGGAAAACGCTGAAAATAACGATTGGGAAGACATTACAAAAGATGCTGCCGGAAATATCTATATCGGAGATTTCGGGAATAATGATAACGACAGGCAAAATCTTTCTATCTTAAAATTAGATTTAAACAACCCTTCCCAAACAACGACAAAGGTTACTCAGACCACAAAATTTCATTATGAAGGTCAGACAGAATTTCCTCCGAAAAAATCAAATTTGCTATATGATTGCGAGGCTTTTGTAGAAAAAGACGGCAGTTTTTATCTGTTCACAAAAAACAGAAGTAAAGGTTTTGACGGAACTTTTCTGGTATTTCAAATTCCTAATCAAGAAGGAGATTTTGAAGCAAAATTAGTGGGAAAATTGAAGCTTGAAGGCAGCTTTGATGACGCGGCGATTACTTCGGCTTCTATCAATTCTAAAAATCAGGTTGTTTTATTGACGCATAAAAACGTTTTTTTAGTATCTGCTTTATTTGAAAATAACTTCAAAAATTATGCAATTCAGAAAATGTCTTTAAATCACAATTCGCAGAAAGAGGCGGTGGTTTTTGTTGATGATAAAACTCTGTTGATTGTTGATGAAAAGGATAAAAATGAAGGCGGGAATGTGTATCGGTTTTCTTTAAAATAATCTTCAGGAAATTTCTGTGGATCTTAAATATTTACTTTAAATTGATGTTTGTCATTCTGATGAAAGAAGAATCTCAACAAAATTGAGTTAAGATTCTTGATTCCGCTTTGCTCCATTCAGAATGACAGATTTTACATTTAAAAAGTCTTTGCTTAAATAGTTTTAAAATAAAAGAATCAAAATTATTAAAAGGTCAACCCCACACCTCCGGAAATTCTTCCGCCATCTTCTCCGGTAAAGTAATCTAATCTTGCAGAGAACATTTCAAGAATATTCAGCCAGAATCCTGCGCCAACGCCTTGATGCCATTTATCAGACTGTTCATTATCTATCCAGACTCTTCCCAAGTCATAACCCACTAAAATTCCCATATTGGCAGGAACAATGTTGTTTTTTACTCTTCCAAAATTCCAACGGATCTCAGAATTGTTGGAAAAATATGATTTCCCGGCAAATCTTTCATTTCTGTAAGCACGCATTCCGTTGTTGCCGCCGATTGCAGCAGCCTGATAAAATTCAAAATTATTATTGTTGATGATCATTGCGTTGCTCGAGTTGGCAAACACAAATTTTCCCCGTTTATCAATTCTATGAAAAAGATTTAAAGTTCCGTTGAAATTGGCGAAATTTTGATTAAACTCTGAAAGATTGGCTTTCCAGCCTGCATTTAAAACCAATTCCATTCCTAAAGTAGGAAATGCTTTATTGTCTAAATTTTTAAAACTGAATGTATAATTAGCCCCTGCAAATTGCTGTCCTCTAAAAACTTCAGGATTTACAACAGGAGAAACAGCAATAAAACGGTCATCGTTGAACTGTACTTTTGAGTGCTCAAAATTCAACTGGAACTGATGTTTCATATTCAGCCAGCTTGTTTTTGAAATAGAAGGGGCAAATTTAAACTGAGAAATACGCACTCTGTTGTAGTCTCGGTTATCTTCATCAGCATCATTCAAACTTTCATTACCCAAACCAAAGAATGTTCTTGCAAAAAATGGAGTGGTATAAGTGGCATCAATTCCGGCATCCCAACCAGCAATTGCTTTTTTGAAAATTCCTTTGTAACCTACATTAAATCCGCCTGTTGAAGTGTAATAATTGGCACTTAAACTATGTTTCTGGGTAAAAGGATCACGGATAAAATTATTGACCGTGTAATTTGCCACAATTCCCAAAATTACTCCATCATCGGGATTGAAATTCGCCATCGGATAACCTGCAAAGAAGTTATATTTCGGGTGCTTCCAATTGTATGTATTGACGTCATAATCGTTGGTAATATGTTGGGCTGCAGACTTTGAATTATACGTGTTTTTCTGTGATTTAAAATCATAGATTTTTACCTTTTTCCCATTATCTACATTGTACGTATCGTGATTGTAGCCACCAATTAATCGGATGTTGATTTTAGATTTTCCTTCGCCAGAAACTTCATAAATATCGTCTTCTTCCAAGCCATAGATCCATAGTTCTTTTGTGTTTGTGTCTTCATATTTCTTTTTAAACACCAACTCTTCACCTTTGTTTTTGCCTAGTTGATATTGTTTTACCTCAACAGAATTTCCGGTTTTAGTAATAACAAATTTATCTTTATTAACGGTTCCAGTCAATGGAATTTTTTCCTGCAAAACATCAAAATATTGGGTTGCATAATCTTCCAGTTTACCTTTTCTGAGTTTTAGTTTTCTCTGAATATCAGCAATGGTTTCATCCTGAACTTCTTTCGGTAAATTATCAAAAGCACGGTCGATATCATTGTCTGATAAGTGTTCCTTAATATATTTTGCCTGAGCTATCCAGTCTTCCTGATTTGCGTTTTTCAAGAAAATTAAATCTATAGGATATGGTTCCATATTCATCCAACGAACACTTTTAATGTCATCTTTAAAAGTTTTCATGTGACGTATTGCCGGAATATTCATCAACACTTTAAAAGCTGCACCATCATAATTACTGAATGCCTGATCCCTGTCTCGGGGAATGGGTTTGTAAACGACTTTGTCACCAACTTTATATTCTGCCCATTTCCATTGATCTTCGTGTCTGTCCCAATCGCCGATCAGCATGTCAAAAATTCTTGCTCTGATGTAAAGATCCTGATCTACAGAATATTTACCGTCTTTTCGCATATTTTTCAGAACATCTGAAGTCGAAAGAATGTCTTCAGCGTTATCCAATGACTGTAATGTTTTTGGATCAGATGAAAAACGTTCTTCAATCATGTACAGTTCGTCACCGTAATTTTGATTGTACTGTCCTAAAGATTTTTGTTTTGGAATGTAGTACAGTTCAGGATTGCTGTGAAAGATACCCAATTTGTCGATCATGTTATTGACCGCAAATCCTGTAAACGGATGATTAGTCGTATAAAAATCGAGCAAAAATCTCTCAGGGAAAGTATTGTTGAGTTCACTTCCGAAGCTGCTTTTCTTGAAAGCCTGAGCATTCAAAAAACGGACTGCACTTTTCTTTATTCCTCGCATGACAAATTCCTGTCCGTCATTGGTTCTTAAACGTAAACTGTTCGACTGGTTTCCGCCACCTTCTCTGACAGGTGAATATCCGGGATCCATGTCTGACAGATTTTTTGTTTTAGCTTCAATTGGAAGCGCATAATATTTCCTGTAATGATTTCCCCAAAGCCAAGAGTAGAATTTTCCTGCTGTTGCCTGTCTTTCAGAATAAATAGTTGTCGTCCCGGTTAAAGGTAAGGTATCAGGATAATTGTTTATCAATTCTGCAGGTTTTGAAATCACTGCAATTTGAGTCAGCTTTTCTAGTTTTTTGTTTTTTGTTGAAAAAAATTCAACATCAGAACTTAAATCTTCCCGGATATTTAAAACGGCAAAACCGCTTCCGCCGTAAGAAAAATCTGTTTTCTGAACAATCGTTGCCGGATCGGTTTTTGAACCTGCACCACTGATGATTTGTCTGATATTTCTGTCCGAATGATATTGAAGATTATGATCGTGGCCTGAAACCAAAATCACATTTTCTTTATCCTGAATAATGCTTTTAATTCTGTTGGCAAATTCTGTATAATGACTGTTGCTCAGATCTTCCATGCTTACCCCGGAAGAACTTCTCAAAATATTGACTACCGTGGCAACCCCGGGAACCGGAACTTTCCCCCGCAAGGCGGAAAGATGAGATTTTGCTGAAGTAAATCCTGCGTGCGTACCCGAACTGATCACCGGATGATGCATTGCTACAATAATTCTTTTATCCTGATTTTTTAAAATCAAATCTTTGAATTCGGCATAAAAATCTGCCGTCGTTTTGATGTCACAACCTTTGTTGATGCCGGGATATTTGTCCCAGTTGATTAAAGCCCATTCAGAATCTACAACAATCAGCTTGATATCTTTGGTTAAAGTGATGTCGTCAATCGGGCAGGAATTTTTAGGTAAAAATGCTTTTTTATCATTCAGATAAGATTTTACAAATTCTTCCTGAGCTTTCAAGCCTTCCAGACCGTGGTACCAATCATGGTTTCCCGGAATGACCAATGTCTTTCCCTTGAAGTTTTTGGTTATCGCTAATTGATTTTCCATTTTCTGTTTGGCCAAGAGATAATCTTTATCACTTTCTCCGGGCATTCCCAACGGATAGATATTGTCACCCAAAAACAGAAGCATTGAATTTTTATCTGCAGAATCCAGCTTATTTTTAATAAAATTTAAAGTCTGCTGAGCTTGCGGTTCATCTGCATTTCCGGCGTCACCTACAAGAAAAATTTTAAAATCATTATCAGTTTTGATGTCAGAAATTTTTACTTCACGCAAGTTTTTACCCTTTTGTACGTTATAAGTTGCACACGAATATAAAAATCCTGAAAGCAAGACTGCTTTAGCACTTAAGGAGAATATTTTTCGATCAAATTTAAAGGATAAATTCATACATTTACATTAAGAAAAATTCAGAAATGAGCGTTTTAAACAGAGCTAAAGATTATGTAGAAAACTTATTCAAAGATAAGTTATCTTCTGTATATTTTTACCATAATTTTATTCATACCACGTATGCTGTCAACAAGGCTGAAGAGATCATGCAGCATACGGATGTTTCTGAAGCAGAGCGGGAAAAAATCTTGCTGGCGCTGTGGTTTCATGATGTAGGTTTTACCGATTGCAACGCTGAAGGACATGAAAAAAAAGGGGTAGAAATTGTTACAGAATTTCTTTTGCATGAGAATGCATCACAAGAATATATTGATGAAGTTGCTGCTCTGATTCTTTCTACCGAAAAATATCATCAGCCTCAAAATCTTCTGGAAGAAATTATGAAGGATGCGGATTTTAGTCATTTTTCGAGTCCGTTTTATAATGATTCAGCAGAGGCGCTTCGTAAAGAATGGGAGCTGACTGGCGGAATGTGCTTTTCAAATGATGAATGGAACGTGATGAATATTGATTTTCTGAAAAACAAGCACCGATATTTTACGGAATATGCCAAAGAACACTGGGAACCGCTTAAATTGAAAAATGTAAAAAAATTGGAAAAAAAGCTCGATAAATTAGATAAAGAAGACAAAACAAAGAAAGAAAGTTCGGATTCTAAAAAAGATAAGGATTCAAAATCTGACAGAAGTGTAGATACGCTTTTCAGAGTTACTTTGAATAATCATACAAGATTGAGTGATATTGCAGACAGCAAAGCCAATATTTTGCTTTCTGTCAATGCGATCACTATTTCGGTTTGTCTTTCTGTTTTGGTTCCGAAATTAGATACTCCTAAAAATGCACATTTGATTATCCCTACTTTTTTCCTGCTGATCTCAAGTGTTCTAACGATTATTTTCGCCATTCTTTCTACCAAACCAAATGTGACCAAAACTACTTTTACAAGACAGGATATTGCAGACCGAAAAGTAAACCTTCTGTTTTTTGGTAATTTTCACCAAATGCAGTTTAACGATTATCTGAGTTCAATGCATGATTTGATCAAAGACAGAGATTACATCTACGATTCTATGGTAAAGGATTTGTATTTTTTAGGAAAAGTTTTAGACCGGAAATACAAGTTGTTGTCTATCACTTACAATATTTTTATGGCGGGAATTATTATTTCTGTGCTGTCTTTTGCGTATGCTTTTCTTAAGTTATAAGCTGCATGTTTCAAACAAAAGAAACCCTCAACGCCAGCAATCCCGTAATTCCCTGCAAATCTTCAACCCTTAAAAATTCGACATCAGATTTTAAGACATTTTGTTTTTGAAGTCTGCTGATGTATTGAAGATATTCGCGCTGGTTTTCCATTCCGAAATAAACGATGGTGATTTTCCCGGGGCAGGTAATTCTTTCTGTAGAATCTTTAATGTGGGCTTTATCCAGTCTTTTCTTGATGATTTCAAAATTGGAATTAAAGGCTCCGTCTACATCAAAACGTTTCTCATCCATCCGGAAACGGATATCTATTTTTTCGTTATACACGAAGATTAATGAAGCAATATCCAAACAGATCGGTAGGTCTTTTTTAAACAAATTAAACTCATGTTCCATCGTACAGATTGTCTCCAGCTGCCAATATCGTAATTCGTGAACAACCTTTGTAGAATAGGGTAAATCCGGAGCGATATTCGGACCGATGTAGAGATTATGCTCGACACCATCAGATTTAAATCTTTCAAAATAATGCGGGAAAATTTCCTGGGCAGCGACCTGTTTCTGATCTAAAATATCAGCGAGTTTACGGTTGAGAAGGGTGATAGAATCATCAAGATTTTTTCTGTTGGCATAAAAAAGATCATTTTGCGAAAATACCTGACTGAAGTAATTTTTGATTTTCTCTTTTACAGCTTTATCACTTTTTACCTCGAGCTGGCCTTGCAAATAGGGATGAATTTCTTCCCGCAAGAGCCTTTGAAACCGTTGTTCTGTATCTGCTTTTATTTCATTATTCAGTTCATTTTCAAAAACATCCAATGCCAGAGAATATTTCTCTGCATCTGAAGAATTGAGGAGGAGAATCACTTCATGAAGTCCGTCAATCTGTTGATTAAGATCTTCTAGCATCAGGTTAAAACGCTTGTCTGACGAAGAGCGAATATCTGAGAAACTGAATAACGGTGTCAGATTTTTAAAAGAAATCTCTTTTAAAGTATATATTTTTTTAGATAAATAGGCATTGAAATAACGTTCAGCTTCATTTCTGAACTTCCAGATCACGCTATCATGAATCGTCGTGTATTCGCGCTGAATAATGGCTTCGATCTGATTATTTCTTTCGTAAGAAAATCTGCTGAGAGAGAAAATGATCATGTCTGCAACGAACTCGAGTTTTTTTAGTTTTAAACCGTTTAAACTGTTGGGCAAGGGTGAAGTAAATTCCATCATAGCAAGCAGCTCGCCATCTTTCATAATCGGAATAACCATAAAGCTGTTGATGCGGTTATCTTTGAGAATGCTGAAAGAAGGCAGCTTTTTGATTTCGTCATCAAGCTTGTCAACATTAGAAACCACAACGGGTTTTGAGTTGTAGCTGATATTTTCGAAGGCAGTTTTTCTTACTTCTTCATCGAAAGTATTGATCCAGAAATCAAGGATATAGTTGGTAAAAACATTATCATAAATCGGAAGTTTCTCAAGCCTTTTATTTTTGGTATTAAAAAGCATTAACCCGAAATTGAGATCGGCAACTTCAAAATAAGATTTAAAGATTTCCTTAAGATTTTCATCGGGAGCCGGATGTTGGAGATCAATTTTAATAAGGCTCGATTTCAGGTCAGAAAGTGCAACTTCCGAGGTGCAGTCGATGAGTGAAATGATGCTGAAACCATTTAAGATCCACGATTCTGCCGGAAAATATTTTTTCCAGAGCTGAATGTCATCTAAATTTTCGAGCAGCATATCTAAAATATCCTCAGAAGGAATCTCCGTACCAACTGCAGGATATACATCGCTGTAATCTGAGTTTACCGTGATTTTATAGTGTTTTATAATTCCCTGCTTATCGGGAATATCATAATAAAACGGTAAGGTAACTTTAATATCTTTTTTAAGGTACGTCTGTAAAATCAGGCAACAGCAGAATACATAATATTCGTCATCGCTGATGTCACGGAATTCGATTTCAAAATCTTTTCCGGCGTCATTCAGAATGTTTTGAAATCTTTCGGTATAATTAAAGGTAATATTGGTAAGCGGAATTCCTGCCGCTTTGATCTCATTACGGGTCAACCCGGTAGGGAAAAGATCTGCAAGTAAAAGTCTGATGAGATCTTTGTGTTTCTCAAAAAGGGAAAGATCCTGAAAGCCATCCCGCAATTCCTGGAAATTCTTAGTTTTTTCAATCAGAGATTCTGCGTAGCTGGCGCGGTATTCTAAACGATCATTATAGCGAATATGCTCCAACACATCCAAATATTTTTTGAACGATATAAAAACCTGAAACGGACTTTCTTTCTTGTAAAGATTCGACAAAACGGGAAATAAATTTTGTGGGTAAAGGTAAGAAATTGTGAAAGTAAAACTGTTGTGTAAACCTGGAAATTTCGACTGAATTATTTTGAAATCAGCATCTATACTCATTCTTTTTTACATGCTAAAATATATTTGTAAGGTTTTTACTTTATCAATTACGGACAAGTCCACGACATCAGTAGCATTTCGATTTTGTTCGGTCGGAATTTGAATTAAATTATCAAACAATCCAAATCATTGCCCTTTCTGCGAAGCGATGGCCGGAGAATATCCGAAAGATTTTAAATTCTGGGGATGGCATCCGAACTGCAGATGTACGGTAATCACACTTCTGAAAACTTTTGAAGAAATGGAGAAAGATAATACACGGATCCTTCAAGGTTTGAAACCTTCGGAACCTGATGATGTTGTAAAAGAATTGCCGTCTCAATTTACATCGTGGGTTTCTGACAATAAGAATAAGATCGAAAGAGCGAGAAGTACACCTTACTTCATCAAAAACAATCAAGATAAATTAAGCCCTCTATTGTAGATGGCTTTTTTGTTATATTTGTGAAAACTAATAACATGAATAGATTAGTAATTATTGGTAATGGCTTTGATTTGGCACATGGTCTTCCAACTTCATATACATCATTTTTAAATTTCATTTGGCAAAATGTAAATAATATCAATAGTAATTATTTGATCAAAAAATTATTCAACATAAACTATGATCATTTTAGGGGTGATTCAAAATTTTTAAATTACAAAGAGTTTGTAGCAAATGCTCGGAGATTTTATAATCATGGTTCTTATAATATTGCTAATTCTTTTTATGGAGAAAGCTCATTTAAGATTACATATAAACATTTCGCCTTCGCAGATGAAAGTGGCGAGATTATTTTTGAATTTAGTAATAAATTATTTGAGTTAATAACGGTTCGAAATTTAGAAAACTGGGTAGACATTGAAAATATTTATTATAAAGCATTACTTTCAATTATTAAAGAGACTGGTGAATTTCCTCAGCTTGGCAACATTGAACAACTTAACAAAGAATTTGAAAATATTAAAAATCTTCTCAACTATTATATAACTGAAAACATTGAAAATATATATAATTTTCTTGGAAGCGGAAATGAGTTAAACTCGATAGCAACTCTGTTTAAAAATAAATATCAAGATCTTTATCGAAAACCGGATCATAAGCTGTTTTTAGAATTTCCATACGATTATAAAGACGAATTAATAAAGTATGATAATAGCTTAAAATTATCATATCTCGGGTCTTACGAATCTGAAAATTTATTCTTAGATTTTAATTACACGTCTAATGTTGCAAACTATGTTTCAAGATTAAACTTGGAAAACGATAAAAAGATAGGAAAAAGTTCACATATCCAAATACATGGAACGGTAAGTAGCGTTGAAGATCCAATAAATTTTGGTTTTGGAGATGAAATGGATGATAATTATAAAGTTTTAGAAAATATAGGTGACAATAAATATCTCGAAAATATCAAATCATTTATGTACTTTAATAATTCCAATTATAGAAAATTGTTAAATTGGATCGAGTCAAAAGATTATCAGATATTAATCATGGGGCACTCGTGTGGATTGTCAGATAGAACATTATTGAATACAGTTTTTGAGCATAACAATTGTAAATCAATTAAAGTATACTATCATCTAAGCGAAGACGGCACTGATAATTTTACAGATCTCTCGCAAAATATATCGAGACACTTTAATAAAAAGGCCTTAATGAGGCAAAAAGTAGTTGATAAAACACTATCACAACCTTTACCACAAGATGTTAGATATAGCTATAAATAATAAAAGTATTGATTGAGGGGCTTGGAGCCCCTCACATTACAAAAAGTTTATATCTCCTTCTTTATACAGTGTAATTTTGCTATTTTTAAGATATAAGCAAGGCAAAACAATTGTTGTGGAATCATCCTTACTATATAAAACAGAAGTACTATTAGTTTCGTCCTTGAGAGAAAGAATTATACTTGCATAAAGTTCATTAATTCTATTTTCGTTATCATACTCTAGAATTAAATTTTCTGTTCCGTTTTGAATTCTAATTTTCATGGTATTGTTTTTAAATATTAATTATTTCAAAGTTAATTCTTTTCAATTAAGTTTAAGATTTTACAATACACTTTCTATATTTGTAAAAACTAATACTTTATGAAAAAAGATAATTGGATATTTTGGGCTATCGGTGGAGGTTCGCTACTGTTAATGGGTTTTACTCTTTACTATAATTACAATTATGCTAAAAGCTTATCGTGTGACCAACAAGGTATTTTTGGTGATATGTTTGGAGCTTCAAATGCTTTTTTTACCGGATTGTCTTTTACAGGAGTTATCATTGCTATTTTACTTCAACGCCAAGAATTAAAATTACAAAGAAATGAATTGGAGCTGACTAGGGAAGAAATGAAGCTTACACGTAATGAATTTGAAACTCAAAACGAAACTTTAACCAAACAACAATTTGAAAACACATTTTTTCAGATGTTAAATATGTTTAATCATAATGTAGAAAACCAGTCTTACACAAGCCTAAATAGTACTTACACGAAAAAAGGTGTTTTTGATTTTTTCACTAACACCGTGAATGTTAAGATGAGAAGCATATCTGAAGATGTATTAAAAATCGATCATTTTAATAGGGGAGGTCACAACAAAGAAGTCGATAATCAAGTAATTTCTTTAACAAGAAAGGAAGTTGTGCACGCGATCAGAGATGGTCATATTTGGTATGGAAATATGTTCTACTCATACTTTCTAACTTTATATACAATACTTAAATTAATTGAAAAAAGTGAAATAAAGGAAAAAGACTTATACGCTTCAATAATTAGATCTCAATTAAATATAAGTGAACTGATAACTATTTTTTACAAGTGTATTGTAAATCAAGAAAATGACGAATTTAACCTAATGATAAAGAAATATAGCATTCTTGAGAATTTAGGAATTAGCAATTTTACAAATGAATTTCTTAGAAAAGAATTGCAAACTTACAAGTAGATTTTGTAATCACTTATTACTTATTATTCAAAACCTCTTCTTTTTTCACTACACAAAACTTTGTCCTATATTCATCACCAGGCTGTAGACTTTGCTGATATAAAGTCTGTCTGGCAACTCCAATTTGTTCTGCGGTGAAAGTATTGTAAATAGCCGTAATTGAGCTGAAAAAGAAATCAGCTTTACCTTCAATCGGTTCGTGTAGTTTTACGTGGTAGATTATGCGGTTTCGTTTCATTTAACGTTTACTGTATTTAAAGTCATCTACAACTTCTATTTTTAAAGTATAAGGTATTAAAGGTTCCGATTGCTGCCAATTAACAACACGATCCCTTAATTTTGTCTTACTATTGAAGTTTCTAGAAATATTTTTGTAAGTATCAAAATATCGGTCAGTATTCGGTGAATCTTGATAGTAAAATAATTTTATCGAGGCGCAATTCTCATGCTCGAAAATTGTATTCAATAATGTTCGATCAGAATTGCCACATGAATGCCCCAAAATGTATACCTGAAACAATCCGCTTTCTAATATTGATAGAACTTTTTTATAATTACTAGTTTTAGAATAATTAATTGATTTCATGTTGTCTAAAAATGCATCATTTCTCAGTTTCTCAATTTGTAAATATGAATCATCAAGTTCATCACCGTATCCAAATATTAGGGGATTATCGTCATTTTTTAATTCTCCATGAATATGCGTTACGTTAAAATCAATTAACTTTTCGTAAATCTTTTCGGTAGAAGTATAGTTGAAACTAATTACTTCTACTGAGTCATGTCTATCTTCAAAAAATTTATCTTCATGCGATTTTAGAAGTGTATAGAAGGCTGACTCGCTCCAAACTGCTTTGGAGACAATACTATGTAAAAATTTATCAAATTTACTGGTATAGAATTCCACTATATTGTTTTTATCTGGATTTTCGTTTAGAGCAATGTTTTTAAACATTTCCCATTTTTCTTTGTATATCTTTTTCTTAGCTTCTTCGGATAAATCCTCAATTCTAATGGGTTGATCCATTATGTTTTTAATATGATCTACTATTTTATCAGAATGTTGAAACTTATCTTCGACTTCAACTAAGTAATTTTTTAATTCATCTTTAATACGCTTTAATTCTTCATTTATTTTTTTAATCCCGCCTTCTCTACTATCATTATCAGGAATTAGGCTTAAAAGTATATCATAATATTCATTTTCTATATCAACCCAATTTTCAAATGACTTTTCAGATATTTGAAAAAGAAAATTATTATGTATTTGTAAAATCTTGTGAGATGTGTTGAATATGCCATTTTCTAAATATTCTCTTGAAAGAAAAGTACTCGAATTTCTTGCTGCATTAAATATATCACCACTCACGTAACCATATGTATAGGTAACTGCGAAATCCTTTGAAGAGTAATGAGGTTCTCGAGATTGTGAAAGACGATAATCAATTTTAGACCAATAATTATCTATAAAATTGTTATAAGAAGTTGGCATTTCATGAGCTAAATCAAAGCCATTTCCGATTAGAATTATTCTTTTTATCATGGAATAGTTTTAATGTAAAGATATTAAACTTCTTCAATTGATCGAAGCAAACAGCCTTCGGAATTACAGCTATTCACTTTAAAACTGATCATTCGATTACCATCATAAACAATCAAAAAATATCCAATCCCATCACCGGAAATAATTACATAAGCATAATTTAATGCTTTGTTATTTCCGCCTGAGCAAAGAGAAAAGAATTTCACCGTTTCCGGACACGCTTGACTTTCGATAATTTGCACGCATATATTGTACATTCATCTATTTGATAATAGCTTGGCAAATTTTAAAATTGAATCAAGACAAGCAGCCCCAATCATGAGAGATACTATATGCAATATTACCCTTGTTAAATATTCAGTTTCCCCTGTTGTTTCGTACTGTTGGGAAAATATTTTCATCCAATAACTGCTTCCAGTGTAGCATTTAGTACTCCCGTTCCTGTTGGGGCGTTAGTAATAAAATCAAAACCCTTAGAAAGAACGGGAGCTGAAAATATTGGTATCGATCAATACTCAAGTTATTGTCACAAAAAAACCTTTCAAAATACGTTGAAAGGTTTTTTATATATTTTAATTTAGATTACAATCCAAACTGCTTCGCGAAAAAATCAGGATAAACTCCTAATATTACCAGTGAAGCAATGATTACCACCGCAACAATATTATACGTAATGGTCACTTTCTCTGCAGTTTTGAAGGTGCTTTCTTTAAAAAAGAACATCGCAATAATCAACCTTAAATAATACGCAATAGAAATTGCCGAACCTAAAACTGCTACGATTACCAAGAATGTATTATCATCTTTTGTCAATGCCTGAGCAAACAATGAGAATTTACCCATAAAACCTGCTGTCAAAGGAATTCCTGCCATTGACAATAAAGAGATGGTTGCTACAACAGCTAATAACGGTTCTGTTTTTGCCAATCCTTTGAAAGCGCCAAATGAGGTTTCTCTTTTTATTTTTTCTACCCAAATCAAGCACATAAATACGCCCACTGTTGAAAGTGAATAGGCGAATAAGTAAAATGCTAAAGTATACGTAGAAAGTGCATTCATCCCGAAGAAAACCAACCCGATATATCCTGCATGGGAAACTGACGAGTAGGCCAACATTCTTTTTGCATTGGTCTGTGCAAGACCCATTGCATTGGCAAGGAATAAAGTGATGATTAAAAATACGCCCAAAATATTAATCCATTCAGCAGTTACACCGGAGAATCCTATTGTCATTAATCTGAACAGTGCAAAAAATCCTGATATTTTCACCACACTCGCCATAAAAGCTGTGATCAAAGATGGTGAACCGGCATACACATCCGGACTCCACATGTGGAATGGTGCTAAAGCTACTTTGAACGACATTGCGCAAAGCATCATGATTACCCCCAAAATCAACATGATGTTTTTAGGATTCGTGATTGTAAATTCCTGAATTTTATATAAATCAAAAGTTCCTGTACTTCCATAGATAAATGCGATACCAAACAGTAAGAAACCTGTTGCAAATGCACCCATCAGGAAGTATTTAATAGAAGCTTCGTTTGATCTTAGATCTGTTTTGTTCGCTCCCGCCATTACATACAAAGGAATAGAAAGAATCTCAATTCCTAAGAATAAAGTCACTAAGTTCTGGAAACCGAAAAGGATAATTCCGCCACAAAGAGCAAAAAGCATCAAGGCATACAATTCTGACTGGTGGCTTCTGTGATTGCTGAAAGCGAAACCTCCCAAAAAGAATAATAGTAAAGTCGTTACCAAAGATATTTTTGTAAACAACGCAGTGTTTGCGGTGTAGTCATACATGTGTCTGTACTGCGCAAAGAATGAAGCTTCCGGTAAGAAACTTACATATAAGGCAATGATTAATCCAAAAATCCCAATGTATCTTGCGAATTTTCCTTGCTCAAAAACTCCCGAAAATAACGCAGCAACTGCAGTTAGGAAAACAATAATTAAAACACTCATAATTTATATTTGAGATTGGAGATTGAAGGTTTAAAGTTCAAAGTTGTTTATTTAAGATTTAATGTTGTGAAATACAGTCTTTAAAATCTTTAATCTATTATCTTTTCTCTTTACTCTTTTCGCTCTCTGAATAATTCTTAATCTTTTACTATTTAAATTTTAGTTAATCATTGAAGTGTAAATAAACTTCAGTGAACTACTTACCATATCAATAACCGGCTGAGGAAAAACTCCCAGTACAATTACAAATACTGCAATACTCGCCAATACCGAGAATTCTACTGCAGATAAATCTTTTGCTGTGCTTAAAACTGCTTCGTCACCTTGTCCGAACATTGCTTTTCCGTAGAATCTTAATAGATAAACTGCACAAAGAATAACGGTAAGACCTGCAATTACTGAAGCCAATACATTAAAGTCGAAGATCGATTTAATCAAAATGAATTCTCCGATGAAACCATTCGTCAATGGAACTCCCATCGAACCTAATATGATAATCAAAAATAAAACGGCAAACTTAGGAGCGACTTTCGCCAAACCTCCCATCTGTCTGATGTCTCTTGATTTAAATCTTTTGTATAAAATATCAGCACAGAAGAATAAACCTGCCACGTTAATACCGTGAGCAAATGTCTGTACCAAAGCTCCTTCAGCTCCTTCAATCGTAAATGTTCCTCTTAAAGTAAGCACTGCAGAAGAGAAAATACCTGCTACCATCAATCCAACGTGCGAGAAAGAAGAATACGCAATGATTCTCTTCATATCTGTTTGAATGATTGCGATTAATGCTCCGTGCACAATTCCTACAATCGCTAAGATAATTACAATCTGTCCGGAAATTCCGAAAATTGCAGTCGGTGTAATCGGAATCAGATACCGAAGCACACCGTAGATTGCCATTTTAAGCATAATCCCTGATAACAACATTGATCCCTGAGTTGGAGAGTAAGTATAAGTATCCGGTTGCCAAGTGTGGAATGGAAAAACCGGAAGTTTTACTGCAAATGCAAAGAAAATAAACCAGAAAACAACAATCTGTTGAGTTTCACCCAAGTTTGCGTTATACAAATCTGTCAAAGCAAATGATGCTGAATGATTGTAAACGTAAATTAAACCAGCCAACATAAACAAGGATCCTACGAAAGTATATACGAAGAATTTTGTAGTGAACTCAAGTCTTTTGTTTTCCTGCCCCCAAAGTGCGGCGATAAACCAGATCGGAATCAAAGTTATTTCCCAGAAAATGTAGAACAACAGTCCGTCTAAAGCGGTAAAAACACCCACCAATCCGAATTGCATCAGCAAAATCAGACCGTAGAATGTGTTTTTATAGCTTACATTTTCATTAAAAGATGATAAAATAATGATCGGCATCAAAATATTGGTCAACAATAAAAGAAGCAAGCTCATCCCGTCAATTCCGAAATGAAGTTTACTTTTTATAAATTGCGACCAAGGCTCGTTAATCTCGTACTGCAATACGCTGTCTACGGTCGGATTAAAATCAAAATCCGAAACAACGTAAAATGTAAGCAGCATTTGAATCAAAGCAATTCCTAATGCCAGGTATTTGCTTGAGGTATTCCTCCATGCAAAGACCAATCCCGAACCTACTAGAGGTAAAAGTAATAATGTTAATAGTAAATAAGACATTATTGTAATATAAAGTTAACAATTAATATAATTCCCACAGCTAAAGACATGATCAGAATGTAGTTTTCTACATTTCCGTTCTGTATACGCTTCATTGATCTTCCGCTGTCTTCAGCGCCTTCTCCCACATAATCTACAAAACGATCCAGAACGCCTTTGTCAAACATTTTTCCCCCACGTCCCAGTCCTTCAACGGTTTTTACAATCAATGCATTGTAAAGTTCGTCTACGTAAAGTTTCTTAGCAGAAAGTTTTTCCCATCCTGTATAATCGTCTTCAGCAATAGCTCTTTTTTTCTTATTCACATATGTGTTTTTCACGATAAACCAAACTGCGAAAAACATGGCAACTGTTGCTCCCAAAAGAATAAATTCGGTGTTTTCTGCTACTCCTGTAAGCGTAGTTTCCATTTGGTTAAAGCTTTCTTCTGTCAAAACAGGTTTCAGCCATTCCATTAATTTAGCATAATGACCATGACCGATGAAGTGAGGAAGGTTGATGAAACCTCCAAGCACTGAAAGGACAGCCAAAACAATTAACGGTAAAGTCATGTTTAATGGACTTTCGTGTAAATGATGTTTCTGTTCTTCTGTACCTCTGAACTCTCCGTGGAAAGTCAGGTAATACAGTCTGAACATATAAGTTGCCGTAACAGCTGCTAAGATGAATAGCATCACCCAGTAAACAGGGTTTTTAGCATAAGCTGCCACTAAAATTTCGTCTTTTGAAATCATCCCTGATAATAAAGGGAATCCTGAGATTGCTAAAGTTCCAATCAGGAAAGTTGCATGCGTGATGGGAATATATTTTTTCAAACCTCCCATAAAACGCATATCCTGCTCGTTGCTCATCGCGTGAATTACTGAACCCGCACCCAAGAACAACAAAGCTTTAAAGAAAGCGTGTGTCATCACGTGGAACATTGCTGTTGTGTAAGCTCCTAAACCTAAAGCGATAAACATAAAACCAAGTTGTGAAACCGTAGAATATGCCAATACTTTCTTGATGTCGTTCTGACGAAGCGCATAGAAACCTGCCAATGCTGCGGTTAAGAATCCGATTAATAAAATTCCGTCTTGTACGGTTGGAGCTAAAGTAAATAAGAAGTTTGATCTTACTACCAGATAAATACCTGCCGTTACCATCGTCGCCGCGTGAATTAATGCAGAAACCGGTGTTGGACCAGCCATCGCATCGGGTAACCATGTATATAAAGGAACCTGAGCCGATTTTCCTGTTGCACCAATGAATAAACTCGCTGTGATAAATATGATAATTGTTCCGTCTAATTCAAATTTCCCTGCGTTTTGAGCAACCGTTAAATAATCAACTGCATTTGTTTGAGAAGCGATCATAAAGATTCCGATCAACAAAGCAAGGTCACCAATTCTGTTCATGATGAAAGCTTTTCTCGCTGCTTTCCCATATTCTTCGTTCGTGTACCAGAAACCAATCAGTAAGTAAGAACACAAACCTACACCTTCCCATCCGATGAATAAGATTAAGTAGTTGCTTCCCATTACCAAAAGTAACATTGAGAAGATAAACAGATTTAAATAAGTGAAAAACTTATAGAAACCTGTATCATGACTCATATATCCGATAGAGTAGAGGTGAATCAAAGATCCGATTCCTGTGATGATCATTACCATCATTAATGACAGCTGATCGATCTGGAAACCGAAGTTAATTTGAATTCCGTTAACTCTAAACCATTCAAAAGCTTTTACGATTATGGGCTGGCTTTCAGAATCAAAATTCATGAAAATATTTACTGCAATACAGAACGGAATAAAAACCATTGCCGTAGCCAGAGAACCCACCACTATTTTTGGAAGATTTTTCCCGAATAAACCGTTAATGAGAAAACCTAAAAGTGGTAAAAGTATTATTGCATAGACTAAATTTTCCATTCTTTATCCTCTTAATTTATTAAATATACTTACATCCACAGAACGGGTATTTCTGTAGAGCATCGCAATAATTGCTAAACCTACAGCAACTTCTGCAGCAGCAACCACCATAATGAAGAAAACTAAAAGTTGTCCGTCACTGTTCCCGTTGTATGCTGAAAATGCAGCCAGCAAAAGGTTTACAGAATTAAGCATAAGCTCCACACAACCCAAAATTACAATTGCGTTTTTTCTCAGCAATACTCCCAAAACCCCAAGACAGAACAATACTGACGAAAGGATGATGAAATATTCCAAAGGGACGCTTTGTATAAAAGTATTTACTTCTCCCATAATTTATAAATCTTTTTTACCGATTAATACCGCACCTACAATCCCTGCTAAAATCAGGATGGAAGCAAGCTCAAACGGCAAAACATATTCGTTGAATAAAAGTCTTCCCAAGTTTTTCGTAAGACCAACACCTTTGTCTACGTTTTCTACTACCACATGTTGCTCCTGAACTCCTCTGAAAACACCTAAAACCCCAATTAATAAAAGACCGGCTGTAAAAACTCCAACAAACTTTAAAGTATTGTTCTTCTTACTTTCGTCTTCTTTATTAAGGTTAAGCATCATTAAGATATAAAGGAATAAAACCATGATCGCACCTGCGTAAACGATGATCTGTATGATGGCCAAAAACTGAGCATTCAGAAGAATGTACATTCCGGCGATTGAAAACATTGTAACAATTAATGACAGAATAGCGTAGAGAGGATTTCTCGCAAATACGAAGTAAACCGCACTCGACACTGCTAAAAACGCCACCAAGAAAAATAAAAACTGATCCATTATTTTACCGCATTTTTTTGTTTCTCGGACTGTCTTTCTGTGATGTCAATCCTTTCATTAATTTTTTCAACCAATTTATCTTTTCCATAAATGAAAGAACCTCTGTTGGTTTCTACATCTACCAAACGGTCTGTCAGATAAATTGCAGATTTCGGACAAGCCTCTTCACACATACCGCAGAAAATACATCTCAACATATTGATTTCATATACTGATGCATATTTTTCTTCTCTGTAAAGATCTTTTTCTTCTCTTGTTCTTTCTGAAGCCGTCATTGTAATGGCTTCGGCAGGACATGCCACTGCGCACAAACCACAAGCTGTACATCTTTCTCTGCCTTCTTCATCTCTTTTCAGAACGTGCTGACCTCTCCAGATATCTGCTCTCGGTTTCTGTACTTCAGGATAAGAATATACTGCAGGTGCGCCTTTTATAACGGTTCTCACAGCATGCTTAAAAGTAATCCCCATACCTTTAAAAATCGCCGGGAGGTAGATTTTTTCAGCAAGGGTCATTTCTTTATTCGAAACAACTTTTGATCTGTTTGTAAGTTTCATTTATTTATAGATATTAGATGTTAGACATTAGACTAATCTTGTGTCTTATCTTAATTTATATTCAATTTATTAATTTCCAAAAGCTAAAATTACAGCTCCTGTAATCATCAGGTTAACCAATGCCAACGGAATTAATGTTTTCCATCCTAAGTGCATCAATTGGTCATATCTGAATCTCGGAAGCGTCCATCTGATCCACATAAAGATCAAAATTCCGACAACCGTTTTGGTTAAAAATGCTACGATACTTAAAATTCCTGCTGCATTTTCTCCCCAGTTCTGGGTTACCCATTCGATTCCCGGATAGTTGTATCCTCCGAAGAAAAGAACCACCATAAATGCATTGGATATAAACATATTCACATATTCACCAAACATGTACAATCCTAATTTCATAGATGAGTATTCGGTAGAATATCCTGTAACCAATTCAGATTCACACTCCGGTAAATCGAAAGGGTGACGGTTGGTTTCTGCCAAAGCCGCAACAAAGAATATTAAAAATGCCAAAGGTTGGTAGAGTATATTCCAGTTTAACCCATCTATCTCAAAAAGACCCCAGATTTTGCCTGAAGTCTGAGTTTCGGTAATTACTTTTAAATCTAAACTTCCCGTCATCATAATGATAGAAAGTAATGCAAGACCCATCGCCAATTCATAAGAAATCATCTGCGACGAAGCACGGATTGCACCTAGTAATGAATATTTATTGTTAGAAGCCCAGCCTCCGATCATAATTCCGTAAACTCCGATAGAAGCCATTCCTATAATGAAAAGTACACCTACATCAATATTAGCAACTTGTAGATCGAAAGATTCACCACCAATATTTAATGTTCTGCCCCAAGGAATAACCGCTCCGGTAATCAATGAGATAAACATCACCAATGCCGGTCCCAATACAAAAAGGAACTTTTCTGCATTTTGAGGGGTAAAGTCTTCTTTAAAGAAAAATTTTCCACCATCTGCAAGAGGCTGCAGCAAACCAAATGGTCCTGATCTGTTAGGCCCTATTCTGTCCTGCATTATGGCTGCTACTTTTCTTTCTGCCCATGTTGAATAGGCCGCTATCGTTAATGATAACAGGAAAAGTGCCAGTACAAGTATTAATTTAAATGTAAGTAAATCCATTTTTTATTTATTTAGATAGTAGATATCAGATTTAAAATCCGAGGTCTGATGTCTGAAATCTTATGTCTTTAAAAATTATTTTTCGTCTTTTTCACTGATTTCTTTCGCCATCGGATTGTCTAAAAGTCTTAATTCGTCTTTAGGTTTCTCGTAATGGTTTAATGAAATAACTGAATGTCTGTCGATATGTCTAGGACCTTCAATATTCCAGTCGGATAATTTTTTTCTTTCGAAACGGCAAGTATCACAGATAAATTCTTCAACTTCTCCCCACTGGTCTTTTCTTGCAGTTACCCTTACTACTTCATCACCTTTCAAATATACAGTAGTTTTACCTGAACACTTATCACAATTACAAGAAGCGTTCATTGGCTTTGTAAACCAAACTCTGCTTGCAAAACGGGCAGTTCTGTCAGTTAATGCTCCAACCGGACAAACGTCAATAACGTTTCCAATGAAATCATTGTCTAAAGCTTTATTTAAGTAAGTTGAAATTTCAGCATGATCTCCTCGGAATAGAATTCCATGCTCACGTTCTCCCGTCAACTGATTTGCCGCTAAAACGCATCTTGCACACAAAATACAACGGTTCATATTCAGTTTAATGTTCGGACCTAAGTCGTCTGCATCGTAGGTATTTCTTTCAAAATCAGTTCTGGTATCCGGATCACCATATTCGTAACCCAAATCCTGGAGATGACATTCTCCGGCCTGATCACAAACCGGGCAATCCAAAGGATGATTCACCAGTAGAAATTCTGTCACTGCTTTTCGGCCTTCCTGTGCTTTATCCGAAGAAAGATTTTTCACTTCCATCCCATCCATCACATTGGTTCTGCAGCTTGCTACCAGTTTCGGCATCGGACGAGGATCTGCTTCCGAACCTTTAGAAACCTCTACCAAACACGTTCTGCATCTTCCTCCACTGGCTTCCAATTTGCTGTAGTAGCACATTGCAGGTGGTACAGATTTTCCGCCGATCTGTCTGGCTGCCTCTAAAATAGAAGTGCCGGGCAAAACTTCAGCAGTCTGTCCGTCTATCGTTATTTTGAATTTTTTAACTTCTTCGCTCATATTTTTTCGCTTTATAATGCGCTAAGCAATAGTTCTTTTATTAATTAAATCAAAAATTATTTTGACTTTTTTGTTGTGTTAAATGTATATCCTATTCCAACATTCACCTGTGCGTAGGTAAAATCCTGTGAAGCCTTATCCGGCTTATTGTTCAGTGTCGTTTTAATATCCGGCATATTGATGTACCCAAGCTTTCCTTCTGCTTGAAGTACAATATGTTTAATAATAACTACACTTAATGCTGCTCTTGCATCCAATCCGAACCCTGCCAAATGGAATCTGTCACTTCTTTCATTACCCATCAGCTGAACATTTGATTTCGGCAATAAAGCTCCTAATCCTGCTCCATAACTCGCAAAAATAGCAATATGTTTTTTATTTAAAACGTTATGATATTTCTGAGCCCCGATATTGATATAATTAAGACCATCTGTGTGTTCGAATGTTAAAAATTCTCCATTATCCAGGTCTACTTTCCCATCATTTACCATCCCGGCATATTTAGGATCATTGATATATCCTTTAAAATCTACAATTTGCCTCTGATCCATCACATATTTCATGTGATCCATTCCTAAAGTAATTCCAAAATTATCTTTCGGAAAATAGGTAATCCTGTAATTAACCTGAGGAATTGTTATAGTTCCCGGATTAAAATAGGTTCCCCAGTCAAATTTGGTCTGTCTGTCATGAGCCACTACATTATCCAACTGAAAATCATACCCGTCACCTTTAAAGTGAATGTCTGATTTTGAATATTTTGCATTATTCCATCCCCAAAACACCAAGAAACTTCCTTTTTTGAAAACTCTGCTGTTTTCTTCCTGTTGTTGTCCTTTTAAACTAACCGAACTGAATCCGATTAATAATAAGAGAACGATGATTTTTTTCAATTTTGAGACTCTATTAATTACTTGCTGCAACTGGGATAGGGTCTGCATAATTGGCCAATCCGTAGTTTTGAGTTAAACACAATTCAGGATTTTTCACATGCCATTCAAATTCATCTCTGAAATGACGAATCGCTGCTGCAACAGGCCATGCTGCCGCATCACCTAAAGGACAAATGGTATTTCCTTCAATTTTTCTCTGGATATCCCAAAGCAAATCGATGTCTTCCATCTTTCCTTCTCCTTTTTCTATTTTCTTTAAAATTTTGTGCATCCATCCCGTTCCTTCACGACAAGGAGTACATTGTCCACAACTTTCGTGATGATAAAATCTCGCTAAAGTCATAGTATGTTCTACAATACACTGATCTTCATCCAATACAATAAAACCTCCTGAACCCATCATCGTTCCGGTAGAAAAACCACCGTCAGCAAGAGATTCGTAGTTCATATATCTTGGTTCACCGTTTACCGTTTTCAATAATAAATTTGCAGGAACAATCGGAACCGAACTGCCTCCGGGAATACAAGCTTTAAGCCTTTTTCCGTCTTTTATACCACCGCAATATTCATCAGAATAAATAAATTCTTCAACCGTAATGGTCATATCAATTTCATAAACTCCAGGCTTATTAATGTTTCCGCAGGCAGAAATTAATTTTGTGCCTGTAGATCTTCCAACACCGATTTTAGCATATTCTGCTCCAGTAATGTCGATAATAGGAACGATAGCTGTGATAGATTCAACGTTGTTAACAACTGTTGGTCTTTCCCAAAGTCCTTTTACAGCCGGGAAAGGTGGTTTTAATCTTGGGTTACCTCTTTTTCCTTCGAGAGATTCTAGTAAAGCAGTTTCTTCGCCGCAGATGTAAGCACCACCACCTCTCTGAACATATATTTCACAATCGAAACCGGTTCCTAAAATGTTTTTACCTAAAAATCCGGCAGCCTTAGCTTCCCCAATTGCTTCTTCCAAAATATCAGGAATCCATGAATATTCTCCACGGATGTAGATGTACGAAACATTTGAGCCTAAACAGTAGGATGAAATCAGCATTCCCTCAATCAAAAGATGAGGAAGAAATTCCATTAAATATCTGTCTTTGAATGTTCCGGGTTCAGATTCATCTGCATTGACTACCAAATGTCTCGGTACACCTTCCGGTTTTGCCAGAAAGCTCCACTTCATCCCGGTAGGGAATCCTGCGCCACCACGACCGCGAAGCCCTGAAGTTTTTACTTCTTCAAGAATTTCATCGGGAGTCATTTTCAAGGCTTTTTCAGCTGCTTCGTAACCTCCCTGCTTGCGGTAAGTATCGAAATAGCGAATACCTTCTATATGTGCGTCTTTAAGTAAAAGTTTTTTACTCATTTTTTTATTATGCTTTTAGCATTTAGCTGTTGGCTTATGGCTTTTAGCTTACTGCTATTTTTTGTTTAAATTTATTTTAGTCTAAAGAAAGTTGTCCTTCTCTGCAAAGATCAAGGATTTCGTCTACTTTTTCTATGGTTAAATTTTCGTGATAGAACTTTCCTAACTGTAACATTGGAGCATATCCGCAAGCACCAAGACATTCTGCTGGCTTTAATGTAAACATTCCGTCTGCGGTAGTTTCGCCGTCTTTAATGTTCAGTTTTGTTCTGATATGGTTTAATATTTTTTCGCTTCCTGAAACCATGCAAGGTCCTGTTCGGCAAACTTCTAAAACATATTTACCAACCGGCTTCATATTAAACATGGTATAGAAGGTTGCCACTTCGTATACTTCAATTGGCTTAATGCTCAATAATTCAGCAACATAATCCATCACAGGAACAGCTAACCATCCTCCAAATTCCTTTTGTGCCAAATGCAGCACCGGAAGAAGAGCAGATTTCTGTTTTCCTTCGGGATATCTGGCGATAATTTTATGTACCTGCTGTAAACTTTCCGGTTTAAAAGCTATTGTTTCGCTCATTTTTTATCTCTTAGATTAAAGAGTAAAGAACAAAGAAAAAAGATTCTCAGGTTCTATATTCTAAATTCGTTTTTATATTGTGTGACAAAAGTATTTCATCTTTCATCTTTCTTCTACTATTTTCAATTATGCGTCTAATTCTCCCGCAATAATATTCATACTACACATCGTAACGATAGCGTCTGAAATCACAGAGCCTGTAATCATCTCAGGATAAGCCTGATAATAAATAAAGCAAGGTCTTCTGAAATGTAATCTGTAGGGTGTTCTTCCTCCGTCACTTACCAAATAGAATCCTAATTCGCCGTTTCCACCTTCTACTGCATGGTAAACTTCTCCTTTCGGAACATCTGTTTCGCCCATTACAATTTTGAAATGGTAAATCAGAGCTTCCATTTTTTGATAAACATCTGCCTTTTCAGGAAGATAGAAATCAGGAACATCCGCATGGAAAGGTCCTTCAGGAAGATTGTCGTAAGCTTGGTTAATGATTTTTAATGATTCCCAGATTTCCTGCTGGCGAACCATAAATCTGTCGTATGTATCACCTGCAGTTCCTACAGGAATGATGAAATCAAAATCTTCGTAAGAAGAATAAGGTTCTGCAACTCTTACATCATAATCAACACCTGCTGCACGTAAATTCGGACCTGTAAAACCATAGCTTAAAGCTCTTTCCGCAGAAATTGCTCCAGCACCAATGGTTCTGTCCATAAAGATTCTGTTTCTTTCTAATAACTGACCGAATTCTGCAAATCTTGCAGGGAAAGTTTTTAAGAAATCTTTCAGCAGCTCATGGAATTTTGGAGTGAAATCTCTTTCAAAACCTCCGATTCTTCCCATATTGGTTGTCATTCTCGCACCGCAAATCTGCTCGTACATATCGTAAATACGCTCTCTTTCGATGAACATATACGTCAAACCAGTAATTGCACCTGCATCCATCCCGGTTACCCCGTTGCAGATCAAGTGGTCACCTATTCTTGCCAATTCCATTAAAATAACGCGCATATAATCTACACGCTTAGGAACTTTGATACCAATGAGTTTTTCAACCGTCATGTGCCATCCTATGTTATTGATAGGTGCAGAACAGTAGTTCATACGGTCAGTGAGGGTTGTAATCTGAGAAAAATTCCTTCTTTCAGAAATTTTCTCAAACGCTCTGTGGATATAACCAACCGTTTGTTCGGCATGAAGAATTCTCTCTCCGTCCATTGTCAACACATTCTGGAAAATCCCGTGTGTCGCAGGGTGGGTAGGACCAAGATTCAGAGTGTACAACTGCCCGTCAATCTGCTCTTTACTTTCGTGTTGGTTAAGTATATTAGATAATGAGTTATCTTTCATAATTTAAATGCTTTAGGCTATAGGCTTTAAGCTTATTGCTTATTGCTTATTACATTATTTTATCTTCCGAACATTGCATCGTCCTTATCTGTTCTTGTTCCGTCTTCAAGTCGATATTCTTTCAACATGGGATGGTAACCAAGATCTTCCATATTTAAAATAGGTCTTAGATCCGGATGACCTTTAAATTTAATCCCGTAAAAATCAAAAGTTTCTCTTTCCATCCAATTGGCTCCTGCATACAACTCAGTCAAAGAATCCACCTCAACACTTTCTCTGGACATGAAAATTTTCAGACGTATTCTAAAATTGGTCATCATATTCTGTAGATGATACACAACACCTATTTCTTTCTCAGGAAACTCAGGGTAATGGATTCCACAAACATCGGTAAGAAAATTGATTTCTAAAGAAGAATCTTTAAGATAATGAATTATTTTTTTAATATCATCTTTTTTAATTTCGACAGTCAGCATCCCATAAGATTCTGAACTTGAAATTACAGATTCCGGAAATTCTCTTGTAATTGCTTCTAATACAAATTCGTTTGTCATTTCCCTTCGTTGCTAATATTATAAGAATCTAATAGATGCTGATATTCAGGTGTATCTCTTCTTCTGATGCTTTCACTTTCTGCCAAAGCCTGAACCTGCATTACACCTTCGATGATCTGCTCTGGTCTTGGCGGACAACCTGGAACGTAGACATCAACTGGTATGATTTTATCAATTCCCTGTAATACGGAATAACTGTCAAAAATACCTCCGCTACACGCGCAAGCTCCAACAGCAACTACCCATTTTGGCTCAGCCATCTGAGTATATACTTCTTTTAAAACAGGTCCTAATTTTTTAGCAATAGTTCCGCAAACCATCAGCATATCTGCCTGTCTTGGTGAGAAAGAGTTTCTTTCCATACCAAATCTGGAAGCATCATATGTAGGGTTTAATGTTGCCATGAATTCGATACCACAACAAGAGGTTGCAAATGGTAACGGCCAAAGTGAAAACTTTCTAGCCATTCCGATTACACTGCTCAGCTTTGTTGCGAAAAAACCCTCTCCTTCAAATCCTTCTGGAGCTGGTGCATCTGTTCTTATAATTGGTTTTTGATCTGACATTTTGTTGATTTTAAGATTTTAATTTAGATAATAAATTGCCGTTGTTGTTAACTATAATTTAATTGTGTTTATCTAAATTTCTTATTTAAAATTATGATTGAAATTATTTATCCCAATCAAGTGCGCCACGTTTCCAGACATAAAAAAATGCAAGAAAAAATATAGCTACAAACATGAGAACCGCAAAAAACCCTTCTATTCCGAATTCTCTGAAGTTAACAGCGTAAGGATAAAAAAATACGATTTCGATATCAAATAATACAAATAATACGGCTGTTAAGAAATATTTAATTGAAAATGGAGTTCTTGCATTTCCTTCTACAGGGATACCACATTCCCAGCTTGAGTTCTTAACAGAATTCCCTTTTTTCTGCTGTGGCCCCAAAAAATGAGCTCCAAGCAAAGAAATGGCAACGAAACCAATGGCTACACCGGCTTGTATGAGTATTGGAATATAACTTTCAGGTAAATTCATTTTTACATTATTATCTCAAGTTGCAAATTTAGGCAATAAACAATAAAGCATGAAATTAATCAACTTAAAAGTCTGATGAAATTGAGGAAAACTGATAATTTAGAATCAATAAAAATAGTGTTATTTTTTCATTTTCTTGAGCAGAGCAAATGCCATAAAAGCTATATAGCCGAAAAGTACACTCGCATACAAAATATTGATGATGGTATTTGTTCTGTCATCGACTGCTTTAAAAAAAACATTGTACGAAATAAATCCTGCGATCAAAAAAGCAAAAAAAATGAGATGGATCTTCATATCAGAATTGTAAAGAATAAGTTCTTCTCCTTTTGTGATTTACAGGGTTGTAATCTTGCCAAAGAACCTGCACGCTTTTATTTTCCTCCAGTTCTGGATTGGTTTCCGCAAAATCGATTCCCATACTGTTGAAGCGGACAAAAATTTCTTTAAAAATAATAGCAGTCACGCCGCGTCTTTGATATTCTGGATGAATTCCGATTAAATAAAAATTGGCACGGTCATTTTTCTTTTCTGCCTGTAAAAAGTGCCACCATCCGAAGGGTAAAAGTTTACCCTTTGCTTTTTGTAATGCCTTGGAATATGAAGGCATGGTCACTGCAAAAGAAACCAATTCATCATGTTCATCAACGACACAAATGACGTAGTTTTTTGCAATTAAAGGAAAAAATTTATCCCGATATGTTTTGATCTGTTCTTCAGAAATAGGAGTGTAGGTAGAAAGGTGTTTGTATGTTTCGTCAAGTAATTTAAACATCGGTTTGATGTAAGGAAGAATTTCTTCTTTGCTTTTGAAATTTAAAACTCTTAAATTATATTTTTCAGCAATCAGCTTGCTGAATTTTTCTACTTTCGGTGGTAGAATTTTAGGAAAATTCATTTCAAATTCTACCCATTCTTTTTCCTTTACAAGACCGAGATTTTCAATATGTTTCGGGTAGTATTCGTGGTTGTAAATTCCGATCATTGTGGCGATTTTTTCAAACCCGAAAGTCAGCATTCCGGCTTTATCGAGATTTGTAAACCCCATTGGTCCTTCTATTTTATTGATATGATGATCTTTTGCATAATTAATGACCGTGTCGATTAATGCTTTTGAAACTTCTTTATCGTCAATAAAATCTATCCACCCGAAACGTACTTTCTTTATCCCAAGTTCCTGTTCCTCTTTATGATTGATGATTACTGCGATTCTGCCAACAATTTTATTGTTTTTTTTTGCAATGAACTGCTTTGCCTGTGAATAGCTCAGGGCCGGATTTTCTTTCGTATCCCAAACATTGATTTCATCTTTAATAAATGAAGGAACATAATATGGATTATTTTTGTATAATTCCATCGGAAATTTTACAAATTGTTTTAATTCATTAGGTGTTTTTACTTCAAGAATCGAAACTTCTGACATAGTATTTTACGGTAATTTCACTACAAATATAAATAAATATTGTCAAATCTTTGGCACAGTTTTTACATCTTATAAATACGATTATTTCGTTAAAAATTTTTAAAAAAAATGACAATTTATTATTTAATTATAGGAATTTCGATGCTTGTAAGCTGGTTGGTTTCTGCAAGATTGAAATCAAAATTTGAGTATTATTCAAGAGTACATCTCAGGAACGGTCTTTCAGGAAAAGAAGTGGCAGAAAAAATGTTAAGAGATAATGGAATTCACGGTGTACAGGTGATATCAGTTCCGGGACAGTTGACAGATCATTACAATCCTGCAGATAAAACGGTTAATCTTTCAGAAGGTGTTTATATGCAGAGAAATGCTGCAGCGGCGGCAGTTGCAGCCCATGAATGTGGTCACGCTGTACAGCATGCAGTGGGATATTCAATGCTTCAGCTCAGATCAAAATTGGTTCCGGTTGTCAACATCAGCTCCAATTTAATGCAGTTTGTGATTATGGGAGGTCTTGTTTTAATGGCAGCAAGCGGAAATAAAATTGTTTTGATAGTCGGAGTGATGATGTTTGCGTTAACCACACTTTTTGCATTTATTACACTTCCGGTAGAGTATGATGCCAGCAACAGAGCGATGAAATGGCTGAAAGATACAGGGACGGTAACTTCTGAAGAGTATGTAGGTGTAAAAGACAGTTTGACTTGGGCAGCAAGAACCTATCTTGTCGCCGCGATAGGGTCTTTGGCTCAATTGCTTTATTTTGCATCACTCTTAATGGGAGGACGCAGAGATTAGAGTTAATCTTTAAATTTGAAAGAAATATGTTGCATCTCGGAAAGTTTTTCTGAGATGCTTTCTTTTAGCATTGTTTTGAGAGAAGCAGTAAGAATGCAGTTTTCATTGGCATCAAAATGAAGAACTTTTGCATCAAATCGCGATAATAAGGTGAAAATAACATTTTGCTGATTGAATTGAAACTGAATATCAACTTCTGTTTCCAGTTCTTTAACAATAATTTCAGATTCTTCTAAAGTGATTTTGGCTGAATCTTTATAAGCTTTAACTAATCCTGAAACCCCCAGTTTTGTTCCTCCATAATATCTTACAACAATGACCAGAACATTGGTGATTTCATTTGCTAAAAGCTGGTTGTAGATAGGTAGACCGGCACTTCCCGAAGGTTCCCCGTCATCATTTGCCCTGTAGTTTTCTCCGTTTAGGCCTATCCGAAAAGCATAGCAATGATGCGTTGCCTTAGGATGTTCTGACTGTATTTTCGCAAGAGCATTTTTTAGTTCGACTTCATTGTTTACAGGGAAAGCAAAACCTATAAACTTACTTCCTTTTTCTTTGAGAAGCGTGTTTTCAACAGGTCTTTCTATGGTTTTATATTCGTGCAGCATTGAAAGAATTTTTACTAAGAATTTTTATGAAATTCTATCATATTATCTCTAAATTTTTTAGTTTCAAAAGGTTCATTTTGAAAGTCAGGTGCTTTCGTTCCATTTTTAAGACTCAGATATTCATTTTTTATAATAATGGCTTCGTCCCACAGATTTGCTTCAATAAATTTTTGTAAAGTAAAGCTTCCGCCTTCAATGATAACAGATTGTATTTGGTTTTTATATAAAGCATTCATCAGATCTGATAAGAAATTTTCTTTTTCGATCTTAATGAAATAAATGTTGTTCTCTTTTTTTTCCTTTTTTAAATTAAAAACCAATGTTTTAGCTTCTAAATTATAAATTTTAAAATCCTGCAGAACTTTTAAATCAAAATCAATTAATATTCTTACAGGATTTTCTCCTTCAATATTTCTTACGGTAAGACTGGGATTGTCATTTAAAACAGTTTGAGTTCCTACCAATATGGCGTGCTCATCGGCTCTCAATTGATGAACAAATTGATTGACCAATGAGTTTGAAATGGCAATAGGCTTAAAGTCTTTATCGATGAAGCCATCAACTGACTGTGCCCACTTCAAAATAATAAACGGACGTTTTTTTTCATGATATGTGAAAAATCTCTTGTTTAAATCAATACATTCGCTTTCTAAAACGCCAGAGACAACTTCTATTCCCACATCCTGAATGATTTTTTTACCTTTTCCATTCACTTTATCATGAGAATCCATCGCGCCTATGACAACTTTTTTGAAGCCTAATTCTTTTATTTTTAAAGCGCAAGGTGGAGTTTTCCCATAATGAGCACAAGGTTCCAAAGATACATATATGGTAGATTTTGGGATGAGACTTTTGTCTTTAACCGAATTGATGGCGTTGATCTCTGCATGATTTTCCCCGGCCTTGTGATGATAGCCTTCTCCAATAATTTTATCGTTATAAACAATCACACTTCCTACCAATGGGTTAGGGTAGGTTTTTCCCAAAGCTTTCTTAGCCAGCTCAATGCATCTTTTTATATAAAATTCGTCTTGCATAATATGAAAAAAGCGAAGACAAATTTCTTTGCTTCGCCCTGATAAATTGTATTATTATTTTAATCTCCTGAAATTATATTGTGCAAATTCTGCTTCAAAGTCTCCAAGTGAGACTTTTTATTGTCAATGGTATTGTATGTTTCTGCCAACATGGGATTATCTCTTGACGGTTTTTTGAAGAATGCCAGATTGTTTTCCAGTTTCACGATTTCACCTTCAAGATCAGAAATCTGACTCTTAATTTTTCGGGCTTTATCGGTCAGCTGGTTTTCAGATAAACCATCTTCCTTCAACTCAAGCTCATTGATTTTATTCAACTTTAATTTTTCTCTTAAAGTCTTATTAAATTCAGAATTGATGGCGATTTTATCTCTCGGAACTTTCCCTATATTATTCCATGCAGATTTAATATTTTCAATTTTTTCTACACTTCCTTCTTCGTCAGTGATTGTTTTTAGCTCCTCAAGAATCTCTTTCTTCTGCTTGTAATTTTCTTTCCAGTTATCGGTAGAGGCATTGCTTTTTTCCCTGTAATTATTAAAGAAAGTGTTGCATGCTTCACGGAAGTCGTCCCAAATCTTGTTGGTCATACTTTTAGGGACATGACCGATTTTTTTCCAGTCTTCCTGAAGTTTTTTGAAAAGTGCAACAGCAATTTCCCAGTCTTCAGAAAGCATATTATCTTTCGCTGTCTGAATAAGCTTTAACTTTTCATCTAAATTTTCCTGCTGAGAACCTTTTAATGACTTATAATAATTATTTTTATTGGTATTAAAAATTCTTAAAGTAGATTTAAAATCATTCCAGTTATTATTTGATAATTTTCTCGGAACACTTCCTGTTTTTAAGAATTCTGAACGAAGTTCTTCCACTCTTTTAATCGAATTCTGCCAG
This sequence comes from Chryseobacterium sp. LJ668, assembly GCF_019613955.1. Classification (NCBI taxonomy): domain Bacteria; kingdom Pseudomonadati; phylum Bacteroidota; class Flavobacteriia; order Flavobacteriales; family Weeksellaceae; genus Chryseobacterium; species Chryseobacterium chendengshani. Next base: position 705,357 of record NZ_CP080443.1, on the reverse strand, counting down.
TAAGTATGATTTGTGGTATCTTTTGGTTCAGATAACTTTTTTATCTCAGCAATGATTTCATTTTTCTTTTCAAGATTGGCAGTCTGCTCAGTTTCAAGTGCTGCGGAAAGCTCAGACTTTCTTTCATGAATTTTATTTGAGATTTCTTTAAATTCATCCCAAGTTTTCTCACGGAATTCTTCTGCTACAGGTTCAGCTTCTTCTTTCCAGAGCTTATGTAGATACTGTAATTCATTTAGGGCTTTCTGTACAACAGGCTCGTTTTCCAGCTCTCTGGCCCGTGCGATGATGTGCTGTCTTTTTTCAAGATTATGGCTGTATTCCTGCTCTAGAAATTCCTTATTCAGATCAAGCATCTGGTAAAACTGATTCAAATGGTGGAAATAATTATTATTGAGAATTTTAAACTCAGATTTTGCCACTTGTCCTGCTTTTGACCATTCTTCTTTAATCTCACGGATTGATTTAAAAAGATTTATGCCGGGTTCAGAATTGGTATACAGGTTTTTAAGTCGATCAATCAGACTTTGACGGTGATCCAGATTTTTTTTCTGCTCTTCTTCCTGGTTTTTCTGAAAAGAATCGTGTTTTTCTCTGTAAATATGCACCAGTGCAGAAAGTTTTGATTGAGAAGGATGTTCAAAGCTGAAATTTTCAATTGCATTACCTGCATCTGTATATTCATGCTTTTTATCTTCAATCTCATCGTGAATGGCGTGATTTGCTTTTTCCTTCAATGCATTGAACTGTCTGAAGTTTTCTCCAGCAGTAGCAGAATTAATAATTCTTTCCATTTCTTTGAGGGCATCTTCCAGAGAAATATCTGTATCCAGATGTTCGTCGGCATGATTAGATTCCTCTTCTGGAGTGTTCTCCTCAGTAGAATTTGTGCTTTCTACTATTTCCTGATGAGTTTCCCCGCTAGAAATATTATTTTCTTCTTTTTCAGAAAGGTTGTTTTCTGTAGTCATAGCAATCTTTTATGTGAGTGGCGTTTATTCTTTAAATATAGCAAAAAGCCAAATAAGGTACTAATTTATGTTATTTTTTTTTAAAATTCCAAATTTCCCAGGCTTTTTCTGCCTGTTGCTCGAGCATGTAATATCCGTTCACGGTTTTGGCTCCTTTTTGGGATGATTTAATGATAAACTGCGAATAGTTGGGGTTGTAAATGAGATCTATGACTAAATGGTCTTTTGAAAGTCCTTCAAAAGGGAAATCTAGACATTCATCTGTTTTAGGAAATGTTCCAACAGGTGTACATTGCACAACAATCTTATTTTTTTCTACTGTTTCTTTATCTAAATTTTCAAAATTGAGTTCTGAATTTCTGGAAACTGTTTCCGTTGAAATTCCATTTTTGTTTAAAACATACTTTATCGCTTTTGCAGCACCACCATTTCCCAAAATCAATGCAGAATTTTGATGTGGTTTTCTGTGAATTTTTAAAGTTTTTTCAAACCCGAAAGCGTCAGTATTGTAACCTATTTTTTTCCCGTTTTCAATTAAAACGCAATTTACAGCACCGATTTCTTTCGCTTCATCACTTAATTCATCCAGATAATCACTTATTCTTTCTTTGTATGGAATAGTAACGTTGAAACCTAAAAGTTCAGGATCAGAGAATAAGTTATTAACCTCATCTATTTCCTGCAAATCGAAGATATCGTATGTAAAATGCCCGAGCTGAAGTTTTTTAAATTTTTCTTCAAAGAACTTCTTAGAAAATGAATAAGAAATATTTCTCCCGATGAGACCTAATTTTTTTTTGGAATCCATGTATCAAAAATAAAAAAAAGACCGAAAATATCGGTCTTTTATATTTAATAATATGTTGATGACTACTCAATAATGAATTTTGCAGAAGTACTGTCTGTTTTTAGAATGTAAACTCCTTTTGTGATTCCGTGAAGATTGATTTTGTTGGAATTTTTAAAAGGATTTTCAATCGTCTTGATTAATTTTCCTGATAAGTCATAAATTTCAGCTTTCGAAACTTTGTTCAAGTTCTCACCTTTCACGAATAATTCGTTGTTTTTCACAGGATTCGGATAAATACTGAATAATGATTTTTGTTTTGCAGTTTCAGATGTATTCAGAGTGTTGTAGCAAGTCCACGAGAGATCATCAATTGAAATTCTTTTTCCCGTTTCTGCATTTATAATCTTGATCACAACATTATTAGCAACATTAATATTGCTTATCGTAGTAGTTATAGCTGTTGTACCAAACGGAATGGTTCCCACATTATTACCGTTAATCTGTAAAGTAAGGTTACCTGCTGTATCTGAAAATGGCAATTTGGTAGTAACTGTTAAGCTGCCAATACCTCCGGAAATAGTAGAACTTGTAAGGTTTCCGTTTCTTATACTTATCGCTCTTCCGTTGATAGTTTGATCTGTTCTTGCATCTGTTGCAGTCCATGTGATATTGCTGCTTGTCCATGTTTGAATTCCATAGCTTGATGAGCTTGCAGGGATATTGGTAAAATCTTCTGTACCACAACTTCCGCCTGGCTGCCCACCTGCAAGAGTAGTTCCAGAGCCAGTATTACTTGCAGCAGATGCATTTCCTGCTGCATCTTTAGCAATTACGTAAAAATTATACGTTGTAGAAGGGTTCAATCCTGAAATTGTAGCTGTTGTTCCTGAAACTGTAGCATACAAAACTCCATCTTTATAAATGTCATAAGCAACAACTCCAACATTGTCGGTAGAAGCCGTCCAGCTTAATGAAATTGTGTTGGATGTAGGATTGCTGGTTGTTAAATTGGTGGGTACGGTAGGAACCTGAGTATCTACAACAGGACTTCCCCATACAAGATTTACATAAAAAGGGTTGTCGATATAAGGATTTCGGTTTCCTTGATGTGCATAAGAAGCGTTATTTCTTGCAATTTCGGTTTGAGAAACAGGATCCATTGCGTTCCATGCTAACAATTGATTCAATTCCCAGGTCTGTAAACCAGGATATGCAGAACCACCAAGCATATCTCCGGAAGAAAATCCTGAAAGCTGTGTTTCATATCTTGTTACAAAATAGAAAATCATTCTTGCAACATCACCTTTAAATGCGTCAAGAGGTTCAAAAACAGTTCCCGAGTATCCAGGAGAAACCGATGTTCCCAATTTAGACCCGTTCAGAGAAGTAAAAGAAGCTGTGCCTACTTTACCAAAAGGAAAATTGGATCTCATTCCGTTCACCTTACCGTCTGTAGCTCTGATAAAATGAACATCTGAAACCATCGGTGATGCCTCGTTAAATAAACTCTGTGGTACGATGTGTTCTCTGTTGTAGCAGTCTGCTTCGCTGTTGTAATTACCGCACTGGTTTGTAGGGCCTACAACATAATTATAAGGATCTGCTCCAGAAGGATTTTCAGAATAAATATCTAAAATAGATCCGTCATTTTCTAATCCGGGAATTCCTGATATATTATCGCGGTCTGTAGTTTGATAGGCCACCCATAATCCGGCATAACCCATGTCCATATGACCATTAGTGATAATTGTTTTAAGCTGACTTTTTAGTGTAGCACCGGTTCCTGTGGCATTGTTGTAATATCCGGCAGGAATTTGCGCAAAAGCATTGATGAAAACAATACTTAATACAAAAGAAAATAGAATACGCTTCATTTTTTTTAAATTGGAAGGCAAATTTACGAAAAAAATTAATGTGAAAATATTAACTTTTAGTAATATAGTCTTTACTGATTTTAGAAAAAAACCATGAAATTGAGATGCCGAATACCAATGCTGTTGCTGCAACGATCAGGTAATTTTCGGGAACTATTTTTACTGGAAAAGGTAAGGTTTCCACTGCTTTGAACAACTCGGTTTTTAGTTGGAATAAGCACAATGCAGTTCCTAAAATCAAGCCTGATACCACACCTAGAACGACAATTAAGAGTCCTGTATAAAAATAGGTTTTTCTTAAATGGCTTAATGGAAATCCTAGAGAAATCAAAGATTTTGCCTGTTCTTTTTTGTCGAGCTGTAAAATAATAATAGCTCCGGCTAAATTGAATGTTGTAATAAAAATGACAAGCGCGAATATTAAATAAATAAAAAGCTTTTCTGTATTGATCATCTTCCAGAACGCTGCATTCTCCTCCTGTTTGGTTTTTATTTCAATACCTTTTCCAAGAAAGGACAGCAGATTTTTCTTTACTGATTCTGCTTTATCAGGATTTTTTAGTTTAAGGACAATTTGATACGCAGAATTTTTTGGAAGATTTAAAAGCTCTTCTGAAAGTTCGATCGGAGCAATTATATAATTGTTTAACTGGTCATTTCCGGGAAAAATTCCGGTAACGAGGATGTTTTTTTTATTGTAAATATCTTCTTCTTTGTTAATAATTCCTGTACCGGATTTAGGCATAAAAACAGTAGCGAAATTATTTAGAGTATCTACAGGAATTGAAAGTCGGGTCTCAAGAGAATGCTCCATGATGACCTCGTTAGAATACTGAAAGCTCGGATATTTACCATAAAAAATCGTATGATCAATCGGATTCACCTTGATGTATGAAGAATCAACGCCCCGTAAATAACCGATATCACCTTTTCCGTTGTAATTAAGATATACTTTTTCCTCAATTACTCGGGAGAAGTATTCAATGTCTTTGCTGTTTTTTAACAGACCTTTGATCTTATCAAAATCTTGAATGGTTTTCCCCGAGGTGCTTTTGATCGTCAAATCGGCATGAAGATTTGAAATTAGATTTTGATTAAAAACCTCCAGGCCTGAGAATACAGAGATGATGACAAACATTGCCGCTACAGCTACCGTCATTGCACCAACCGCTAACCACGTAATAAACGTGACAGCTGTGCTTCCTTTTCTTGATAAAAGGTAACGTGAAGCTATGTAAAATGCAATATTTTTCAAAATGGTTTACAGTACAGGATTGTCGCCTTCGCCTCTAAGTGCTTTATCAATTTTTTCTACATCATCAAGAGCTGTATCGAGGTAAAAATTCAGCTGAGGAATCACACGGACCTGCTTTGCCATTTTCTGACCCAGAAAATTTCTATACTGAGCTTTGTTGAGCTCGATTTCTTTCATGATAGATGCTCTGAATTCCTGAGGAAAAATGCTTAAATAAATTTTTGCAACCCCCAAATCGGGTGATATTTTTACATCAGAAACCGAAACTAAAAAACTCTGTTTGCTTTCAGCAGATTGTTTGCGGAAAAGTTCTGCGAAATCTTCCTGTATAATTTGTGCTACTTTTCTTTGTCTGTTACTTTCCATAAGTTCTGCAAATTTACTATTTTTGTTTGAATTGCTGATGCCGGCTGCAAAATTAAACCGCACAATAAAAATCAAAGTTAATTAAGATAAAATTATGAAACTAGAACATATCGGGATTGCCGTGAAAACGTTAGGGTTGTCTGATGAGCTTTTTGCCAAGCTTTTAGGAAAAAAATCATATAAAAACGAAACGGTAGAAAGGGAAGGTGTTACTACTTCATTTTACAGTACTGGTGAAAGTAAAATAGAATTGTTAGAGGCTACCAGTCCTGAAAGTCCGATTTCTAAATTCATAGAAAAAAAAGGTGAAGGAATTCATCATTTGGCATTTGGTGTTGAAAATATCAGGAATGAAATTGAAAGATTAAAAAAAGAAGGTTTTCAATTTATCTCCGAGGAGCCTAAAGAAGGTGCTGATAACAAATTAGTTGTCTTTTTACATCCAAAAAGTACCAATGGTGTATTGATAGAACTTTGCCAAGAAAAACCATAAAAAATTTTGTAGTGAGAGAAATTTTACTATTTTTGCAAACACAAAATTTAACCAAATTTTGAGGTCCTATAGCTCAGTTGGTTAGAGCACCTGACTCATAATCAGGTGGTCCCTGGTTCGAGCCCAGGTGGGACCACGTTTAAAGCCTAAGTAATCTGAAAGATTTGCTTAGGCTTTTTTTATGTCTTAAAATCAAGGTTTTATGTTCTTCTTTCTCAAAATCAATATCCGTTATGTAAACTTAATTATTTTGCGGCAAAGCCTGACGTATCAAATTAAAGATGGAAGTAATACTGATAAAAGAAAAAATAAGCTTTTCTTGCAACAAGATCAAAGCCTGTTTAGTAATTATTTGTTACATAAAAATAATAACCATCTTTTGTTGCTACAAGTTCAAGACGTTTAGTGACAATATGATAAGTCAAAAATATATTCATTTTATTCTGCATAATCAGATCATGAATTTGTCTAGTATTTTTCAGATTTGAATATTCAGCCGGCACCATACTGTTATTTGCATAAGGTGTGGAAACATCAGATAAACCGACAATAAAATCGACCTTATCTTTTAGAGCTTCAAGCCCTGTAGCAGTTTTAGGAAAATTCATCTTAAAAGATTCTCCATCATATAACCAAATATAAGTGTCGTTTTTGTTACTTGCATCTTCCTTGTAGTAAGCATATGTGTCATAATCATCTGTAATTGATGTTTGAGCTATGGACATTAGAGGTACCAGGAAAATAATAGAAAAAATTAAAGTTTTCATAGGTTAAATTTTTGATTATTAGTTCGATTAAATTTAGAAAAAAAAATTTGATATTCATGAAAAATATAATTACATCACCAACCGTATCCGATGATAAAAAATAACAACAGTGATCCACCTATAATAACTAAATTCCAAAATAAAAAATTCCTGAAAGCCACTTAACTTATTAGCGAAAATATCATCAAACTTAAAAATCACTTAGCAAAATTTACGATTTTTACGAACTAATAATCAAATTTTTGTTATTTTTACTGACGATAATATAATTCTAAGACAATAATTATATATTTGGGAATAATTTGCGCAATCGATTACATTTATTATTCGATTGCAATTTGGAAAGTAGATTGTAAAGACAGCTCAATCTGTTGCCAACCTATTATGATGACTCTTAAATAACTTAAAAATGATGAATTTAAAACTTACAATAGCTTCATTCTGCTTGGTAACTACAGCGGTTTCAGCACAGGTCAAAGATACGTTAGCTGAAAAAATGATGGTGTATCAACTTCCGAATGGCGGATGGGGAAAGCATACCAGCGACAAAAAAAACGTTGATTATTCTTTAAAACTTGATCCGAAACTTTTGAAAATAATTAAAGCAGCCGACAACGATTTGGCCACAATTGATAACAATGCAACTTCAAAAGAAATTAATTCGTTAATAAAAGCCTATCAGGCCACAAAAAATCCTGATTATCTGAAATCTGCGGAAAAAGGAATCGAATATTTACTTTCCATGCAGTATCCGAACGGAGGTTTCCCCCAATACTTTCCAAATTCGGCAATTTACAGAAAGCAGGTAACCTACAATGACAATGCGATGATCAATGTACTAACTATTCTTTATAATATCTCAGAAGGTAAAGAAGGTTTTGATGCTGTGAACTCTCCATGGAAGGAAAAGTCTAAAGTTGCTTTACAGAAAGGAATTGAATGCATCCTTAAAACTCAGATTCAGCAAAACGGAAAGTTATCTATATGGGCAGATCAGTACAATGAAGTTACTTTAAAACCTGAAAAAGCCAGGGCTTTTGAACCGATGTCATTAGCTACGGGAGAATCAGTAAATATTGTTAAATTTCTAATGATGCAGCCTGTAACTCCGGAAATTGAAAGATCAATAAGGTCGGCAATACAATGGTTTAAAGAGAGTAAAATTGAAGGCTACACGTATAATGTTTCCAAAGAAAGTGATAAAGCAGTTCGTACTTTAAGTAAAAAAGAAGGCTCGGCAGTTTGGGCAAGATTCTACGATATCCCGACGAATAAACCGGTTTTTGGAGACCGTGACGGAAGCGTTAAATTCAATTATGAAGACGTTTCTGAAGAACGGAGAATGGGATACAGCTGGTATAATGAATCCGGAACAAAACTGATTGAAAAGGAGTATGTAAAATGGCTGAAGAAAAATAAAATTTCTGAGTAAAATAAAGAAACCTGATCCGAAAGCATCAGGTTTTTTTATTTTTTTCAAGATAAAAAATCAATTACTCCAAATTATTTATTATCTAAAGTTTTCAGCCAATCTGAGCATAATGTTTTCCAGTTATCTGTAAGGTCGGATTTATTATTGATCCCGATTTTGTGTTCACCTTCCGGGAAGATAAACATTGCACCTTTCACCTTATTTTTTGTCATTGCCTGATAATAAAGAATACTGTTTGTAACGGGCACTGTACGGTCATTTTGCGCGTGAAATAAGATGGTAGGCGGCGTTTTTTCTGTCACACGGTTTTGCATAGAATATTCTTTAATTTTCTCAAGAGAAGCGTTTTCTCCCAACAAACTATTACGACTTCCCACGTGTGCAAATTCTCCCAAATCGATCACCGGAGAAACCAAAATCGCAAAGTTTGGAATGGTTGAAATATCTTCCCAATCTCCTTGTAATTCAGTGTAATCTGTCACGATATTACTTACTGTCGCAGCCAGATGCCCGCCGGCAGAAGTTCCTATTACTCCCACTTGGTCGGGCGAAATGCCATATTGTGAAGCGTTTTTTCTGATGTACTTTATGGCTGCCTGAATATCTTGTAAAGGTGCAATTTCTTTCTGTTTCAAATCAGGTGAAGTCGGCAATCTGTAATTTAAAACAAAAGCAGAAATTCCTAAAGTATTAAACCATTTTGCAATTTGAAAACCACCCAGATCGTAGGTCAGTTTATAATATCCGCCACCCGGAATTACAATGACTGCCATCTGTTTTCTTTCTTCTTTTGGAGGTAAAAATGCAAAAAGTTCGGTTTCTTTTAATTGTACAATTCTTCCTTCTTTCTCTTCGGTTTTTAATTGTAATCCTTTAGAATTTGGCATCTGACCTTTTGGCCAGACGATGATTTTTTCCTGAGCTGATAACTGATTAAAAAGAAAAATCATGAGTGCGAAAACCGTTTTTTTCATGGCTTTGTAATTTTTAGAAATTAAAATAAGTCGGGAATTTTCACAGTTAATCTTTTAAAAAATCTTCTCTGAATGGTGTAAATGAATCAATCAATTGTCCTGCTTCCAGACATTTTACACCGTGAAAAATATTTGGTTGGGCAAAAAAACCGTCGCCCTGTTTCAAAATTTTTGTTTCACCGTCAACAGTAACTTCGAATTTTCCTGATGCAACATAAGTTATCTGCGAATGAAAATGCTGATGAAGAGTACCGATAGCATCTTTTTCAAATTTAACAATGACCATCATAACCTGAGAATTGTACCCTACGAATTGTCTCGAAACACCGTTACCCAAATCTTCCCATCCGGAATTTCCGTCGAAAAATGGTTCTTTTTTGAAATTCATAATTTTTATTTTTTACTGCATTCTTTTGTCTTGAAACAAAAGAATCCAAAATTCAAGACTTGGAAAATTCCACTAATAATTTAAGTTAAATCCTAAAATTCCCAAAACTTGCGCGAATTCAAAGTTTGTTCTTCAGTTAAAAATTTGTCTCGCGCTTCAAACAGTGGGAATTTTTTAACGGACTAAATTTAAATTTTCTTAACGCTCAATTCTCCTATGTCATTTAACGTATTGAGTTATTTAATATATTTCTCCAAGCCGGTTTTTAAATCTTTCAAAGATTTTACCGCAAGTTTTGCAACGGTTTCTGCACCCAATTTTGATAAGTGGGTGTCATCAGCTTTATCTTTTTCATAATACGCATTTTCACCGGCCTTAAAGTACAAATGCAATAGTTTTGATTTTTCCGGACCTGCGGCAATTTCCATTTGCTCTGTCAGTAGCTGCATGTCTACGAAAGCAACTTTCATATCATCTGCAATCATTCTTACCACTAAAGGATAATCTGTGTGAGTGTCAATTAAAACACCATTTTCATTAAAATTTCTTCTGGTGATGGAAGTCATTAAAATAGGTGTTGCGCCTTTTGCTCTTGTCTCATTCACGTATCTTTCCAAATTGGCTCTGTATTGAGTATGTGGATTGGTGAATTTTGTTGAGTCTTTCAATTTCTGATCATTATGACCGAATTGGATGATTACAAAATCTCCTTTTTTTAACTGTTTTTCAACTTTGTCCCATCTTCCTTCTGTTCGGAAACTTTTAGAGCTTCTTCCGTTCATGGCGTGGTTTTGAATTTCAATTCCTGTTGTAAAAAATTGTGGCAATACCTGTCCCCATCCATGTTCAGGGTTTCTATCGGGGTTGTCTTTATTGGACATGGTGGAGTCACCAATTAAAAATAGGGTTGGTTTTTTCTGAGCTAATGAGAACGTTGAAATGATGATGCTTAGAACTAAAAGAAATTTTTTCATTTTTAAATTGATTTGTTTGGATATGCTTCGACATGCTCAGCATGATATCACTTATACTAGCGACCTTATATATACTGCTTTTTTCTTGCGCTGTCATGCTGAGCGAAGTTGAGGCGTCATTATTATTTAAGATAATTATTCATTACCAATTACTTATTACTCATATTCAGATTCCAGTCTCCAAAAATATTTTTCAGAGTGTATTTTTTAGCTTCTTTTTTGGTTAATTGATGCGACCAAGGAACTCTTTGAGAGATTTTTCCGCCTTCACCTCTGCTTTTGTATTCTGCATAATAAGCGGTTTTGTCTTTATCAGGAAACATTTTGTCTCCTTTCCAGGGATTCCAGCCTTCTGGAAGGATGTGGCTTCCCATTTCGGTGTTAATAAAAACAGTTCTTGCATAAGATCTCCACGGTCTTCCCAAGAATACTTTTGTAATGCCTTCTTTCGCAATTAATTTACAGTCAAAAAAAACATAACCAAAACTTTTAGACTGATCAGTCGATGCAGCAGTGATATAAGAATTGGCTAAACTTTTTATCGTGCAGTTTTTGAAAACTACAGTTGCCGAACCAAATAGAAAATCGGTTGTTCCTTCAATATAACAGTTTTCGTAAAATTGTCTGCTGTGATTTCCGCCGGTGTAAATTGTGTCCTGACAACCCAAAATTTTTGAATCTTTTATCATAAAACGGTCACCTTCCACATGAAGTGCTACGGCCTGTCCCTGATTGCATGACGAGTTTTGAATAGTCAGATTTGAAATTTTAATATCATCTGACATAACCAAAAGCGTATACGAATTAAAGGTCGTCATTTTCTCATTTAAAACATCCAGTTTTCCGGAATAGTCATCATTGGTGATGATGGTGTTTTCCTGATGATCGCCCTGTAAAGTGATTTTGTGTTTTGAGGAAGAAATTACGATTTTCTCATGATAGGTTCCGGATTGTATTTTAATTAAAGCTTCACCGGGGCCGAAATCTCTGACAGAATTGATCGCTTGCTGAATCGTTGAAAATTCTCCGCTTCCGTCTTTTGCTACGGTAATCGTACGGTAAGGTGTATTTTGAGCCCATACTATTTGAGCTAAAGTAATAACGAATATTAAAAGAAATTTCTTCATATAAAGTTATTTTAAATTTTTATCCAAAAATTCCACCGTTAGATTAAAAGTTTCTGTAAACCAAGGTTCTGCAGACCAGAAAGAGTGCGGAGAATCTTTAATTTCATAATATTCTGTAAAGATATTATGACTTTTTAAAATCTTCATCATATCATCTCTCCCTGCATGGAAACGAGGCTGGGAAGAGTTGATGAATAGGGTAGGAGGCGTTTTTTTGCCAACATATTCCAACGGTGAAGCTTCTGTCCAGATCTTGAGATTGTCTTTTCTGTCGCCGGCCAGCCAAAATGCTGCGTAAGTACTTTCTTCAGCTTCAGGATGGATGAAAGAGACGATTCCGTCTATATTGACGATGACTTTAATTTTATTTTTAGGTTGTACACCAACCAATGTTGCAATTTGCGCTCCAGCAGATTCACCCAAAATTCCAATCTTTTTTTGGTCTAAAGAATATTTTTTCCTGTTTTTCTTTAAAAATTTAATCGCATTTTTGACATCGTCAATTGCTGCGGGATATTTGGCAACTTCGCTCAAACGATAGTCAATAGCGATTGCGACATAACCTTTTGATGCCAATTCCTGAGCCATATACTTTTCATTTTCCTTACTTCCTGAAATCCAGCCGCCGCCGTGAATCAATGCGACTCCCGGATGTTTTTTTGTTTTGTCAAGAGGATAGTAAATGTCTGCTTTTAAAGATAATCCGTTGATGTTGGCGTATTCCACATCTTTATCAATTCTGATGTTGGGCGGAGTGTGTCTGTTTAATGGTGTAATGAACGGATGCTTTTTTTTCAGTTTTTCATAGGTTGCTTCATTAGTGTAAGGAGTAGCATTCGGTTTTGTCTGACCGAATGCTATTGTACCTCCTACAAAAAAAACAAAAAGAAAATATAGTTTTTGAAAACTCATATTAAAATGAAATTATTTAACTGCGTTTTTTGCAATCTCTTTCGAAATCTGTAATTGCTCACCAGTTACATTTTTTGGTAATTTCACGGCTGAGGTTTTACTTCCCGAAACTTTAATGATTGGTTTTTGAGAAGCTTCCAGCTGAAGTGTGGAAAGGTCTACATTCTTACTGTTATAAATAACGGCTCCAGTTCCTTCAGTGTATTTCAGTTTGACGTTTTTCAGAATGATACCGTCTGCATCTGCTATGGTTAATGCTTTTTTGGTGTCAAACTGAGAATCTTCAATCACGATGTTTTTAATATTCATTTCAGCCAAACCATTGATGGAAACTGCTTCAAAAGAATTAACTGCATTGATATTTTTAAAATAAATATTTCTGAAAATCGGAGTTTTTTCGTCTACTGCAAATACTTTTTCAGGGACTTTATTTCCTTCTGCATTTTGCCCGTCCTCCAGAACCGGAGAAGCACCTTCATAAAACATATTAAACCCGATAGTCTGCGTCGGAATGTTGATCATATCGATGTTTTTCACATAAATATTTTCAACAACACCACCTCTTCCACGAGTTGTTTTGAAACGGAGACCGATATCGGTTCCGATGAACGTACAGTCTGAAACGTGAATGTTTCTCGCACCTCCTGACATTTCACTTCCAATGACGAAGCCTCCGTGACCATGATAAACAACGTTATTTTTGATGATTACATTTTCAGTCGGCATGTTTCTTTTTCTGCCGTCTTCATCTTTACCGGATTTGATGCAGATTGCATCGTCACCCACATCAAAGGTATTGTCATAGATCAGAACATTTTTACATGATTCCAAATCTACACCATCACCATTTTGAGAATACCACGGATTTCTAACGGTAAGATTTTTAAGAATAATATTTGAAGACATCAAAGGGTGTAGATTCCACGCCGGAGAATTCTGGAAAGTTGGTCCATCCAAAAGAACTTTATCACAACCTACGATGCTCACCATTACCGGACGAAGAAAATCTTTTACAGATTCCAGTTCAGATTTTGAAATTTTATCGGGAACATTGAAGTTTGAGCTGCTTTCAAATCCTTTTTTATAGCTTTCTGAAGGATACCAGGTTTTACCATCCGCAGAAACAACTCCACCTGAAGCAACAAATTTTTTCCATTCAGCTTCTGCCAGTTTTCCTTTTTTAACCGCTCTCCATACATCACCATTTCCGTCGATCACCCCTTTTCCGGTAATGGCAATATTTGTAGCATTTCTAGCAGAAATAGGAGACTGGCAACGAATGGTATTTAATCCTTCAAAGCTTACGTCAACCAAAGGATAATCGCTTTTATCTTTACTGAAAGTAATAAAAGCACCGTCTTCTATATGAAGATTGATGTTGCTTTGCAAAACTATTGGACCTGTTAACCAGATTCCTCTCGGAACAATCAGTTTTCCTCCGCCTTTTTTTACCAAAGCGTCCATTGCTTTTTTGAAAGCTTCCGTGTTTTTTACCTTTCCACCTGAAACCCCACCAAAATCTTTAATAGAAACGGTATAAGCAGAAAAAGAAGTTTCTGCCACCTGTGGCATTTTAAAATCAATATCTTTATATATGTCTACATTTTGCGCGTAAATCTGTCCCGAAAACATCATTGCCGCAACAAGACCAATTATTTTGAATGACTTCTTCATTATTCTTTTATTATTTAGTTTTAATTATTTTTTTAAATGCAGTGAACACCATTTGCGCCACCACTTTTGCTCCTTCGGGCTGAAAGTGGGTGTTGTCTTTCTGACCTTTCGGATATGCTTCATAAACTCCTTCCGGTAAATTCATAAAGTAATGACTACTTACATAATCCTGACCTTTCTTTGTAAAAAAATCTATGGACATTTTGTTTAAATCAATATAAGGAACGTTCATTTCCTTCGCAATATCAATCGGAGCCTGCCAATATTCTCCGTGAACATTCTCCAGTTTACCATCTTTCCAAGGGAAGTTTCTTGCAACAGGAGTTACAATAATTGGTTTTCCACCTTTTTGAATGGTTTGAATAACGAATAATCTTAAAAATTCTTTGTATCCTTGGATGTTTACGTAACGATCAATATGTTTTTCCGAACCATCGTTGTGCCCAAACTGCATGATTACATAATCGTTGGGTTTTAGATTTTCATAAACAGATCTCCATCTTCCTTCCTGAAAAAATGTTCTCGTACTTCTTCCGCCATGCGCTCTGTCATCAATTTTCACCGAATCTTTTAATGCTGACAAACCATTCAAACTATCTTTTACAAAAAACGGCTGAAAAACCTGTCCCCATCCTGTAATCGGATACCGAACTTTCATATAATCTTTTCCGGGCTCGTAATTTCCTGTGTAATCAGCCATTGTAGAATCGCCGATGAGGTAAATATGTGTAATCTTTTTATCGTTTTTATTTTTGGTAATAACATTTTGGGACTGACATGAAGACAGAAGAAAAACTGCAACTAAAAATAAGATGATATGATTAAATGGTTGATTCATTTATTTTAATTCTTAATCACAAATCGAAGATTCGACAAAGTTAAAAGGCACAAAATTTTTTGGTGTTCTGATTATCTCTCGCAGATTAAACAGATGATTCAGATTTAATTATTAGAAAACTGATGTAATCTGCAAGAGATTAACTAATTTTTTGTTATTCTAAAATATTCAAAATCTGCATAACCACCGCGATTTGCTTTCTGTGTGCTTACAGAGTACAATCCCACTTTAGCACCAATCCATTTTCCTGGTTTTGCCTGAAATGGTTCGCCGGCTTTGATGAAATTTTTACCGTTTTCGCTGTAGCTGAATGTGCAGATTCCGTTCGGTTCGCTGACGTTTACTCTAAAATAAGCTTCGTTTCCTTTTAATTTAGTTTCAAATAAAATCTTTTCTTCGCCGTTTTTTTCAGCCTTTTCAGCTTTTCTTAACTGAACATAATATCCGTCTGTTTTATTGGTGATGACAATCGATGCATGATCCATTCCCATGACCAAAAGTCCGGCAGTTTTTCCTTCTTTGGCATCTTCGGGAGTTAATTTAACTTTAGTGGATGCACTAAAATTCGGAGCGGGAAATTTTTGAGTCAGCAGATTCGGAACATTCCAAAGGTTTTTATCGTTTTCTCCCATTTTCATCGAGAATAATCTCAGGAATTTCTGTCCGGGAAGTTTGGATGACCAAACAATTTTTTCGTTGGCGCTCCATTGCCATTGTAAACCTAATTTTTCACCATCAAACTCATCAGTTTCCTGAGGAGTTACGATAGGAAATGTTTTTCCAACGTTTGGTTTTTTATAAGTAAGAACCGGTTCGCCGATTCCGTTTTTATCTTTGTCAATGCCCAGTACCGGCCAGTCTTTTTCCCACTTCATCGGTTGCAAATGCACGATTCTTCCTCCTGCATCCACATCCTGAAAATGATAGAACCAGTCTTCACCAGAAGGCGTATCTACCCAAGCTCCCTGATGAGGACCGTTGATTTTTGTTTTGCCCTGTTCGAGAACAATTTTCTCTTCGTAAGGACCATAAATATTTTTTGATCTTAAAACCAATTGCCATCCTGTTGCAACACCTCCCGCCGGAGCGAAAACGTAGTAATAACCGTTTCTCTTGTACATTTTTGGACCTTCAACCGTTGGATGCGCATCGTGACCATCGAAGATGTGAACTCCTTTATCTAAAACTTTCGTTCCTTCGGGATTCATTTTATTTAAAGACAAAATACTTTTCACTCCGGCGCGGCTTCCTGCCCAACCGTGAACTAAATAGGCTTGTCCGTCTTCATCCCAAAACGGGCAAGAATCAATCAAGCCTTTTCCTTCCATCACCAAAATGGGTTCATCCCATTTTCCAAGCGGATCTTTGGTTTTTACCATGTAAATTCCGTAATCGGGGTCACCCCAATAAATATAGAATTCGCCTTTGTGAAAACGAATACTTGGCGCCCAGACTGCATCACCTCTTCTTGGAACTGAGAAGTGTTCTTTAGGCAAAACGTCCTGAATGGCGTAGTTGACCAATTTCCAGTTGACCATATCTTTTGAATGAAGTATAGGCAATCCCGGAGCTTCGTTGAAACTTGAAGCGGTCATATAATAATCATCAGCAACCCGCGTAACGTCCGGATCTGAATAATCTGCGTATAAAATTGGGTTTCTGTAATTTTTTCCCTGATCGGCAATCCAGACTTCTGAAACGTATGGTTTTTCCTGTGCATTCAGATAAGTGGATGCAATGGAAAATGTGGTGATTGAAAGTATTTTTAAAATTTTGTTTGTCATAAAATCAGATTCTGTTTTAACGCAGTGAGCGCAAAGATTCTTTTAATATTATCTGCATTTTTCTTTCGCAGAGGCGCTTTGCTCAGCAAAGGTTGTATGTTTGAAATATCAGAGTTCTTTTAAAAATTTGAAACTTTTTGTCGGTGAATTGCCTGCAGCCCGACTTGAACGGAGCTCTTTTTCTGAAAAAAAAGTATGGGAAAAGCCCTGGAGTTTTTTCAGAAAAAAGCGTGAGTGGAAGGCGGATCAAGCTGCCCAAATATTTACTCTACTTTTCAAATTCCAGACTTGCCAAAATAAATGGTCCTGTTCCTTTTCCGTCATTCGAACGGATTTCTTCATTTACATAATATTCGTAAGAACCGTCTCTGTAAGGTTTTCCTCCTAAACCGGCAACGGCGCAACATTTATTTAAATTTACAACACCGTTTTCATCCACTGTAATCAGATTTTTGATGATTCCGTCGTAGCCTTTTTTTGCTGCAGCTTTGTATGAATTTGGAAGATATCCTTTGTTCACTGACTTGATCATTGTATACACGAACATTGCTGAAGCAGTAGCTTCTTCGTAATTTCCGTTTGCCAATGGCTTATCTAAAACCTGATACCAAAGACCTGATTTTTTATCCTGATATTTGATGACGGCATCAGAATAAGATTTAATGTAAGAAATAATTCTTGCTCTTCCAGGGTGATCTTTAGGCAAATAATCCAAAACGTCTACCATCGCCATACCGTACCAACCCATCGCTCTTCCCCAGAAATTAGGTGAAAGTCCGGTTTCTTTGTTTGCCCAGGCTTCTTTTTTGCTCTCATCCCAAGCGTGATACAGCAATCCAGTATTTTTGTCTAAAAGATTTTTCTGAACTGAGTCGAACTGCATAACGATGTCATCATATGCTTTGGTTGCATCTGCACCTTTTGACAGATCTTTCGTGTAATGCGTGTAGAAAGGCATTCCCATGTAAAGACCATCTAACCAAACCTGATTAGGATATATTTTTTTGTGCCAAAAAGATCCTTCGTTGGTTCTTGGTTGTCCGTCGATTTGCAGACGAAGTGTTTGAAGAGCTTTCAGATATTTATCTTTTTTCTCTTTTTCGTAAAGATAAAGCAATACGTTTCCACTGTTCAGCATGTCGATGTTGTACTTGTCGAGATCGTAGGTAAGGATCGTGCCGTCTTCTTTGATCAGTTTTTCTCCAAAACCGCTGATGTAATCGTAATATTCTTTTTTTCCTGTTTTAATATAAAGTTGTTCTGCACCGTCTAACACAATTGCTGAAGGATACGTCCATTTCGGACTTTTGCTGAAATCGAGCATCCACGCTTCCGGGAATCTTTGCATTTCTGAAAGCATCATTCTTTCAGACCATTTCAGGTTGGTAGGAACTACTTTACCTGATTGTGAAGTTTGGGTTGTACTTTTTGTAGCAGTTGCGGTTTTTGTCTGTGCACATGCCATGAAAATTCCTGAACCTAAAACAGCAACAGCGTATATTTTTAATTTTTGATTAATAAAACTCATTGTCATTCAATTTTAAAGTTGATTGTTATTATCTAAAATTTCTAATTTTTTATCTAAATCTTTGTAAAAGTCTGCTTCGGTTTTTATTCCGTTGGGTTCCTGTGACCAAGCTCCCATAAAGTAATACGAAACGTTTTTGGTTTTTTTGAAAACTACAACGTGGGTCGATTTGGTTTTTACAATTTTATCTAAATTTCCGACAGGGTAGAAGATGACCATTCCCAAATTGTCTTCTTTTTTAGCCAAAGTCTGCATTCCGTAAGTTGCAATGTAACCCCATTTTTTGTTTTTACTGACTGCCTCTTTCATGGGAATATCTTTGAATGCAACAATTCCGG
Organism: Chryseobacterium sp. LJ668; assembly: GCF_019613955.1. Lineage (NCBI taxonomy): Bacteria > Pseudomonadati > Bacteroidota > Flavobacteriia > Flavobacteriales > Weeksellaceae > Chryseobacterium > Chryseobacterium chendengshani. Next base: position 686,872 of record NZ_CP080443.1, on the reverse strand, counting down.
TACATAATCCTGAAATTGTTTCATTCAAATTTAAATCAACCCTCACAAAACGGTCTTTGTTAAAAATCGTCAGCTTCGATTGAAGGTCAACCGCTTTTCCCCAAGTTTTCCAGCCATTGTAATCGATGGTTGCGAAAGATTTATCGTTTTCATTAAAAACTTTTGCGGTGGTGCTTTTTACTGTTTTAAAAGTTTCAACAAAATCATTCTGCTCGTCATATCTTCCGTAAGAACCGACTCCGATGGTACGACCGGATTTTAAAATATCCTGTCCCCAAGGTGCATCGTGATGATAAGTTTCAAAGCCATCTTGTCCCACTTCCGGCAACACCAGAGTATTCACTTTTTTACCGAAAATATCTGTGGCATTTCTCCAGTCCAAATACAATCTGTAACCGATTTGATTGTTTTCCAAGCCAATTCCTTCGTATCTGATGTAGTAAGAATGGTCGGTATGTTCAGTCGGAAGGGTTAATTCGTTAACGTTTTTGAAAATTCCGCCGATATACTCGTTACCCTGCCATTTTCCGCCATCTTTTATAGACAATTCTGCGTAGGAGAAAGGAGCTTTCGGGTTTTTACGGATTTTCTCAATCACATTTTTCTGAGCGAAAGATGAACTGCCAGCGAAAACTGCTGTCGCTAGAAGTATTTTGAATACGTTTGATTTTATTTTTACTGACATTATTTTTATTTTAGATAACCGAATGGTCTGAAAGTTCTGGAACTATCGTTGATTTTTAGGTTATTTTTTTAACGAGGCTGTTTATATACACCTCAATGTTATCATAATTTTTATCTAAATCTTTTCCGTTGGCATTGGCTGTTTTCGGGTCAATATTATTTTTGGTTTCCCATTCATCGGGCATTCCGTCGTTGTCTGAGTCAAGCAGAGCTTTTCCGGATTTTAGATATGGAAATCCACCTACATCTTCCTGAGAATCGATGATTCCATTGTCACTTCCAAGCGAACCTTTATGGGAGAACGTTCCATTTTTAACATGTTCCAAAATACGTACATCTACCTCATCTCTTACCAAACTCGCTCCTCCAATTTTTAATATTTTTTCATACGCCTCTTTTGGAGAATCGGTTTTCACATTATTCTGAATATCGTGCGGCTGATTGATTTTAATAGAATTTTTATCTTTATCTGTAAGGTTGTAAGAATTTTTCATCTGACTGAAAACTCCTTTTTCCCAATTGTCTGCTGTCACGTCGGGATTTCCTTCAGAAACGTTTCCGTTGATGTAGTATTTCCCCCAGATATTATAAACTTCTGTTTCCGGTTTTTCATTTTTGTCGATGGCAGCAATTCTTTTTCTGTTCATCGACGCAGGTCCGGGTTTATAGTAATTGTTGATGATATTCACATTCATTCCTTCGCCACCATAAATATTGTTGTGTCCCCAGTTGTAGATTACATTGTTTCTGAAGTCTGTAAGATCAGTCAGTGCAAATTTACTTCCCGCATATTCTCCCAATCTGGGATTTCTGCTGTCGTGGTTGGCATAGATATTATGATGAAAAGATGCGAATTTTCCACCTGCAATTCCTCCGTAGCCATGAGCGCCTTTCTGGTGGGCAGAATTTCTCAGGCTTTCAGCAATGACACACCATTGAAGCGTTGTATTTTCATTGACGTAAATGGAAACCGTCTCATCAGTAGACCAGCTCATCGAACAATGATCAACGATCAAATTTTTAATAAATCTTGCGCCCAAAGCATCGCCTTCATACTTTTTCTTGTCACCCATTCTGAATCTCATATAACGGATAATTACATTGTCAGCCGAAACAAAAGTTTCATAGTTCGCAATAGTGATTCCGTCGCCGGGAGCAGTTTGTCCGGCAATGGTGACGTTGCCTTCTTTTATTTTTAACGGAGATTCAAGAAAAATAGTTCCTGCAGTTCTGAAGATGATATATCGCGGCCCTTTTTGTTCTAAAGCGTGTCGTAAAGTTCCTTCTGAGCCGTCATCAGTTAATTTAGTTACAAATAAAACTTTTCCGCCACGTCCGCCTTTAGTAAATCTTCCAAAACCTTCTGCGCCGGGAAAACTGATCAGCTTTCCTGAAACTGTGGTTTCAGATGCGGATGAAGTTTTTATCTGGCTTGTACAGCTTTGTAAAGATAAAAGTCCCAAAAGGAAGAATGTAGAAAAGATTTTCATTTATAACTTTTTGAGATTATTTAGTGGCTTTTTTGAAATTCCAGTTGTCTTTTCCGGACAGAATATTTTTAGAAGTATATTTTTTACTTTCCTTTTTTGTGATCTGATGTGACCAAGAAACTCTTTTTGAAACATTTGCTCCGTGACCTTTGGAATTGTATTCTGCGTAGAAAACGGTTTTTTCAGCATCTACTTTTCCCCAATTATGCCATCCTTGAGCTTTTATTGTGGAATCGATTGCACAGTTGATGTAAACAGTCTTTGCAAATGGTCTCCACGGACGACCCAAATATACAGAATTTGCATCGGCAGCTCCTGTTAAATTACAGTTAATAAATACATATCCGAACTCAATCCCTTCAATTGTGGAAGCAGCTGTAACGTAAGATGCATTTTTTTTGGAGTAAATCGTACAGTTTTCAAATACTGCGGTTCCTGCTCCGAAAATATAATCAGTAGTTCCTTCGATATAGCAGTTTTTAAAATAATTCCGCGAAGATTTGCTTTTGTCGGCGTTGTCCTGCATTCCTTTTGTGTATAAAGTATCCTGAAATCCTAGAAATCGGCAATTCTCAAATGCAATTTTGTCTCCGGCTGTCAAAACTGCAACGGCTTGTCCTACTGGTCCTGCGTCATTTTGAAAAGTGAAATTTTTAGCTGAAAAATTATCGGAAAAAATAAATATTGTTGATGAACCTGTAGTTCCTATGTTTTTACCTTCACTATTTTGTTTTGAAGCAAAGTCACCGTACACTAAAATGGTGTTTTCTGCTTTTTCTCCCATTAAAATGATTGGGCTTTTTGCAGCTGAAACTGTAATTTTTTCTCTGTAAGTTCCTGGTTTTACAATGATTTTTGTTCTTACTGTTTTTCCATCTTCAACAGAATTGATAGCCTGCTGGATTGTAGTGAAATTACCTTTCCCGTCTTTCGAAACTATGATGGTCTTTTCATCATTAATCTTGAAAGAAAAAAAACTGATCACAACTACTGAAAAAATAGACAAAAACTTTATTTTTTTGTAAAAATTTGAAATCTTCATATATTTTAATTTCATTAGGAAAATACAGACTTTACCCCAATAAAGGAGAAAGTCTGTATCAAAATTAATATGAATGTATCTTGATTCTAATAACCGTAATCTTGTGTAAGATTGTAGTTAGAATTAATGATGTCTAATGCGATGGGCAACAATTCTTTTTTATTTGGCTGGAAATAATAGGCATAACTCTTTACAGGATCACCACTAATGTATGGTTGGGTCATGGCTAATCTCCAGTTAACCTTTGTATATCCTGACGGCGTTGCTACTGATTGATTGGGGCTGTAGAAAACATCTGCCTTTGCCACTGAGCCGGTTGTATAGAAATCAATATCTAAAACGTTTTGCTGTGCTGTTTTTGTTGGAACATAGTTGGCAACTGTAGCAGCAGGTTTTTTATAGAAAACATATTCCGGAACGTTAGCATAAGCACCAGTTCCATTCATGAATTGGGTAAGTTTGGCTCTGGTTTCATTGATTTTAGTTTCTAAAAGATTCCAACGGATCAGATCGTATTTTCTAAGACCTTCTCCACCAAACTCCAATGATCTTTCTTTTACAAGATAATTAAAGAAGCCAATTTTATCGGTAGGAATTGTACCCACTTGCGCCAAATTTCCGGCATATGCTCTTTGTCTTACAGACAAAACTGCATTTACAGCTTCCTGAGAAGGCCCACTGTGCAATTCATTATCAGCTTCAGCAAACATTAACAGGATATCGGCATATCTTATCATTGGCCAATCGATCCCAAGGTTTTGAGAAGTTCCGGTGATGCTTGTCCATGATTTTCTGAATTTACCGTCGTTCCAGTTCACTGATGTCTGAAGATCTTCTTGTTTTGTAGTACTTACCCTAAAGATTGCAATGTTGACATCTCTTCTTAAGTCGAATTTTGTGAATTCATAAAAGTATACAGGAATGGCATTGATACCTCCTGAAGATTTCCAGTCTGTATCTTCATGTCTCAAACCATTGTAATAACCAATTTTACTGTCTGTTCGGGAGTTTCCTCCGAAAGCTCCGATTGCATAAATTATTTCGTTTGTAGCATCAGGAGTATTGGTGTGTAATGATCTGAATAAACCTTCATAGCTAGGGTTTAGCTTATGCTGACCAGAGTTGATGATATCTTTACATTCATCATAAGCAATCTGATAATATTTTTGAGGATTTGATCCCTGCATCATCATTTGAGGATTTCTTCTCAGAGAATATCCCGCTCTTGTCAATGCAATTCTGGCTCTCAAGCCTTTTACAGCAGCCTTAGAGATTCTTTGAGCCGTAGTATTTCCTTCAGATTTCCATGGAACAAGATTTTCAGCTTTTAATAAATCGTCAAGAATCTTGTCGTAGATCACATCTTTATCTGTTTTTGCAAGATACAGTGATGGCAGATCAGCAGAAGGGACATCCTGAAAAGGTACATCACCCCAGTTTTTAATCAAATCATGATAAAAGTGAGCTCTCAGCGTCAATGCTTCACCTAAATAGCGATCCATCAATTTTTTATCTGCTTCAGAACCTGTTTTGTAAACCACCGAAAGCGGAATGTTTTTAATAACAAGATTGGCTCTTTCAATTCCGGCATATGTGTCCAAAAACGGTCTAAGAAGTTCTGTATTTGTAGAGATTGCTCCGAAACAGCTGATCCCTCTTCTGTCGTTAGCATTATAATCTCCAGAAGTTCTGAAATCATCGCCAGACTGCGTAAGGATAAGATTCATTCTTTGACCATAGGTATTGTCTCCCATCGTACTGTTGTACACTCCAACCAATGCAGAGAATGTGTCTGATGCAGAATCAAACTGCTGTTCTTCTGCTGTGTTTGATAAGCTCTCGACCTCAAGGTAGTCATTGCAAGAGCTCAGCGATAAAATTCCGGCAACGGAAAATAGAAGCGTTAAATATTTGTATTTTTTCATTATATTAAAGTTTAAAAAGTAATATCAATTCCGGATAAGATAAATCTGCTTCGTGGGTACGCTGCGTAATCTACACCGGGTGTTAGAGGGTTTCTTCTTGTGTTTGCTTCAGGATCATATCCGGAATATCCTGTGATCGTAAATACGTTATTCATGGTAAAGTACAATCTGAAATTAGAAAGTCCCAACTGTTTTGTAAAATCTTTTCCAAGTGAATAACCAAGGGTTACGTTATTTAATCTTAAGAAAGATCCGTCTTCAATACCGTACGAATGTAAGAAATATGCTCCAGCCGGAGGAGTCCACATGGTAGTATTTGCGTTTAATGCAGCCAATGCAGTTGGATCATTTACTTTTACCCCATTGTTATCAAACCATTTCCATCTGTCTGCTACATCTGCAGACATGTTATTGTCTTTGTAAAGATACTGGGTAGAGTATTCAAGTTTATTGGCATTGTATACTTTATTACCGACAGAGAAGTTGAACATCAAGCTCATATCCCAGTTTTTGTAACGGAAAGTTTGATTAAATCCGCCATAGAATTTTGGCTGAGCATTTCCTAAATCGGTCATGTCTTTATTATCAATATTGCCATCACCATTCAAGTCCGTCAGTTTAAGATCTCCCGGTTGTATGGCTTTTGCGCCATTTGCTGCAGAGGCGGCATTAGGTACACCCGCTTTCAAAGTATAAACTTGTGTAGTTGCATTATAATCAAAATCACTGATTTCATATCTTCCTGCTGTAACATATCCCCAATAAGTACCAACTGGTTTGCCCACCTGTACTAAGAAATCATTTAAATTGTTTTGCCAGCCAGAAGGGTATAAATAGTAATCAGCACTTGCAGAAGCGTTATTACCTAAGCTTTTGATTGTATTTTCATTGGAGGATATATTGGCGTCAATTTTCCAGGTGAAATTATCTTTGTTGATGATTGTGCTTCCTAAAGTAAGCTCAACTCCTTTATTGGTTGTGCTCCCAGAGTTTTGATATTGAAATTCATATCCTGTTGTCTGAGGAATTTTAGCTAAAAGCAATAAGTCTTTTGTATCGGTCTGATAAAAATCAAGCGTACCGTATACTCTTCCTTTAAATAAACCAAAGTCTAAACCAATATTTTTAGAGGTTGCAGATTCCCATTTTACACCTTTGTTTGCTAGAATATTTCCCGTGGTAGCACCAGGAGTAACATTGGTTCCAAATGCATATCCGTAATCAGATGATGTGGTAAAAAATGTGTCATACAAGAAAGATCCGATTCTGTTGTTTCCAGATAGACCATATCCTGCACGAAGTTTTAATTCACTGATTGTTTCACTATCTTTTAGGAAGTTTTCTTCAGCAACTTTCCATGCTACAGAGGCTGCAGGGAAATATCCCCATCTGTTTCCTGGTCCGAAGACACTCGAGCCATCTGCTCTCATTGAAGCAGTAATGATATATTTGTTATTGTAGATGTAGTTGACTCTACCGAAGAATGACGCTAATCGATCAGGCACTCTTCCTGCTCTTGGAGCATCTTGCACCAATCCTGAAGGAGGTGAAGCCGACTGAATATTAGCAAATGCTTCTTCTGCAGTTATCGATTTTGGAAACCATTTGATATTCATTACCAATGATTCACCATCTGTTTTCACAGTTTCCTGTCCTGCTAATAAGTCTAGCTTATGTTTTCCAAATGTCTTTTTGAAATTTAAAGTATTGGTATTCGTAATTCTTCTTGTTTGAGTTTTACTTAAAAACACAACAGGCTGATCATTATTTTGTCTTGCTAAACTTGTTACTGTCCCAGAAAATTGATTGACAAATTCATCTCTCTGCACATACCCAATTACACTTCGGAAGGTGAAATTTTTGTTGATTTTATATTCTATAACACCGTTAAGTAATAAATCATTTCTACCACTTTCCTTAACCTCGCTATTGGCTAATAAAACCGGATTTACCAGGTTGGTCTGATCTGCAAATAAAGGGTCAAACTCATCAACGTTTACGGTAGAGCCACCTTCAAAAGGCTGATATCTTACTGCATTTCTAAGTCGGTTACTGCTTTGTGATCCTGTAGAAGACGTTCCTGCTCCAAAGATGGTTTGTCTGCTGTATCTGGCATTCAAACTCATGCTTAGTTTCTTTGAAAGATCATAATCGTATTTGAAATTTGCCATGTTTCTTTTAAAACCAGAGCCAATCATAATACCGTCTTCCTGTATATTGTTCAATGTTAATGAGAAAGCTGAATTCTCAGATCCTCCCGTTATACCCAAATTGTGAGTAAAGTTAAATGCATCTCTTCCAAAAACCTCATCTTGCCAGTCTCTCTTTTTGATGTCTTTATATTTGTCTAGCTGGTTGTAGGCTCCATATCTTGCTGCAAAAGCATCAATGTCAGTCTGGACTCCGGCTTTGTTATACAATTCGTATTGATAAAGCACATATTGGTAAGGGTCCAAAACATCAATCGTATTCTGAATTTTTCTTACTCCCAAAAATCCGTTATAGTTGATAGATGTTTTAGCTCTTTTACGGCCGCCTTTTGTTGTAATCAAAACGACTCCGTTGGCTCCACGGGCTCCGTAGATGTTAGTCGATGATGCGTCTTTTAAAACCTCAATAGACTCAATTTCTTTAGGTGATAAAATAGATAAGGCATTGTCCATCTGAACTCCATCTACAATATACAATGGCGCATTGCTTCCGGTAATCGAGTTACCACCCCTGATTACGATATCTACATCAGCACCTGGTGAGCCCTCACTTAGGGCAACTCTAACTCCTGCCATTCTGCCTTGGATTGCTTCAGCTGCGTTGGTTGATGGCATATCTTTAATAGCCTCAGCTTTTACAGATGAAACAGCGTTGGTAACATCTTTTTTAGAGACTTTGGTATAACCTACCAAAACCACTTCGTCAATGTTGGTTTCTTTTTCTTTACCTTTTTCCTGCGCCAACCCAAGTACCGGAAGCAGAAAAACAGTTAAATATAACCACTTTATTGAGTGTACTTTTTTATTCATTATTATATCCTTATATAGTTTTTAAAGTATGGTTAGAAAGCATTTTTGCAGACCTTCCGCTTAGTTTTTGTGGATTTTAAGTACTCTGTTTGATCTTTGTAATTCTTTTACGCTAAACTTGTGCAATCGATTGCGTAATTTTTCACGACTTATATTTATCGTGGCTCCTAAACTAATATTATTTTTCATTATACAAAGAAAAAAATATTATTTTTTTATTAATTAGTAGATGAAATTTGTTTATAAATACAAAATACAGAACCAATTTATTTTATTTAAATATTTGATTATTAAACGTTTAATTGATGTACTCATTCAATTTCCAATCTTTTCGAGAATTATAAATATTCTGTACTCTATTATTAAAAATTGATAGATTTTTATGAAAATTACCTGTTTTACACTCATGAAATTTCCCCAAAAAGATACGCAAGAATCATTTTTGCGAAATTTTATGTGATTTTTATCAGTTTTATCAGTTCATAAAATTTACATATTTTATAATTATTACCAAATTGCCATAATTTAACATGAACTGATGAATTATTTTGTTTTGTTGTTGTATTTGTTGCATGACTACTATCAGAGCTTTATTTTGCGGCATGATTTTATTTTAACCGATTTTTACGGTTGATTTCGTTAAAATAAAACACACTTTATTCTTAAAAATTCTCATTTTACTCCAAAATATAAATTATATTTTACTGTTAGTCAGATATTTAAAAATTTAAGTGAATTTTTTGTTAACGGAATACATATTATCTATATATTTATCGACAAGTATTTCTGTACAATTTTAGTGTAATTTAATGCAATCGATTACGCAATGTTCAACAGGTTTTTTTAAAACCACAATTTTAAGTTTAAAATCTAGAGTATGACAAAATCAGAATTTCGTTACGCCCATCATCCTGAAGATGTAAAAAAATATACAACTGAGGACCTGAGAAGGGAGTTTTTAATGAATGATTTATTTAATGAAGATCAAATCAATGTAGTATATTCTATGTACGACAGAATGATCGTAGGTGGTGCAATGCCCGTAAATAGCGTCTTGAAACTTGAACCTACTGATGATCTGAAGGCAGAAAATTTCTTAGATAGAAGAGAATTAGGAATTATCAACGTTGGCGCTGCCGGAAAGGTAACGGTTGACGGAGAGGTTTTCGAGCTTGGAAATAAGGAGGCTTTATACATTGGAAAAGGAGCAAAAGATGTTGTTTTTGAAAACGGAAGTGAAGGTCAGACTTTATTTTATTTCAATTCAGCTCCTGCGCATCACACTTTCCCTACAAAGAAAATCACTAAAAATGAAGCCGAAATTGTAGAATTAGGTGAAACAAAATACGCCAACAGACGTACGATTAATAAATTGATCGTCAATAGCGTATTGGAAACTTGCCAGCTACAAATGGGAATGACCGAGCTGCATGAAGGAAGTGTTTGGAACACGATGCCTTCCCACACACATACCCGAAGAATGGAAGCATATTTTTATTTTGATCTTGAAGAAGGGCAGGCTGTGAGTCATTTTCTTGGCCAGCCGAACGAGACCCGTCATATCTTTATGAAAAACAACGAAGCAGTCTTGTCTCCGGAATGGTCTATTCACTCAGGAGTTGGTACTTCCAACTACACTTTTATCTGGGGAATGGCAGGAGAAAATATGGATTATGGCGACATGGACGCTGTTAAAACTAACGAACTAAAGTAATTTTTTCTACATGAATTTATTCGATTTATCCGGAAAAGTAGCCGTTGTAACAGGCGGTACTCACGGATTAGGAATGGCAATGGCTGAAGGCCTTGCCTCTGCAGGTGCTGAACTGGCAATCACAAGTACAACTCCCTCAAAATTAGATGAAGCCTTAGAATATTATCGCAGTAAAGGATATAATGCTACAGGTTATCTTTTTGATGTGACAGACGAACTTGAAGCAGCTCAGAAAGTAGCATTAATGCTTGCTACGCATGGGAAAATAGACATCTTGGTCAATAATGCAGGAATCATTAAACGTGTTCCGGCTTTGGAGATGGATGTTGCAGACTTTAGAAAAGTAATCGATGTAGATCTTACCGGTCCTTTCATCATGTCTCAACTGGTTGGGAAACACATGATTAAAAGACAATCCGGTAAAATCATCAATATTTGCTCAATGATGAGTGAGCTTGGCCGTGACAATGTAGTAGCGTATGCTTCTGCAAAAGGCGGACTGAAAATGCTGACCAAAAATTTAGCAACAGAATGGGCAAAACATAATATTCAGGTGAACGGTATCGGTCCCGGATATTTTGCGACAACCCAGACAGAACCAATCAGAGTAGACGGTCATCCGTTTAACGATTTTATCATCAGCAGAACACCGGAAGGAAGATGGGGGAACCCTGAAGATCTTGCAGGAACCGCTATTTTCTTAGCTTCAGACGCGAGTAAATTTATCAACGGACACATTATTTATGTGGACGGAGGTATTTTGGCGACCATCGGGAAACCTGCTAATGAATAACACAAGAATTTTACAGAAATGAAATATTTTATTACAGATAACTTTTTATTACAAAATAAATACGCGGAAGAATTATATTTCAATTTCGCAGAAAAACAGCCGATCATCGATTATCACAATCATTTGATTCCAAAAGATATCGCTGAAGATACGGTTTTCGAAAACATATCTAAAGTCTGGATTGCGGGCGATCATTACAAATGGCGTGCAATGCGTACGATGGGCGTGAACGAAAGATTCATCACTGGCGACGCATCAGACAAAGAAAAATTCGAGGCTTGGGCAAAAACGGTTCCTTATACGTTAAGAAATCCTTTGTACCACTGGACGCATTTAGAATTGAAGCGTTATTTCGGAATTGATGAATTATTGAACGAAAAAAACGCATCAGATATTTACGACAACATCACGGCACAGCTTCAGACTCCTGAAAAGTCGACAAGAGGTTTGCTGAAAATGATGAACGTAGAATCTTTGTGCACCACCGAAGATCCGATTGATGTTTTAAATTACCATCAGGATTTAGCGAAAAGCGATTTCAGCATTAAAGTAAGTACAGCTTTCCGTCCGGATAAAGCGATTTTAATTGAGAACCACAACTTCACAGATTATATTTCTAAATTAGGCGAGTCAGCAGGAATTGAGATTAATTCTTACCAGACTTTGTGCGATGCTTTATTAAAAAGAGTTGAATATTTCCACGAAAACGGATGCAGATTGTGTGACCACGGATTAAACAATATTTCTTTCGAAGAAACTTCAGAAGCTGAAGTAAGCGCCATTTTTAATGATAAAATTTCAGGAAAAGTAATTGCTGAAAAGCAGGTAAATCAGTTTAAAACTGCGATTTTATTATTCTTAGGAGAAACATATCACAAATTCGGATGGGTTCAGCAGTTCCATTTGGGTGCTTTAAGAAACAACAACGAAAGAATGCACAGAATTTTAGGTCCTGATACAGGCTGGGATTCTATCGGTGACTTCGTACAGGCTGAAACTTTATCTAAACTATTAAACGCTTTAGACGGAAAAGACAAACTGACCAAAACAATTCTCTATAACTTAAATCCTGCAGACAACGAAATTTTCGCAACGATGATCGGGAATTTTAATGACGGAAGCATCAAAGGAAAAGTACAGTTCGGTTCCGGATGGTGGTTTTTGGATCAGAAAGACGGAATGATCAAGCAGATGAATGCCCTTTCAAACATGGGATTGATCAGCTGTTTCGTAGGAATGCTGACAGATTCAAGAAGTTTCTTATCTTACCCAAGACACGAATATTTCAGAAGAGTATTGTGTAATCTTTTTGGAGAAGAAATGAAAAACGGAGAATTGCCGGATGATATGGAACTGATCGGAAAAACCATTTCCGATATCTGTTATCATAATGCTAAAAATTATTTCGATTTTTAAATTTCGAATTAAATAAAATCTCTCGCAGATTGAGCTGATAAAGCAGATCAATTTTAAATCTGCAAAATTTGCTAAATCTGCGAGAGAAAAAAAACAATAATTTTCATATCTGCAATTTTTCTAAACTTGAAAATCTTTGTGAGCTTGGCTGAATAGAACGCCTTTGCGAACTTAAAAACAGTTAGTAGTTTATAAAAATCTTAGCGCACTTTGCGTTTAAATAACAGTAGATATTAAACAGAGTATTTAAAATATGGCTAGCAAAATACTTACTTTCGGTGAAGTAATCATGAGGCTTTCACCTCCCGGAAACAAAACAATGAAACAGAGCCACGAGATGGAATTCTTTTTCGGCGGAACTGAGCTCAACGTAGCTTCTTCATTGGCAACAATGGGTTGCGAGGTAACGCACATCAGCAATGTTTCTGATGATTTTGTGGGAGAATCTGCATTATCTTTCATTAAAAGTTTTGGAATTGATACAACTTTCATCAATAAAAACGAACATCCTTTAGGTTTATATTTCCTTGAAGTAGGTTCATCGGTTCGTGCGAGCAGAATTGCTTACAACAGGCTGAACGGTTCTTTTGCCAACATCAAACCCGAACAGGTTGACTGGAAAAAAGCTTTGGAAGGTTGCGATTATTTCCACTGGACAGGCATCAGTCCTGGAATCTCTGAAGGTGCTTACGAAGCTTTAAAAGAAGGTTTATTGACCGCCCGTGAAATGGGAATCGAAGTGACCACCGATCCTGCTTACCGTTCCAACCTGTGGAAATATGGTAAAAATGGAAATGAAGTTTTAAAAGAATTGGTTTCGTACTCAACGATTTTCATCGGTGGAGTGAATGAGATCAATGAAATTTTGGGAACTCAATTTTCATCAGATCAGAAAGGTTTCATTGAAGCTTGTGAAGAATTAAAAAAACAGTGTCCATCCATTTATAAAATTTTTGACAAAATAAGAATCGGGGTTACGGCAAGTTCTCAGCAGACGCAGGGAAGAGCTTTAATTAACGAAAACTATTTTGAAACTAAATTTTTGGAAATAGACAACGTAGTCGACAGAATCGGAACGGGAGATGCTTTTGCAGCAGGTTTAATTTATGGTTTATTAAATTTCGATGATGAAAAAGCACTGAATTTCGCCAACGCGGCCTGTGCCATCAAACACACCATTTTAGGCGACATCAATTACTGCAGCGCAGAAGATATTCTCGAAGTAATGGCCGGAAATTCCGGAGGAAGAATCAAAAGGTAGTTCTTTGCTGTTAGCTTTTGGCAATTGGCTTATTGCTTAAACAAAAACATTGCGAACTTCGCTGAGTGAAACGCCTTTGCGAACTTAAAATTATACATCAAATTTTAAAAAGAAAATCTTTGCACCCTTTGCGTTAAAAAAAAGGAAGTGTTGAAGTTACAGCATACCAAAGGATGGATAAAACCCCATCAAAGATTATTTTAACAAAATAATTAAAACAAAATGACAAAAATACAATTGGTTACAAACACCATCATCAATCAGGGAGCTCTGCCTCTGTATTATAATGCTGATGAAACGGTAACTTTAGAAATATTAAAATCGCTTTACAAAGCAGGAATCCGCGCTGTAGAATATACCAGCCGTGGTGAAGCTGCGTTGAGTAATTTCACAAAAATGGTTGAAGTTCGTAATGCAGAAATGCCTGAAATGCTTCTTGGTATCGGAACTATTAAAAATGTAAAACAAGCAGAAGAATATTACAAAGCAGGTGCAGATTTCTTTATCAGTCCGGGTTTTGTAGCGGAAGTTGCAGCATTTTTAATTCCTAAAGACTTGTTGTACAGTCCGGGTTGTATGACACCTACCGAAATTATTGCGGCGGAAACTGCTGGTGTAACTTTCATAAAATTATTCCCAGGGAACGCCTTGGGACCAGGATTTATGAGTGCCATCAAAGATGTGTTCCCTAATCTGAAATTTATGCCAACAGGTGGTGTTGATACTACCAAAGAAAGTATTGAAAGCTGGTATAAGGCAGGAGTTTCTGCAGTAGGAATGGGAAGCAAGCTGGTAAGTAACGAATTAATGCTTGCGAAAGACTATGCGACAATAGAAAATGAAACCAAAAAAGTGCTGGATATCATTCAGACTTTAAAATAAATAAATGACTATGAGTTCAGTTAAATCTCTTAAGCCGACGCAATACAGATGGACGATTTGTCTGCTGTTATTCCTCGCCACCACGATCAATTATCTGGATCGTCAGGTTTTATCTTTGACGTGGAAAGATTTTATAGCACCGGAATTTCACTGGAATAACAACGATTACGGAAACATCACCGCATTATTCTCCATATTTTACGCAGTGGGAATGCTTTTCGCAGGAAAGTTCGTGGATTTCATGGATACCAAAAAAGGTTTTCTTTGGGCAATCGGAGTTTGGTCTGTGGGTGCAGTTTTACACGCATTCTGCGGAATTGCAACTTCAGGAATCCTTACTGGAGAATGGGCGGCTGGTTTTCATGGTTCTAAAGAATTGATCGGAACAGTTTCCAATACTTCTGCAATTATCAGTACAAGTGTTACTTTATTTGTTTTTGCACGTTTCGTACTGGCAATTGGTGAGGCTGGAAATTTCCCGGCAGCGATCAAAACGACAGCAGAATATTTCCCTAAAAAAGACAGAGCATTTTCTACAAGTATCTGGAATGCAGGAGCAACAGTAGGAGCTTTGGCAGCACCGCTTACAATCCCTTTTATCGCAAAATCATTGGGTTGGGAATGGGCGTTTATCATTATTGGTGCACTAGGATTTGTTTGGATGGGACTTTGGGTTTTCGTTTACAAAAAACCTCACTTGCACAAGAGAGTTAACGAACATGAACTAACGTATATCAATCAGGATCAGGACGATCTTCCGAATGAAGATAAATCAGTTCCGGAAAAAGTATTTACGTTTAAAGAATGTTTCAGCTACAGACAAACTTGGGCTTTTGCCTTCGGTAAATTTATGACAGATGGCGTTTGGTGGTTCTTTTTATTCTGGACTCCGGCTTATTTAAGCTCAGTTTACGGAATGGATTCCACTCAAAGTGCATTGCCATTATTCGTATTATACATGATTACTTTACTGTCGATTATTGGGGGTTGGCTTCCAAAATATTTTGTTGAAAAATTAGGAATGAACGCTTATACAGGAAGAATGAAAGCAATGTTAATTTTCGCATTTTTCCCCTTGTTGGCACTTTTAGCACAACCTCTTGGAACAATTACATATTGGTTACCTGTTTTAATTATTGGAGTTGCAGGAGCAGCACACCAGGCTTGGTCAGCCAATATTTTCTCGACAGTAGGCGATATGTTCCCTAAAAAAGCCATTGCAACCATCACAGGAATTGGCGGAATGGCTGGAGGAATCGGTTCGTTCATCATTAATAAATCTTCTGGAGTTTTATTCGATCACGCTCACAAAGCATGGTCAACAGTAGACGGAGTTCCTTTGTTGGAAAAATATCCTCAGTACATCAACGACCGTTTGCCGGATGATTTCTTTAAGCAGTTAGAAAAATCAGGCGCTGTAGTTTCAGACGGAATTGACAAAGGATACATGATCATTTTCTCCATCTGTGCAGTCGCTTATCTAATTGCATGGGTCGTAATGAAATCATTGGTTCCAAAATATAAGGTGATCAGTAAATAGAAAATAAAATTTAAAACAATTAAGGAGAATTAAGAGGTTAAGAATGATTAAGAATTTGCAGGCAAATTTAAGTGTAAGCTTAAGAAATTTATTTCTCTTAAATAACCTTAACTCCTTATTAAACCTTAGTGGTTCAAATAACGACTTTGAGTTCTTTGCTAAGTAGAACGCCTTTGCGAGCTTAAAAATATACAGCATTTTGTCCAAAAATCTTTGCGGACTTTGCGTTAAAAAAATCATCAACAATAAGATGGAAAATCAGACAAAACAACAGTTAAACCGCCAAAACAGCGGACTCAATACAAAATTACCAATAAAAATCGTACAGTTTGGGGGAGGAAACTTCATGCGCGGATTTACAGATTATGTGATCGATAAATTAAATAAAGAAGCAGATTTCAATGCAGGAATTGTCAATATTCAGCCGACACCCAACGGTTCAGTTCACAAGCTTGAAGAGCAGGGGAATCTCTACACTTTATTTTCAAGAGGAATCAAAAAAGGAGAAATCATTGATGAGAAATGTGTGATTTCAGCGATTCAGAAGTCAGTTAATCCTTATGCGGATTACAACAGCTTTTTGAAGTTGGCGAAAGAAGAAGAACTTGAATTTGTTTTTTCAAATACAACAGAAACAGGAATTGCCTACGACGAAACTGAAAATACCTACGAAGGTCCGCACAAAAATTTCCCAGCGAAAGTGGCGGTTTTACTTCACGAAAGATATAAGCATTTCAATGGAGCAGCAGACAAAGGTTTAAGAATCATTCCTTGCGAACTGATTGAAGAAAATGCAATCGTTTTAAAAGGAATTATTTTAAAATATGCCCAACTTTGGAATTTAGAAGAAGGATTTGCAGAATGGATTGAAAACAGCAATCACTTCCACAATACTTTGGTAGACAGAATCGTTCCGGGCTATCCGAAAGATGACGCTGCGACTTACGAAGACCAGTTGGATTATGAAGATCCGATGATGGTGGTTTCTGAAACGTTCCTTTTATGGGTGATTCAGGGAGGTGAAGATTTGAAAAAAAGAATTCCTTTCGATCAGATCAATGAACAGATTTTGGTGGTAGATGATATTCAGCCCTACCGTTTAAGAAAGGTTAGAATTCTGAATGGCGGACATACCTTGATGTTGGCTCCGGCAATTTTAGCAGGAAAAGAAATCGTAAAAGAAGCTATTGATGATCAATTTATCGGAACATTTTTAAGTGATTCTATATTTAATGAAGTCAATCAGACTTTAGGTTTAGACGAAACTGAACTGAAGGAATTTGCAGAAGAAGTTTTCGACAGATTCAGAAATCCTTTCATCAAGCATCATTTGGCAAGCATCGCTTTGTATTTTGTTTCTAAATTTAAAGTAAGAGTCGTTCCAAGTTTGTTGATATATGTTGAAAGAAATAACAAACTTCCGTTGAACTTAACGTTCTCTCTGGCAAGTTTAATCAGATTCTATCAGGGAAGTTTTGGTGAAAAATCTCTTCCTCTGAATGACGAAGAAGCGATCGTGAACAGATTTAAAGAAATCTGGAAAAACGAAGATTACGAAGTAGTTTCAGAGCAGGCATTAAGCGAAAAACTGTTCTGGGATACCGACCTTACACAGGTAGCAGGCCTGAAAGCCGCAGTCGCAAAAGCATTGTTCGAAATCGATCACAATGACATGGAAACTGCCTACAAAAATTTTATTCAATTTTATTCTTAAACAATCATGCAAAAGAAAGTACTGAAAGTAAATCCCAAAGACAACGTTATTGTAGCGCTGTTGGATTTACCTGCCGGAGAATCGGTGCACTTAGACGGTACAGATTATACGATTCTTAAAGATATTAAAGCAAAACATAAATTCGCTGCCGTAGATTTTGAGGATGGCGACCATATCATCATGTATGGCGTAATCGTTGGAAAAGCCAACCAATCCGTAAGACAGGGCGAAGTGATTACCACCGAAAACGTAAAGCATCAAAGTGCAAAAGTGGTCGGGAAAACCGAAACTTTGGGCTGGACTCCACCCAATGTTGACAAGTGGAAAGACCGTACTTTTATTGGCTACCACCGTGAAGACGGACAGGTTGGTACAGAAAACGTTTGGTTATTTTTCCCGTTAGTATTCTGCGAAAACAAGAATATCGAAACACTGAAGGATATTTTTGAAAAAGAATTGCTTCATGATAAAGCCAGCAAACATCAGTTGTTATTACGTTCGTTGTTAAACGGCGGAGCAACTGTTGAAGTTGAAGAAGAACAGCCGGATACAAGAATATTTAAAAACATCGATGCAAGATTCATCACGCATCAGGGCGGTTGTGGCGGAATTCGTCAGGACGCTGAAGCATTGGGAAGATTGTTTGCAGGATATGTCAACAACCCGAATGTTGCCGGAGCTACGGTTCTCAGCTTAGGTTGTCAGAATCTTCAGGTACAGATTTTCATGGATTCACTGCATGCATTGGCTCCCAATAACAAAAAACCAATCGTAGTTTACGAACAGCAAAAATCGGGAACCATCGATGAAATGCTGACCGGCGTTATCAAAGATTCATACGAAGGCATTAAAAAAGCCAATGAGATAGAGAGAAAACCGGCGTCCATCACCAAGCTGAACATTGGTTTGGAATGTGGCGGCTCAGACGGTTTTTCAGGAATTTCTGCCAATCCTGTTTTGGGTGAAGTTTCAGATATTATGGCGGCAGTAGGCGGAACAACCATGTTGGCCGAATTCCCTGAATTGTGTGGAGTAGAGCAGGAGCTGGTCAACCGTTGCATCAACGATGAAGACGGAGTAAAATTCCTGAAACTGATGAAAGATTTTGAAGCCTCTGTAGTTGCGGCAGGATCTGGTTTTGATATGAATCCGTCTCCCGGAAATATCAAAGACGGTTTAATTACCGATGCCATGAAATCTGCAGGAGCCTCTAAAAAAGGCGGAGCGGCACCGATTGTTGATGTGCTTGACTTTACAGAATATGCCACAAAACCAGGTCTGAATCTTTTGTGTACACCAGGAAATGATGCCGAATGTACAACCGCTTTAGTCGGTTCAGGTGCAACAGTCGTACTTTTCACCACAGGTCTTGGAACTCCGATGGGAAATCCTATTACTCCGGTTGTGAAAATTTCTTCCAATACTGTTTTGGCAGAAAAAATGTCAGACATTATTGATTTCAATGCAGGTACCGTAATCAGCGGAGACAAAACAATTCCCGAAGCAGCAGACGAGCTTCTGGAACTCATCATCAACGTAGCCAGCGGCGAAGTAAAAACCAAAGCAGACGTTCTTAATCAGAATGATTTCATTCCATGGAGACGAGGGGTCTCTCTGTGATGGGTAAATTATATTAAATATTAGGGTTGAAAATGCTTCTTGCTACGGTAGGGAGCATTTTCTTTTTGGGTTTGTAATTCAGCTTAGAATTTTATTGAAAAGGAAACGGATTTTAAATTTGACATATTACGTTTTTAAATTCACCAATATTTTTTTGGAAGCAACCAGAAAAAAATAAAAAAAATAAAAACACATCCAAAAAGAATAACCATTTGAATGTTTAATCCTGTTTTATGGAAAACTTGATCTAATGAATCGTCGTAATATAATTTTACGCTCCGATTATTATTCATTAGATCTTCACATGCATTATAATGTAAAGAGACATAATATTCTTTTGAATTGTAATTAATTTTAATTGATGAACGTCCTCTTGATCCTTCCCCACAATAATATTTAACAATCCAATAATTTGATATAAAATTATTAGATTTCATAATTTTCTCCCTCGAAATATATGAATAAATTAAAAATATGAAAACGATGAATGTAATGAAATTAATTAAGATTAATATAGTAGATTTTTTCAAAACGTTTTGATTTTAATGTTTCGTGTTGATCCAGCTTAAATAGTTTTAAGTATGCATAAGATAATCTAATTTCTACAGCATTCAAAATTGCTATTTTGTTTTTCTCTTATAATTTAAAATGGTTTCATTCCATGGAGACGAGGGGTCTCTCTATAATGGGTTAATGATCATTAAATATTAGGGTTGAAAATGCTTCTTGCTTCGGTGAGGAGCATTTTCTTTTTTATGATATGAACAAATTTGCTGAAGGTATTTCAGTTTAATAAAAATAACAAATTTAGCATTCGTTATTTAGTCATCATTTGATTTACCTGCGTAACCTGCATCGAAACAATTTTCCACGATTTCGATTCTTTTTGAAATACTGCTGTCACGATTTTTTTATCAATACTTCCTTTCTTTACTGTAGCACCGGGAACCTGATAATCTTCTTTTGCGGTTAAAGTTTCATTAATATAAGCGATGGCTGTTTTGTCATCAATTACTTTTACTCCGGTCACTTCAAATTTAACAGAAGTGGGTTTGATGCAGCAGTCGTTAATGTATGAAAATTGTTCATTGATCATTTTCTTTCCTTTCCAAACTAACCCTAAAAAATTAATGAGAATACCATCATCTGAAAATGCATTGGAAAAGGATTTCATATCGTTTTTGTTCCAGTCGGTTTCCTGCTGGTTAATAATTTTTGATATTTCGTCAGTTTTATTTTGTGCTGAAATTTTGGTGACACTAAACATCATTAGTAAGAAAAGTAAGAGAGTTTTCATAATATTAAATTTTTAGTTTTTTGTTGCTGATTGCTATATTATTTTAAACAGATTTTAATCTGACAGTATTTTATCCAACATTTGGTATTTCATCAATATTTATATCGATAAAAGTAAGGAAATAAATTGTGTCAGCAAGTTTTGACTTTTTAAATAATGTGAAGTTGTACTTCCTCTTATTATTTCAGAAAAATTACAGAGTGATTTCATTCCATGGAGACGAGGCGTCTCTCTGTAATGGGTTAATTATATTAAATATTAGGGTTGAAAATGCTTCTTGCTTCGGTAGGGAGCATTTTATTTTTTGGATTGTTTGTAGTTTTTAAATGTAAATGACACGAATGTTTTTCACAAATAAGCATAATGTCTGCATCAATAATAACCGTTTCCTTAGCGAAGTCAAAGGAAGCCCAATTTTCTGTGAAGTATGAGGATTAGCTTTATCCGAAACTTCATATATTTGATTTTTAGCTACCACAATGAAACAATTTTTTATAATATTCTTCCATTTTATTTTTTTGAATTTATCTTCACAAGAAACTTATGTTAATAATGCTACAGCTTATTATAATGGAAAAGGTGAATTCGAAAACTTATTAAATAATAATATAAGTGTAAATGAAATTATTTTGAATCCTGATTTCACATATGAAATGTGGATGCGTCCTCACGTTGGTTGTCTTACTTGGAGAAGTTTTAAAGGAACTTGGAAAAAAAAGGGTGATGAACTTTTATTTACTGACAAATACGATGTTCAAGAGTCAGATTCTCGTGAAATTTATAGAAATAAGAATATAGATAAATATATTTTAGCTTTTAAGACTGATCAAAAAATAGTTATGAAAGATCTTAAAGTTAAAATTAATTATGAATATGATTTTGATTCTAAAATAAAATTTGATGATTCTATAGATTTTGTTACTGATAAAAATGGAAACATAGAAATTTCTTTTAGTAAAATTCCTAACCAAACAAAATTAGCTTCATTAAGATTTGAGACAAATTACGATGATAGAAAAATTTATGGTTACTTAACAGAAAATGAAACTGTAAATAAAAAAATATCAGAATTGCCAAATATAATAACAATTATTATTCGTGAGAAACCATTAAAAGAAACCGTAATAAGAACTGTAAGTGCAATAAAAAAGAATGATGAATTACAAATTATTTCTGTTTACAAAACTTCTGGATCACTACCTGATTATAACAAAGAACTAAAACTTGAAAAAAGTTATAAATTGAAGAATCCCGATATCGCAGATTAGTAATCTGTGACAACTATGATTCAAAACCACCCTGTCAAAAATTCTATGGAATTTCACCACCTTTCCGCAGGAGGGTAATATTTCACCTGTAGTTTTTATTAATATTTGGCTTACATTTTTTAAATTTGAATTAAGATTCAACCTTCTTAAACGGACAATAACCCTCCTCCCTTGGAGGTTGGATTTTCCGAAAGACAGGATGGTTTTAAAGAGCATTAAAAATAAAGTAAAACTATTTTCTTTTCGAAGACTTTCTCACGCAAATCTGCGGTGCAAGCACAACTTTCTTCTCAATAGAAACACCTGAAGAATTGTCTTTAATGTTATCAATAAAAACCTGTCCGGCCATATTTCCCATCAAAACAGGGGTCTGGTCTATAGAGCTCATCGGAAGTTCCATAAATTGGGTAAAGGGTTCGTTTGAAAAACCAATCACGGCCACTTCCTGAGGGATTTTTATTTTTCTTTTTTTCAATTCCTGACAGGCTCCCAAAGCGGTAGAATCACTTGCAGAAAAAATAGCGTCGGGAACGGATGAGCTGTTCCAAAGTTTTTTAACAGCTTCAATTCCTGCATCGATCGAGCTGCCGGTAGAGATAATATTTTCTTCTTTTACCTGAAACTGATGATCAATCAAAGCCTGCTTATAACCGTTCAGACGGTTTTGATATATCTCAAGATTCAGATCTCCGGCAAAGTGGCAAATGTTTTTGTAACCTTCGTCAATTAAATGTTCTGTTGCCATATAACCGCCTCTGTAGTCGTCGATGGTTACAGTACTGATCCCCGGAATGTCTTTCTTTCGGTCAAAGAATATAATTGGAGTATTAGTCGTATTTAAAATGTGCTGAATATGTTCGGTATCAATTGTAGTTCTGGAAACCGACATGAAAATCCCGTCCACTTGTGCATTGAGTAAAGTGTTTAAATGTTTTTTCTCGGTTAAAACATCTTCGTGGCTCTGACAAATGATCACGTGGTAACCGTGCGGAGATAATTCTTCCTCAATTCCTCGGATAACCGACGAGAAAAAGTTGGTGTTGATGTACGGAACAATGATTCCTATATTTTTTGTTTCACCGCTCTTTAAGGCTTTTGCCAGATTATTTTGTTTGTAGTTCATTTCCTTGGCGGTTTTCACTACAAGATCTTTGGTTGCCTGGCTTATTCTCGGGTTGTCATTCAATGCTCTGGAAACAGTTGCCACACTTACGTTCAGCTTCTTTGAAATGTCATAAATTGTGGCATTTTTCTTTGTCATAGTATTCTGGACTATCGTTATTTTCCTTGTCTATTCTGTTGAGAAACAATGGTAAAATTAATCAAATTATACCTATTTTAATGATTAATAATATAGTTTCTGATGAATTTTATGAAAAATTTAATATTTAAAAACATATAAAATTGTATTGTATGAAATCTTCCCCTCAAAAGCGTAGATCTTTCGAAAAATAGCAGCGACATTCCGCTGCTTCAAACAAATTAATTATTAAGATATATTTATTTTTCCCAAATCTTCTCAATCTCCTCTAAAGATTTGCCTTTGGTTTCTGGAACCCATTTCCAGACAAAGAAAAGGGACAGAACACTCATCACCCCATAAAATCCGTAAGTAAATGCTCCACTGAATTCCATCATAAAAGGATAAGTAGATGAAATTAAATAATTCGCTGCCCACTGAGCGGCAACAGCAATCGCAATCGCACTTCCTCTGATTTTATTCGGGAAAATTTCTGAAATTAAAACCCAGCAAATCGGTCCCCAAGACATCATAAACGAAGCCGTGTAAACGATGATAAATACCAAAGTTGCAATCCCGATAATCTGATAATAAGATAAAATCGCAATCGCAAACATTCCAATAGCCATTCCGACAGAACCTACGATCAATAAAGGTTTTCTTCCCCATTTATCCACCGTGAAAATAGCGATAACGGTAAACACAACATTCACCAATCCCATTACAACAGTTTGCAGCATCGATGAATCTTTGTGAACGCCCATACTTTCAAAAATCCTCGGAGCGTAATATAATGCCACGTTAATTCCCACAAATTGCTGGAAAACAGAAAGCAAAATTCCAATTACGATCACCGTTTTCCCGAAGGCGAAAATTTCGCTTTTATGCTCAACAACGGTGCTTTTAATTTCTGAGAAAATTTCTTTTCCACGCGCTTCACCATTGATTTTGGTTAAAATTTTCAGCGCTTCTGCATCTTTATTCACGAACGTCAGATAACGCGGCGTTTCAGGAACAAAAACCAACAGGATTCCGAATAAAGCAGAGGGAATCGTCAGTGATAAAAACATATATCTCCATCCGATCTCGTTGATCCATTCTACGGTTTGTCCGCTTGCGATACCCCAGTTCACAAAGTAAACCACGAGCATCCCGAAAATAATGGCAAACTGATTCAGTGATACCAGTTTACCACGTATTTCGGCAGGTGCAATCTCACCAATGTACATCGGGCAGACCGCCGAAGCCAGTCCAACGCCGATTCCACCAATGATCCTATAAAAATTAAATGCCAGCAAAACACCCATTGAATGTTCGCCGTGTTTGAAGAATAAAAATTCAGGATACGCCGCTCCCAAAGCACTGATGAAGAACAGAAATGCAGAAAGCATCAATGATTTTTTTCTTCCCAGCTTTGTGGAGATCATCCCGGAAATGGCGCCACCGATGATACATCCGATCAATGCGCTCGAAATGGTCGCTCCGTGAGCCAGTGAACTCAATCCCAAAGGAATGATAAGATATTCCTGAATTGATTTTTCGGCTCCTGAAATTACAGCGGTGTCGTATCCAAACAAAAGTCCTCCCAAAGTGGCGACCAATGTGAGTACAGTAACGTACAGCATATTGATCTGCGCCTTTGTTCCTGAAGAATATTTAGGACCAGAATCTATTATTTGCATAATTTGTTTTAGTTTATAATTAAAATTAAATTTTATAAATACTGATTGATGATGCTCTCAAGATATTCCTGCTTTCCGCTTTCTCTTCCAACTTCTCCAAGTCCTTGAGCATAAGTGGCAAGATCGGTTAAAGATAAGTTTCCGTTTTCGAAATCTTTGCCTTTTCCACTGTCGAATGAAGCATATCTGTTGGTTCTGATTTCAGAATATTTTGATTTTTCTAAAATTTTATCAGCAGCTAAGAATGATCTTGCAAAATTGTCCATTCCGCTGATGTGAGCGATGAAGATATCTTCCAGATCAGTTGAATTTCTTCTGATTTTCGCATCAAAGTTAACACCTCCGCCCTGGAAACCTCCAGCCTGGATAATCACCAACATCGCTTGAGTCATTTCATACAAATCAACAGGGAACTGGTCTGTATCCCAACCGTTCTGGTAATCACCTCTGTTCGCATCGATGCTTCCTAATACATTGTTGTCAGCTGCAACCTGAAGTTCGTGCTCAAAAGTATGTTGAGCCAAAGTAGCATGGTTTACTTCAAGGTTTAATTTAAAATCATTCAATAAATCGTACTGACGTAGGAAATTTAAACAAGTTGCCGCATCAAAGTCATACTGGTGTTTTGTAGGCTCCATCGGTTTTGGTTCGATGAAGAATGTTCCTTTAAAACCTTGAGCTCTTGCATAGTCTTTAGCCAAATGTAAAAATTTCGCCATATGCTCTTGCTCACGCTTCATATTGGTGTTCAAAAGTGACATATAACCTTCACGACCGCCCCAGAATACGTAGTTTTCTCCTCCTAATTTGATTGTTGCGTCTAAAGCATTTTTCACCTGACCTCCTGCATAAGCCAAAACATCAAATGAAGGATTGGTAGCCGCCCCGTTCATAAATCTTGGGTTTGAGAAACAATTTGAAGTTCCCCAAAGTAATTTCACGCCAGAAGCTGCCTGCTTTTCTTTAGCATAATCAGTGATGAACTCTAATCTTTTGGTTGACTCTGTGAAATTATCTGCTTCATCAATCAAATCATAATCATGGAAACAGTAGTAAGGAACACCCAATTTTGTGAAAAATTCGAAAGCAGCATCCATTTTTTCTGTCGCTCTTTGTTTTGCATCAGAAGCGGTTAACCAATCAAATTGCTGAGTTCCGGCACCAAATGGATCTCCACCGGTTGCGCAGAAGGTGTGCCAGTAAGCAGAAGCAAACTTGAAATATTCCTTCATTGTTTTTCCACGAACCACCAAATTTTCATCATAAAATTTGAATGCCAACGGATTGTCTGATTCTCTACCCTCAAACTGAATTTTATCTATTCCTTTAAAATACTCCTTGTTTCCTGTTGTAATTGCCATTATTTTGATTTTATATTTTTGATTGTAATTTGTTTAATTTATGTTCTCGCTGATCAAGAAAATTTTGCAGATTTATTTTAAGAAGAAAAATCTGCTTAATCTTTAAAATCTTCGAGATATTTTTTTAAGAATTGATTAAAACCTGCTCAAGTTTGTTTTTCCACTTACCATAACTTTCCCTGTACTGATCCATATTTTTAAAATCAGGAATATACGTTGTGGTAATATCTTTTTCGGTTAAAATATCCGTTAAGGTTTCAAATGCTCCTGCTCCGATTGCTGCTGCTCTTGCAGCTCCTGTCGATCCTGTGGTATCAAATATTCTGATTTCGGTATCCAATAGAGTTGCAATCGATTGCGCGAACAGAGAAGAACGGAATAAGTTGTCTCCACCGGCTTTAATAATTCCTTTCTGTAAACCGTCATTCATCAGAATTTCAGTTCCGTAAACGAAAGAGTAGGCGATACCCTCCAGTCCGGCTCTGAATAAATGAACACTTTTATGTCGGTTAAAATTCACATTATAAGTCGAAGAACCGATGTCTTTATTTTTTAATACTCTTTCAGCACCATTTCCAAATGGTAAAACAATAATTCCATCAGATCCGATTGGGATTTGTGAAGCTAAATCATTAAGCTCCTGATAAGAATGTCTTTTCTGATCAACCTGGTGACGCAACCAGCTGTACTGAATTCCTGCGCCATTTAGACAAAGCATTTTCCCGATTCTCGGTTGTTCTTTTGTATGATTAATATGCGCAAAATTATTCACTCTTACCGATTCTTTAGAATGAATATTATCCGTCACACCATAAACAACGCCTGAAGTTCCGCCCGTCGCAGCAATCTCTCCGGGATTCATTACGTTGAGTGATAACGCATTATTCGGCTGATCTCCGGCTCTGTACAAAATCGGGATACCTTCCGGCAAACCACTTTCTTCTGCTCCCTGTTTTGAAACGACACATTGCTCTGTAAAATTATCAACCACTTTTGAAACCAAAGACCCATTAATTCCCCAATGATTTAATAATGTTTTTGAAGCCTGATGTTTCTGGAAATCCCAAAGTACACCTTCAGAAAGTCCGGTAATAGTTGTAGTAGCTTCTCCGCTTAATTTTAAAGCGATAAAATCTCCAGGAAGCATAAATTTCCAGATCTTTTCATACACTTCCGGTTCGTTTTCTTTGACCCATTTTAATTTTGAAGCGGTAAAATTCCCAGGTGAGTTCAAAAGTTTATTCATACAAACTTTTTCACCCAAATCGTCGAATGCCTGGTCACCAGTTTCTACTGCACGGCTGTCGCACCAGATGATCGAAGGACGCAAAACTTCTTTGTCCTTGCCCACCAAAACCAAACCATGCATCTGATAAGAAATACCGATTCCTTTGATCTCGTTTTTATCAATGTGGCTTTCCTCGATGATCTTTTGTGTCAGAATACGAAGATTCTGCCACCATTGCTCCGGATCTTGTTCTGCCCAACCAATCTTTGGAGAATCAATTGGCATCTCGCTTTCCGGATATTTTGCGTGAGCGATCAATTTTCCGTTTTCATCTACAATGGATGCCTTTATCGAAGAGCTCCCGACATCATATCCTATAAATTTCATTTACATTTGATAATTGTTAATCATTAAATGTAATAATTTTATCGAATATTCATTAGATTTTTAAGAATCTGAAAATATTGAACTGTTTAGAATCTCTTATTTGTTCATTTTGAGTATTTTATGTCACTATTTTTAACTTTGGATTTTATAGAGGGATATAAATCTGGATATTATTTATGGCCTATAATTCCCCAAAATCTTATCTGAAATACAAAATTAGGTTAATCGATTGCACAAATACTGTTTGATGCTAAAAAAAGTTTCATCTTTCGATAAAACTCTTCAGTTATTTGCATCTGAAATTAATTAAGCTCGTAAAGCCGATTCCAATGCCAATTCGATCATTGGTTGTAAGGCTTTTTCTCTTTGGTCAGCTGAAATATTTTCGTGAGTAGGAATGATATCAGAAACCGTAAGAATCGTGGCTGCATTTTTTCCTAAATGTTTTGCATTGGCGAACAATCCGAAGGCTTCCATTTCTACTGCAGGACAGCTGTATTTTTTTGCGATATCAGGAACAGCAGGGTCTTTTCTGTAAAAAATATCGCTGCTGTGGATATTGGTAGCTTTTGTAGTTAAAAATAATTCTTCCGAAGTCTGATTGATGATTTCAAAGGTATTTCCCTGATGAGATATCATCTCCTCCTCAATTCCCCAGGCAAATTTTGCATAGGTGCTTTCGCTTGCTGCATTTTCAACATTTAATAGATCAAAAACTTTCAAATCTGTGGTATAAGCACCACAAGTTCCGATTCTGATGATAGTGTCGACTTCATACTCAGTGTACAATTCAAAAGAATAAATTCCGATGCTTGGAAAACCCATTCCGCTGGCTCCGACGGTAATTTCTTTACCTTTATATAAACCGGTGTAATAAAAAATACCTCTTGTCTGACTTACCAATTTTGCATTTTCAAGATAATTTTCTGCGATATATTTTGCACGGAGCGGGTCGCCCGGCTGTAATACCACTTTTGCAATTTCTCCTTTATTTGCACTGATGTGAACACTCATAATTTTATTTTGAATATGCAAAGATAGAAAATATGTGAAAAGTGAATAGTCAATTTGCTTCTCTTGCGAATTTTTAAAAGTGATTTGAATTGTATCTTAAGATTGACAATTCACAAATAATATTTTCTATTTTTGTTAGATGATGGAAACGAATTCCGTATGACAAGAAATTTAAAAGATATTTCGAAATGCAGAACTGGGAGAAATAAGATGTTTAGGAGTTTAATTTTATATTAAATTAAGTATTTAAGATTAAAAATTTAAAGAAATGGGCCACCTAACGAAGTATCTTAATTTAAACATAACAGTACAGACATTTACGAAATTATAGATGAAATGAGGAGTAAATATAAAAATTCATTATTTACGATTAAAAAAAATTAGAGAAATTTTCTAAATCTATCTTTAGTAGACGTAAAGAAATTGTAATTATTAGAACGACTAAGCACGTGAGCTTATGCGACTAGCAAGGAAGTTTACTTACTGATCTTGAAGAATTGGATAAATTGTTGAATGATGAAGATTCTAATTAAAAAAAGGTGACTGAATTTATCCCGATCACCTTTTTATTGATTATTCTTTAATCAGCTTTTTTGTATATAAATTATTTTTTTTATCCTGAACTTTGAGAATGTAAATTCCTTTTTCCAAAAAGCTGATATTTAGCTTTTTATTCGCTGAAGATAATTTTTTAATTAATCTTCCGTCAATGCTGTATATATAAATGTTTATAATATCTATATTTCCAATTATGGAAACAGTATTTTTCGCAGGATTGGGATAGATTCCAAAATTATGATCGAAAACAGTTTCATTAGTTGATAAAACCGAGAGAGGGCAAGCAATAGGAATCGGATATAGTTTTGTAACTGTCGTTCCATCACCTAAAACTCCATTGGTATTACTCCCCCAAACCCAAAGTGACCCATCGTTTTTTAACCCCATTGAATAATACATTCCTGATGATATTGATTTCCAGGTGTTTTGTGAATTAACCGGAATAGGATTGGCTGTAAAACTATGAAAAACACCATCACCTAGTTCCCCATATCCCCAAGACCACAATGTACCATCTGTTTTTATTGCAGTTGCATACAAATATCCTAATTCTAAATCTTTCCAATTGTTTTGATTGCCAACCTGAATAGGAGTTGTCTGATAGGGTGCGCTTGCTGGAAAGTCGAATTTTTCTCCCCATTGCCAAAGTGTACCATCAGTTTTAATAGCTGCAGCACGAACATGTCCTGAGCTTACAGTTTTCCAGTTGGTATCTGTTCCTACTTGTGTAGGATTAGGATTGTTTGATATTCCATATGTTCCATTACCCAACTGAGATCTGTTATTATCCCCCCAAGACCATAAAGTATTATTGGTTTTTATAGCATATGAGGTTTCAAGTCCTGTTGCAATGACTGTCCAGTTATTATCGCTACCCACTTGCGTAGGGAAATATCGATGCCCTCCCGTCATCCCAAGCTGACCATGATAGTTGTTTCCCCATGCCCAAAGAGTTCCGTCTGTTTTTAATGCAAGGCTATGGTTATCATAGCATGCGATACTCTTCCAATTTTGATCGATGCCAATTTGTACAGGGGTGTACACATTTGTATTAGTTCCGTTTCCGACTTGTCCCCAAGTATTCCATCCCCATGCCCAAAGAGTTCCATCTGTTTTTATAGCTAATA
The DNA here is from genome assembly GCF_019613955.1 of Chryseobacterium sp. LJ668. NCBI lineage: Bacteria > Pseudomonadati > Bacteroidota > Flavobacteriia > Flavobacteriales > Weeksellaceae > Chryseobacterium > Chryseobacterium chendengshani. The sequence goes on along the minus strand of NZ_CP080443.1, from coordinate 656,609 downwards.
CATGACTTGAACCATCCATTGCAACTACTTGAGCCCAGTTATTTTCATTTCCAACTTGAATTGGAATAATTGAATCTACAGTGGTTCCATTTCCAAGCTGGCCAAACTCATTTTTGCCCCAAGCCCATAATGTTCCGTCATTTTTAATTCCAAACGATGTTCTGTATCCGCTTGTCACGGCTTTCCAACATTGGGAATAGATTAAAGAATTAATTAAAATAATAAATAAAAGATAAATTTTTCTCATAGGTTATTAGAATTTTTCTTAAAAATACAAAAAACATTTATCTTTGCAGCAGTAAAATTATGACAATACAAAGAGCACATATCAATGCAAGCCTATGCGACAACCCTTCAATAAAAGGATTGTTCGGATATGAACTGATGATATGGGATGAGGCGAAATGTGCTGACTTTGGAAATTTTTTACTGTAAACTCGTAAAATTAAAAACAAAATACTGCAAAACGCCTCTAATTACGAGGCGTTTTTTGCGTTTTTATACTTGAAATTATTTAGAATGAAAAAAAATAATCATAACAATAAAAATTTTTTAACGAGCAATGAACATTTAATACGATAAATAAGAGTGATTAATAAACCGATGAGAGACAGTCATTTAGGTAATTAAAGTATCTGTAAAATATTGCGGACGATAATCCTTTATGCTAAATTTAATGCTTAAATGATTGATTTTCAATGATTTGTATTATAAATAAATTTGCAAGTTCAAAAAAAACCTATTTACTTTGCAACCGAAAATTAAAATCAAATATAATTTTCAACTTTAAAATATTTAAATAAAATGAAACATTTACAACACATACCCAATCAATCTTCAAAACTTGACGGACAAGATCCGATGGGATGTGCATGTGAATTTTTGGATAAAAGGTGCTTATATAAGTGGGTCAGCTGATGAACTGACACTTCAAAATATATAGAGCGCCTCCCTAAAAGAGGCGCTCTTTTTATGGTTTCTTTAGCTTATTTGGTAAAGCGTCGGTTTGTGGTACCGAAGAACACAGGGTTCAATCCCCGAAGAAACCCTAATGTTATGGTTTATTGAGGTAATGGCTAACCTTCCCGACTGTCTCTCGGGCACTATGAGTTCGATTCTCGTATAAACCGCAATGATTTACTGGTAGTTCTACTCCGGATTATCAGGTGAATTTAACTGGAAAGATAACGGTGGTTGTTTACCCGTCTTGGACGCGGGAGGTCGCAGGTTCGAACTCTGCTTTCCAGACAAATGTAGGAATGAATTGTGAGTTTTGTTATGTGAATTTAATTGACTGCAAAACCAATTAACGATTGATTATTTCAAAAAAAAAATAATTATTTCAAAGAGAAAAAGAAAGGTTTGTCGAGCGCAGAAGTTCTTTAAAAAAACACAAATTATAATAGACAAACTTTTTTCTTCTTTACACAGATTGATCAGCAGCATGGAAATTACTACTTATCAATTGCCTATTACTAATAACTTGATGGTTCGCCGAAGTAGGAGAGTCGGGGAGGTCTGCAAAACCTCTGTGTAAACTGAGTGGGGTTCAACTCCCATAGCCATCTCACATAAATCAAATGAGATGAGTTCCGAAGAAAAACTAAAGTTTGTCGAGCGCAGAAGTTCTTATATCAAACAAAAATTTAGACAGGCTTTATTTTTCTTCAAAAGTAAAAATGAATCATTAAATGAAAAGTTCACAAATAATTATAAACAAACAAATTTAAAACATGTAGAAAAAATGGAAACGCAACAACAAATCTGGCAAAACATGACCGGAAAAATCTTCCGGAATTCTATCACACATTTGGTAGAAGAAGCCATCATCCGCGAACAGGCAAATGGGCACCTGATAAAAGTTTGTGTAGGTTCAGATTCCCACGTTTACGGTGATACAATTAATTATGCGACAGCAGTTGTCTTTATCCGTGAGGGAAAAGGAGCGTTTACCTTTATCAGAAAAGAAAGAGAGATCCGGAAAATCAGTATCAAAGAAAGAATGCTCAACGAGGTCAACAAATCAGTAGAAATCGCTTACGCAATTTGCTCAATTCTGGAAATGTATGATGTGGAAATGGAAGTTCACGCTGACATCAATACCGATCCCGAATTTAAATCTAATGTTGCCTTGAAAGATGCAATGGGCTATATATTAGGAATGGGCTACGTTTTTAAAGCGAAACCTTATGCTTTTGCAAGTTCTAACTGTGCTGATATGATGGTGTAATTATTTAAAAATTTTTAAAACAAATAAAAAAAATGAAAACAAATATATTTTTTACGGCAGACCACCATTTTGGTCATGCCAATATTATAAAATTTTCCGGGCGGCCTTTTGAGTCCTTGGAAGAAATGAACGAAGAACTCATCAAAAGGTGGAATGACAAAATAGGAAAAGACGACATCGTGTATCATCTCGGTGATGTGAGTTTAGGAAAACCGGATTTTACGAAAGAGGTTTTAGATCGGTTACAGGGTAAAATCCACTTGATAAAAGGTAATCATGAAGGTGCGACACTGACCTATCCTAAAAGATTTGAATCCATAAGAGATTATCATGAATTACGGATTGATGAGCCGGAGAATACTAATGGCAAACAAAAAATAATTCTTTTGCACTACGCCATGCGCACCTGGAACGGATCTCATCGAGGCACATGGCAACTTTACGGTCACTCACACGGAACTTTGCCGGATGATGAAATGAGTTTAAGCCTTGATGTTGGAGTCGATTGTCATAATTTTTATCCGGTTTCTTACGAGGAAGTGAAGGAGTTGATGAAGAAAAAGAAATGGACACCGCCATTTGCAGCGAGAAATTGAATAAAATTTGAATTATTTCCTCTACGCAAAATGATTGCGTACCAGGGCTTTTACTTTGCATCAACAGTTAGAAATTATACTCAGAATTTTAAACAATATCTGAGTCAAAATATCAGACAGGTCATGTTGAGCGTTTCGGTATATCGCCATTGCAGAAGCGTTTGTTGAGAAACATCATCGCTTTCTGTTCAGCTTGATCTGAAGGTTTCAGAAGTTTGCCAAAAAATTTCTACCCTATTTCTTTGTATGGAGGTTCGAGTCCTCTCTGTGAATGGACACAGTAGCTAAATGGTATAGCAATGGAAATCTTAGGATGCGAGGGTTCGACTCCCTCTCTCAATTTAGGTTTGAGATAGCTCAGTTGGTTAGAGCACTACACGTTTAATGTAGTTTTATGGAAACAGGCTCAAAATCTGTATCCCACAGGCGAGTTTTGATGTTTTCTCCCTTAAAAAAGCATTTAACAGAGGAGAATTCTGAGGTTTTTTTCGGCTGTTGGATCAGCATTTCGGGAAAGCTTGCAGGAAAAGACGGTTTCTGGAAAAATGAAATTCGGTTGATGAGCTTATGATTTTTAAACCAATTTTTATAAAATGACGGTTTTCCGCGTGAGCGATGGGAATGGATATCCTTTTTTGTTTGCAAAAAAGATAGAAATGAACGTAGCGACCCGAGCTGCTGCCTTTGCGGCGGTGAGGGACACGCCCAATCTAAATCTTAAAAAATAGTTTACTATCAAGCTTTGATAAGAATAGATATTTCCTGAACTCCTTTTCTTCCGCCATTTTTTGGAAGATAGAATCTCAGTTTTTCCTTTTTAAATTATTTAATAACACTATAAAATAAACAAGATGGTAAAAAATGTACATATTAAAGCATATCAGATCGGTTTGGTTTTTAAAAACCGGAATCTGGTTGAGATTTTGAAAGAAGGTCATTACTGGCTTTTCGGAAATAAATCGGTAGAGATTTTTGAAACGAAATCTCAGTTTAAGGCAGGAGAAGATCTGAATCTTTTGCTAAAGAATGAAAATCTGGCTTCAATGGTAGAAGTCGTAGAGGTAAAAGACGGCGAGATTGTTTTGGTTTACGAAAACGGAATTTTTAAAGAAATTTTGAACGTAGGTCAATATGCTTTCTGGAAAGATGTAGTTGACAGAAAATTTCAAAAAGTTGATTTAACGAAAGTAGAAATCACTGAAAATATTTCTAAAACAATTCTTGAAAACGTAAAGCTTAAAAGTTTTGTAAGAAAGTTTGTTATCACCAATCAGTATCAAGGTCTGTTGCTGATCGACGGTAAACTAAACAAGGTTTTGCAAGCAGGCACCTATTACTTCTGGAACAATGAAATTTCTGTTGAGGTAAAAGCCATCGACACGCGCATGCAGCAAATGGAAATTGCAGGCCAGGAACTGCTGACAAAAGATAAAGCAATGCTTCGCATCAATTTTTATGTGCGTTACCAGGTAGAAGATGTTGTGAAAGCTTTGATGAATAACAAAGAGTATGATAAGCAGCTTTACATTTTGATGCAATTGGCTTTGCGTGAATTCGTAGGAGCCATTACATTGGATGAATTGCTGGTGAAGAAAGATTCTGTAGGCAGAGAAATTCTTGAAAATCTCGGAACAAAAGCCGGTGAATTGGGTCTAAAAGCTTCTGATGCCGGAATTCGTGATGTTATCTTAACCGGTGAGATGAAAGAAATCATGAATCAGGTGTTGATCGCTGAGAAAAAAGCCCAAGCCAACAGCATCATGCGTCGTGAGGAAACGGCTTCTACAAGAAGTTTGCTGAACACCGCAAAATTGATGGAAGAAAATGAGGTACTGTGGAAACTAAAAGAAATGGAATACATGGAGAAAATCGCCGACAAAATCGGAGATATCACCGTTTCCGGTAACAGCAATATCCTTTCTCAGCTGAAAGAGATTTTTGCGAAATGACATTATGTTTAATTAAAAAATGCTGCGATCTATGCAGCATTTCTTATTTTATTTATTGCAAATCTTCTTCGCAGATTCGCTTCCATTTTGTAAGGGTCGTTCTGCTGATTTTATATTTTTTTGAAATATAACTGCTCGAAAAGCCGTGCTCTTTCTGGTACATCAGAATTTTCAACATCGTTTCTTTATCGTATGTTCTCAGCTTTTGATTGTTCTCCAGACTTTCTTTTGATTGCTCGAAAATTTTTTCATTGAATTTAATGACTTCATCGCTGGTATTAAGCTTTTGCAGAAGCTCTCGTACTTTTACGTCTTTTAATTTTTCAGGATATTCTTCGAGCAGAAGATCGTGATAGATTTTGGTGTAATTTGGTTTCATTTAATAATAAATTGTTGTTTATTTTCTACTTTTTCTGAAGCCATCGGTGAAGAGTACTTTTTGGGATCGAGTATTCTTTGATTACATCTGCCTGTGTCATCTCGCCGGAATCTATTTTTTTTATAATAAAATTCTTAATTTCCTGAGTATAGATATTTTTCCTGAATTGAGGTGCTTTGTCTGATTTCTGATTCGTTTTATTAACTGCAGATGGAGGCGCATAAAGAATCATATGTGAACTGTAAATCCGGAAAAAATCATATTCGAGCAATTTTGACCATCTTAAAAGAAGATCAGTGTCAATCGACTTGCTTTCATAATTGCTTTTTACAAATTCCTCGTCTTTATTCAAAAAATTGCAGATTCTTTCTATATTAATTTCTTTCTGATCTACAAGTTCCTTGATTGATTGACCGATATGTATTACTTTGTACAACATTTATAAATAATAGTTTATTTGTAAATATTTTTCATCAATTCATAACTGAAAAATCTGTGTTTTTAAGCTCTGGTGAAAGCTGTTGAAATCGTACTGTATAGTTTTCTGTAAAATAATTTTAAACTAATTAAAGGCGAGGGAGCTCTATGATCAGTATTAAATAAGTTTTTAAAACAATTTTATCATTAAATCACATTTTCAAAGGATAAATTCTTGCAAATAAATCAAAAGTCATGTGAATATCGTATAAAAATTGGCTTATCAATACTCCAAATTTAGAAAAAAATAATCAGTCTATCACTAAAGTTGCGTTTTAATTATTATGAACGATAATTAATTTATGTTAACAATTAAGTGACAAAAAAATCAGGGTTATTGTATTTAATTTTTTATCCTCTCCTGAAAATCAGGTTGTAATCACAAAATTTGTTCATTACAGAAATAGTATGATTGTTCATTTGTATTGCAATTAAAAATGTTATAATTAAATTTCGCCACATTCCAATTCACATTATTACGTAAAATTATATTTTAATTGATTTATCTTATATTTTTGCATACTTTACAATCATATGTACTGATCATTTCTTCATGAGAAACACTGCTCTTTTTGATTTTTCAAAAAAAATAAACTATAAAAATGAACTGTTAGCCGGGTTTACTGTTGCCATGACCATGATTCCGGAGTCGCTTTCTTTTGCAATTCTCGCAGGATTATCACCATTGACGGGTTTGTATGCGGCTTTTATGATGGGGTTGGTCACTGCGGTTTTAGGAGGACGTCCCGGAATGGTTTCCGGTGGAGCAGGAGCTACAATTGTAGTTTTGATTGCCTTAATAAAGTCTCACGGTGTAGAGTATCTTTTCGCCGCTGTTGCCCTTGCCGGAATTTTTCAAATGCTGGTTGGAGTTCTTAAATTAGGAAAGTTTGTACGTCTGATCCCGCAGCCGGTCATGTACGGATTTCTGAACGGGCTTGCTGTGATTATTTTTATGGCACAAATCGAACAATTTAAAGTTATTGAAGAAAATGGAGTTGTCCGTTGGCTTCAAGGTTCTTCCTTATATATTATGGGAGGTTTGACTGCTTTAACAATTGCAATCGTTTATTTTTTTCCAAAACTAACAAAGATAGTACCCGCATCTCTTGCTGCGATCATTGTCGTATTTTCAATTGTTTTAGGATTTAATATTCCTACAAAAACGGTTTCAGACATCGCGAGTATCAGTGGCAGTCTGCCTTCTTTTCATATTCCGGAAATTTCTTTTTCTTTCGAGACGCTACAGATTATTTTTCCTTACGCAATAATTATGGCGGGAGTGGGATTGATTGAATCTTTGCTGACTCTATCAATGGTTGATGAGATTACCGATTCTAAAGGAAATGCAAACAAAGAATCTGTTGCACAGGGTCTTGCAAATATTACCAATGGTTTTTTTGGAGGAATGGGTGGCTGTGCGATGGTTGCGCAGACTTTGGTCAATCTTAATGCAGGTTCCCGAGCAAGACTTTCAGGAATTATTGCATCACTCACGATTTTAATAATCATTTTGATTGGAGCACCTTTTATAGGTAAAATTCCGATGGCGGCTCTGGTTGGTGTCATGATGGTGGTCTCGGTAAGTACATTTCAGTGGGTTTCAATCCGAATTATCAACAAAATGCCCAAGTCAGATATTTTTGTAGGGATGACGGTTGCTCTGATTACGATTCTTCTTCACAATTTGGCTTTAGCGGTTTTGGTGGGAGTCATTATTGCAGCTTTAGTTTTCGCCTGGGATAATGCCAAACGAATTCGTGCGAGAAAGCATATTGATGAAGATGGAATTAAGCATTATGAAATTTTCGGACCTTTGTTTTTTGGTTCCGTAGCAACATTTGCAGATAAATTTGATCCCACAAACGACCCACATGAAGTGGTTGCTGATTTTAAGGAAAGCAGAGTTGTCGATATGAGCGCTATCGATGCATTAGATAAATTATCCAAACGTTACAGCCAGCTTGGTAAAAAACTATATTTGAGACATCTGAGTGAAGACTGCAGAAAAATGTTGAAAAATGCCGAAGCGGTAATAGAAGTCAATATTCAGGAAGACCCCACTTATAAAGTGATGCCCGAAGTTTAGGGGAGCTTTGAATGTCATTGTGGGTGCCATGCGACAAATGAATATCATAAAGTTATGTGTAAGTTCGATTGCCGTAAATTGGCTGAACTCTTAAATAATCTTAAAAAAAATAAAGATTAAAAGAAAAATTTTATCTTTGGGTAGAATTGAAAATTTAAACACAATTGATCTAAAAAATATGAAACATTTAAAAAATCTTTTTCAATAGAAAGCTAAAAAAATCTAACTTAAAACATTTTGAAAACAGATATCGACATCCAAAACCACGCTCATTTCTCTTTTGATCTGTGGCTCACTCTCATAAAATCTCATCCGGAATTTAAAGCAAAACGCGTTGAGCTTTTCACCTCATTTTTCAGTATTGATCAACCTTTAGATGAAATTACAAAAACCGTAAAATACTATGACGATTTGTGTAATACAATCAATGAGGTCATTGGCGGGAATGTTGATACTTATGAGATTTATTTATTGATATTAAATTCTCTAAATGTAGATTTGAAGCAATTAAATAGAGACAAGCTGAATGAATTTTACCAAAAAAGTGAAGACTTATTTTTAGAATACAAACCGGTTGTAATTTTTGAAGATTTGCATCAATTTTTTGATGAGATTAAAAATCAGGGTAAAACCATTAATATTCTGAGCAACACAGGTTTCATTAAGGGTGCCACAATGAGAAAATTCCTGATCGAGGAAAATCTTGATCAGTATATCGATTTCCATATCTATTCTGATGAATTAAAGATTTCTAAACCGAATCCGCTGGTTTTTCAGGAGGTCAAAAATAATCTCAAAAATCAGAATCTTTTGATGAGCCAAGTTTTGCATATTGGTGACAATGCGATTGCAGATTATAAAGGAGCAAAGGATTTCGGTTTCAATGCACATCTACTAACACACCAAATTTAAATATGAACACACGCTACAGTTTACATAAAATAGACTCTGCGCACGAATTTACTTTCTCACCTGCAGAATACAGCTATTTTAAGTATGGTGACAAATCGTTTGCCGAGAAATTCGCTAAAGAATTATTTGAAGGATTTATTGCAGATCATCATGAAATTTTAAATACAGATAAGGAAATTGTCGTATTGCCAAGTCCTTACATGGCAATTCCGACAGCATCTAATTTTTTGTGCTTTTATTTTAAAAAACAACTCGATTTTTATTTATTTCTGAAAGGAAAAAGATCGAGCATCATTTCAAAAATAAACAGAAATCATACCTACACCACAGATTACGGAAATCTAAGTTTTGAAGATCGTAAAAGTTTGATTGCCAATGATACCTATTATCTGGATAAAGATTTTCTGAAAGGTAAGCTCTGTATTTTTATTGATGATATCAAAATTACAGGCAGCCACGAGTTTACGGTCAATAAAATATTAAATGAGTATGATGTAAATGCTGATTTTCTCTTTTTATATTACGCCGAACTGACCAATTTTGAAATCGATCCGAAAATTGAAAATTTCTTTAATTACTATACAGTAAAAGATGTAAAGGATGTTGCTGATGTAATGCTGAAGCCCAGTTTCCAGTTCAATACCAGGATTGTAAAATATATTTTAGGCTTAGAATCAAGTAATTTTGATTATCTTACGTCTAAAATAAAAAAAGAGCAGATAGCTCATCTTTTGGAGCTGGCCATCAGCAACAATTATCATTTGATCAAAGAATACGAAACCAATATAAATACTTTAACGCAAACAGAATATAATTATGGCTATTAACTTACAGAAAGGACAAAGAGAAAATATAAACGCACCCAAATTTACAATCGGTTTAGGATGGGATATCAACAATACATCTACAGGCGGAGCATTTGATTTGGATGCCTCTCTTTTCCTATTGAATGACAGCAAAAAACTGGTGTCAGACAACCATTTTGTTTTTTATAACAACCTTGAATCTCCGGATAAAGCAGTGATACATTCCGGTGATAATTTGACGGGTGATGGTGATGGTGACGATGAGCAGATCAAAATAGATTTAACTAAAATTGATGATGCTGTAAAAGAAATCACTGTAGTAGTGACCATTCATGATGCGGATAACAGAAAGCAAAACTTCGGGCAGGTGAGAAATTCTTTCATCAGAATTTTTAATACAGATACCAATGAAGAGATCTTAAAATATGAATTAGACGAAGATTTCTCAATAGAAACCGCAGTAGAATTCGGGAGAATCTACAACAGAAATGGAGAATGGAAATTTGAAGCGGTAGGTGCGGGTCAAAGAGATGGTTTAGATAAATTTGTATCAATGTATCAATAATCAATTATGGACAATCAGGAAAATCAAAATGTAGACCCGCTTCAGTCGATTGAGCCTCTGAAAACATTTGAGCCAACACCAATACAGCCGGCTCAGCCAACTCAAAGTTCGGCTCCGGCAGTTTTGGTAGACAGGGACGGAAATGTGAATTTAAGTCAGATTCAGGATGCAGAACGTCATAAGTATGAGCTGCTAGCCAATGCAATTGATGAAACCAATCCCGGCTCGATCGTAAATTTCGGTTCAGATTTACAAAAAACTTTGGCGAATCAGAGTGACAGCTTCCTAGGAAATGTAAGAAGGTCAAATTCCGGTGAAGTTGGTGAGCTGATTAATAATTTGCTAGTAGAATTAAATTATGTTGATGTTGATGAGATCAATGGCAGCAAAGTGAAAGGCTTTCTGAGCAGACTTCCTTTTATGAAAAAGATGTTGACTCAGGTAGACAACCTTTTTGCGAAATATGATAAAATTACCAGCAATATCGATCAGATTTCGCATAAAGTAAATGCAGGAATCATCACTTCTACTAAAGATAATGCGGTATTACAGACCATTTTCGACAGCAATGTCAATTCAATCAAAGCGATTGAAGAATTGGTCATTGCAGGAAACCTAAGGATGGAAAAAGCGGCTGTTGAATTGGCAGAAATGGAAACCAATGTTCAGAATTTTGCCGATTATCAGATTGCTGACAAAAGAGATTTCATCAATAGATTAGACAGAAGACTTGCTGATCTGAAAGTAGTTCGTCTGATTATGATGCAGTCACTGCCACAAATCAGGTTGGTACAAAATAACAATGTTTCAATAGCTGAAAAAGCACAGACGATTTTGACCACAACTTTACCGGTTTGGAAAAACCAGCTTTCATTGGCGGTTGCAATGCACAGACAACAGCAGAATATTGAAGTTCAGCAGAAAGTATCTTCCACAACAGAAGAAATTCTGAGAAAAAATGCAGAACGTTTAGGTCAGAATTCAATTAACGTAGCTAAAGCCAACGAGCAAACCATTGTTTCAGCGGAAACACTGAAAGAGACAACAGCAATGCTGATCAACACCTTAAATGAAGTGAAACAAATTCAAAAACAGGGTACAGAAAGCAGAAGAAAATTAGATCAGGATCTTCAGACGTTAGAATCAGAATTAAAAGCAAATATCAGAGGATAAATAAGGTAAGCGTGAATGATGAGGTTGCAATTATAATGTCTCAAAGCAGGAGAAGATTAACAAAGCTTAAACTTCTCTCTAATTTCTTTGAAAATATTGACATGATATCGGTATACATCAAAACAGATATTATTCATAAATTATTCGAAGAAAGCAAGACTTTAGATTACAATAAATTGGAGCTTTTTCATTTGCAATATACTGACAGTCTGATAGAACTACTGACGAAGATCAAAAAGAAAAAAGAAAATGATCTTTTAGCTGTCATTAATGAAATCAACATTAATAATCAATATATTACCAATTTTGAAGAGAAAAAAGTTGATAGTTTTGAAACAGACCGGAAATTCTACAGCGGAGTCTTTTCTGAACATTTGAGAAAATTGTATAAAGACCTTACTGAGGATAAATTTACACTCAATTGGAATGATGTTTTATATTTTCACAAAAAATATGCGATAGAATTCTACAGAATAGTAGCTGATGAAACAAAGTTGAAATTAAGTAATACGCCTTCTTACCAATATCAGGATTATTCGATAGAGAGAAAATTACTGGGAAAGCTTAATATTCAGAATTTCAAAGTCCGTTTTGTGTGTGGCTACAGAGTGGGTCGGGATGAATATGAATTGTTTAAAATATTTCAATCCAATGAGTATTTTATATTTAATATTGAGGAGAAGAGGCTGTATTTGATTGATGACGAATTATCCGGCTTAGATACTTCAGAAAATCAGTCAAATCAGGCATCGGTGATCCATCAGCTTAAAAGAAGAAATGAAGACCTTGAAGAAACCCTTCATGAAAAGAAAAGGATTTTGCCTGAAGGAGTTGACAATGTTTTAAAAGACTATCTGAGAAATATTGAAAATGTAGATATTATGAGCAAAATATTTGATGTGAACGAAGAGACCAATATACTTCGTGCAATGTTGAATTTAAATTTGAATAACTAAACTAAATTTTAATAATAAAAAAATAAATATGGCTATTAACTTACAAAAGGGGCAGAGAATAAATCTTACCAAAGAAAACGGAACGACACTTTCTCAGGCTTGTATAGGAATCAATTGGGGTGCAATTGAGAAAAAAAGTTTTTTTGGCGGAATTTCAAAAGAAGCAGTTGACCTAGACGGAAGCTGTATTTTGTATGATGCCAACAAAAATGCAACCGAAATCATCTATTTTGGAAACCTGAAATCTAAAAACGGTTCTGTAAAGCACAGTGGCGATGATTTGACAGGCGATGTAAACGGTGACGACGGTCTGGATAATGAAGTGATTACTGTAGATTTTGCCAGTTTAGATCCTGCAGTAGAGCATGTAGCTTTGGTTTTAAACAGTTACAAAGGTCAGGATTTTGGCACCATTCCTTTTGCGTCAATCCGTATTTATGAAGGTACGCCAACCAATGTAAGAGAAGTATTTGCTAAATATGACATTGCAAACGACAAATCTTTCAACGGTCATGTTGCCATGGTAATGGGAGTTTTTTATAAGAAAAATAACGAATGGAAGTTCAACGCAATCGGTGATCCTACTGCTGACAAAAAATTAGAGCAGACAATTCAGACCGTTCAACAAAAATATTTGTAAAATCATAAACAAAAGTCTGAAATTGTGCGGTTTTAGACTCATAAAATTTAGCAATAGCTGTATCTTTACAGCTATTGCTTTTATCATATAATTAATACATCATAAAGTGGAACAACACAATATTTTAGATATGCATCCCGGGTTGGTCTGGGGATTTGCAATAACAGTAGTTATCATGCTGCTTCTGGATTTAGGAGTTTTCAATAAGAAAAGCCATGAGGTTTCTTCAAAAGAGGCAACCATTTGGTCTATAGTCTGGATCTCTTTATCGATGGTGTTTTCGGGAGTTGTTTATTGGGTTTTCAACAGCGACGGTTCGGCCGGAAGTCATGCTGTAGCCGTAGAAAAATTCACCCAGTACCAAGCAGCTTACTGGATCGAAAAAGCGCTCTCTGTGGATAATTTATTCGTCTTTATTCTGGTTTTTGGTTTCTTTAAGGTGCCTAAATTTCTCCATCACAAAGTTTTATTTTGGGGAATTATCGGAGCGTTGATCTTCAGAGCTATTTTTATTTTTGCGGGAGTCGAATTGATTGAATTGACGTATTTACCTGAAATGAACATTTTTGGTAATGCTGTTAAAATCAATGTAGTGATGACGCTTTTCGGCTTGTTTTTGATCTATGCAGGAATTAAATCCTGGGGAGACGATGGAGATGATGATAATGAGAATTATGGTGATACCGCCGGAGCCAAGTTGATCAAAAGTTTCTGGAAAGTTTCAGATAATTACGATGGCGATAAGTTCTTCACCATACAAAACGGAATTAAAATGGCAACCCCACTTTTAGTTGTGGTTGCAGTTATTGAGTTTACCGATGTATTGTTTGCTGTAGATTCTATCCCGGCGATTTTTGCAATTTCAAATGACCCTTTTATCCTATACACCTCAAATATTTTTGCGATCTTAGGATTGAGATCATTGTACTTTTTGTTGGCGAATTTCATTCACATGTTCAGCAAATTACCTTATGGTTTAGCCATTATCTTAGCTTTTATTGGTGTCAAAATGTTGATTGCACCTTGGTATCACATCTCATCACCGGTTTCATTAGGAATCGTGGGTGGAGTATTGGTAGTCTCGGTTCTGCTTTCAATTATTTTCCCGGATAAAAAGGAAGAAATAGAGGAAGAATAGAATAAAATATTAATCTAATGCAAAAAGGCTTTACCATTTGTAAAGCCTTTTTTTGTATCAAATCTTAGATTTTTACGGAGAAATTCACCATTCACTTGCGAAGCAATATTCATCATTCACTTTATTTATATTTCAAAAGCTTATTAATTTTCTTTCTTGTCTGAAGCGAAACTTTATACGCTTCGTCTCGCAGCTTTTGTATTTTCCCGACCGGTTGAAAGATTTCTGCGCTTTCAAAGGGGTTAAATGACAGTAATTCATTATCACAGGCTTTAGCATCAATCAAAGAATTTTTTTTGATATGCACTTCACCGATTTTAATAAAAGGTGAATTTTTCCATTCACGGTTCAGAATATTGATAGGCTGGTCTTTCAGATCATAACAGAACTGAATCAAAACATCCGCATCATAATTTTTCTCGAAACAAAAACTCTCGATTGCTTTTTTCATTGTTAAGTGTTCGCCAAATTTTTTTTGTGGATTTTTTGGACTCAGCTTAATTTTTATCATATGTTCGCCCAATCGGTAAGCTCCGACGGAATGATAATCGAAAGACATCATAAAATTATCTTTTTTCAAGAGTAATTCTATACCTTTTTTTAAAAAAGATAAGGTTAGAATATCGGGCAGAATCTTATAAATATTTGAAAAGAGAGAATATAAATTTCCCCATTTTTTAATAAAAAAATGATTAATTGCAGTAAATAACTTTAAAAATTTAGAAACAGAATTGATGGGGAATAAAGGAAAATTTACCAAAGGAAAATTTGCAATCGTACGGTCTGCATCATCTTTTATTTTAATCGCAAAACCATAAGCTGGAATGTCTTTTTTATTCTTCCTAATCTTTAAATGAGCATTGGATAGTCTTACGATGATATTATACTTTTCCTTATCAAAAAAATGCAGCAAATCTGGCCTGATTTTCTGATTGATGATCAACTCACCTTTTAAAACAGCGTATGTTTTGGCATGTGCATTTCTTGTGGCATAATTGACATCGCTTACCACAGATGAATGCTCTACAAAATCTGCAATGCTCTTTTTGGTCTCTTCAAAAAGTATTTTTTCTTCATAAGAAAGCTTGTCAAGGTTGTTGTTGTATTGTAATGGATCTGGCATAAATTTTAAAATTCAAGTATAACGCCAAGTTTTTAAATCTGCGTTAAGAGAATATTAAAATTGTTTGAATTTTGTGAATTAAGTGCCTCTAGCCACAATAATTATATTGTCTAGATACTCGTAACTACAAAATTCTGACTTCCAGCCATAAATCATATCTTTGTAAAAAAAAATTATGGGAGTAGCAGATATGTTATTTAAGCGTAAAAAAGAGCAGGCTGAAAAAAACCTGAAAGATGGTCAGGAATATATGGTCGAATATGGAAAAAGAGAAAGTGTGATTGAATTACCAAGCGGTTTGCAATACGAAATCATGACAGAAGGTGACGGCCCGAAACCAGGTCCGAAATCGGTAGTGAAATGTCATTATCACGGTACAACTATTGGTGGAAAGGTTTTTGACAGTTCCGTAAAAAGAGGAACTCCTGCTTCATTTCCCCTGAATAAAGTAATCAAAGGCTGGACAGAAGCTTTACAACTCATGCCGGTAGGAAGCAAGTGGAGATTAATAATTCCGCCGCATTTAGCGTATGGAGATCAGCAGATCAGCAAAGAAATCGGGCCCAACAGTACACTTGTCTTTCAGGTTGAGCTGTTGGATATTAAATAATTTTGACCCATCTATTCAAATTAAATTACCTGTTTTACGGGTAATTTTTTATTTAAATCAACAGTTTGAATCTGTAAATTTGTTTTGTAAATTTTTGCAAATGGCGCAATTAAAGAAAATCAGAGAAGAAAAAAATATCACTCAGGAAGAATTGGCTGAAATGTAAGGTATTTCTGTAAGAACCATTCAAAGAATCGAAGCCGGGACAGAACCGAAAGGTTATACATTGAAAACTTTGGCCGCGACTCTCAATATTTCACAAAAAGATTTATTTATTGAAGAAATTTCAAAAGAAGAAATCAGAATTGAAGAAACAATAGTAGCGGTCGAGAAAAATGAGGTTTTCAATGCGGGTTTAGTTAAAATAATAAATCTTTCTTCCCTTCCTTTTGCATGGTTTCCGGTTGCCAATTTTTTACCTCCTTTACTGATCATGCTTTTTACAAAAGAGAAATCTCAAATTGTAAAGCAAATTGTTTCTCTACAAATCTTTGTAGCCATCATTTCACCGATCATTTTTATGATTGTTGCAATCTTAAAACTGGGATCTCCCTCGGTAATGATTACCATGATTTTATTGGTACTTTCAAATGTATGCATTATTTTGAAGAATGCATATGAAATTGATAGGAAACAAGTCCTTTATTATAAGCTGAATTTCAGCATGATATAATTCTGACATTCAATTGTCGGGTCTTTGTCGGGTCTTTTTTTTGAATGAATTCTGAAAGTTCTGAATCTTTGTCAAAAAATTAATCTATGATCAAGAGACTCAACATCAGCATTTTTATATTTTCAGTAATTATCGTAAATCTTCATGCTCAAGTTGCAAAAAATTCACCATTATTTTTAGAATTAAAAGAACAGGACAGTCTTTTCTTTGAAAGGGGTTTTAATAATTGCGACATGGCGTATCTGGAAAAAACAGTTGATAACAATCTGAAATTCTATCACGACAACGGGGGTTTTCAGGATAAGAAATTATTTTTAGAAAGAACAAAACAAAATCTTTGTTCAAATCCTAATCAAAAGCCAATTCGTAAGGTGATTGAAAGCAGTCTGGAAGTATTCCCTTTGTACAATAACGGTAAATTGTATGGTGCCATACAGTCGGGAGAACATCAGTTTTATATTCGCGAAAAAGGTAAAGATGATGTTTTAGGAGGTAAGGCAAAGTTTACCACCGTCTGGACGAAGAATGACGGAAAGTGGATCATGAGTGACGTTCTTAGTTACGATCATCGATAAAGATGATTCATATAAATTAGAAAACTAAATTCTCTAATAATCTCATGAAATGAATTATAATGATCTTTTTTTAATTGTAATTAATTTTGTTACAATTAAATTTTGTTTATCTTTGCCTTATAATTATGAGCAATACAAGATTTGCAACAGCAATACATATTATGACGTTACTGGCAAAAGTTCCGCAGGAATGGCTGACTTCGGACTGGATCGCGGGTAGTATCAATGTAAATCCTGTGATTGTACGTAGAGAATTGGGTGAATTACGCCAAGCGGGTTTGATAACAAGCAAACTAGGAAAAGATGGCGGAACGAGACTTTCAAAAAACGCCGAAGAAATTAAAATTTCCGAAATCTATGCTGCCGTAAAAAACAATGAAGTTTTAGGCAGAAAAAATCAAAATCCCAATCCTGCCTGTCCGGTAGGAAAGGAGATCAACAGCCATCTTTCCATTCTTTTTGATCAAACGGATGCATTAGTGAAAGATTTTCTTGGAGACAAATCTCTTCAGGAATTTACAGACCAGTTTTAATAAAATTTTTTAATAAAAAATGTAACAATAATTATTACAATTACTTAAATAAAAAAAATATGAACAAAAAAGTAGCAGTTATCGGAGCCACAGGATTTGTGGGAACCCAAGTTGTAAAAGAGCTCATAAATAGAGGGTATGCCGTAGAGGCTATCGTCAGAGATGCTTCAAAAGTGGAGCTGAAGGACAATGTAACCGCAAAAAGTATTGATGTTAATAACATCGATGATCTTGCTGAAGGCTTAAAAGGAAATGACGCAATTATCAGTACCTTTAATGCAGGCTGGACGAACCCGAATCTTTACAACGATTTTTTAAACGGAAGTAAAAATATTGAAAGAGCAGTTGAAAAATCCAGGGTTAAAAGATTTATCACTGTTGGAGGTGCGGGAAGTTTGTTTATTGACGGGAATCAATTGGTTGACGGTCCGGATTTCCCCGCAGATATCAAGCCGGGGGCAAGTGCTGCAAGAGATTATTTAAGTATAATCAAACAAAACAATATTTTGGACTGGACGTTTTTCAGCCCCGCAATCGAGATGCACCCCGGAACAGCAGGAATCAGAACCGGTAAGTACAGGACCTCATTAGAGTCGCCGGTATTTGATGAAAACGGAAGGAGTATTTTGTCTGTAGAAGATGTTGCAGTAGCTTTGGTTGATGAATTGGAACAGAATAATCACATTCGTGAACGTTTTACTGCGGCTTATTAATTTTCTTGATTTATATAGTTTCGGCGGCACCAAAGGTGCCGCCGAAACTATTTTTTGAGATCAAATTCTTATAAATTCATAAACAACTTTGGATTCACCGGAGTATTGTTTTTGTGTACTTCATAATGCAAGTGAGGTCCTGTAGAACGGCCGGAGTTTCCTGATTTAGCAATCACTTGTCCTACTTTTACCTTATCATTTGTTTTTGCAACCAATTGAGATAAATGTCCGTATAGTGTTGCTAAACCATTTCCATGAGAAACGATAACGCAGTTTCCATAACCACCTTTCTGTCCGGAGAAAATGACGGTTCCTGCAGCAGTTGCAATAACATTTGAACCGAAAGGAACTGCAATATCAAGACCTTTATGATATTGCATTTGATCAGCTTCAGCAGGTGGATTGTTTTTCTCAGCAGGAACTTTTGCAGCGGTTGAAGCAGCAGCTTTATTTGAAGAAACTGCTGGTACAGAAGCTACCGTTTCGCTTTTCGCTTTTGGCGTAACCATCACTTTTACTTCACGTTTATTTCCGTAGCTGTCTGTTAATTCAATGATTTTTTCTACGGGCACTGCCTTCACTTCAGCTTTTGGGACAGCTTCAACAGCTATTGCAGCTTTCGGTTCTGCTGTGGTTTTTACAGATGCATACACGGTTTTGAAAGGAATCGGATTTTTTCTAATCCCGAAATTGGATGAAATATAACCCTCTGTCGGCATTCCCAATGGCACTTGTGTCAGTTTTTTCTGCAGATCCATCAGATATTGACTGTATCTGTTTGATTGCTTAGCTAGATAAATAGAGTTGGAAATGCTGTCGTTATCAAGAACCATTAGTTTTTCGTTCTTAATATCTTTAGATTTTAAAAATGAATTCAGCTGTTCTACCGTTTGATCTACTAGACTAAGATCAGTCTTCATTTTCAGGTAATCTACGCTGTCTTTTTCGGTGTTTATTTTTACCAGATTCACTTCATAATTTTTATCGTCTTTCTTTGAAAATAAATTAGCGATAAAAATACTTTGTGCAAAAACGATCAGTAAAAGTCCTCCAATCAGTAAGTTTACTTTCTTTTTGCTTCTTAAAAATTTCTTCATTTCTCTTTCTTAGAATTTAAAAACCGTTTTAAGGGTGCAAATTTAAATAAAAATTAATTTTGAAATTATCTTTAATTTAAATTAATCATAATTTACATGTAACGGATTTTTAGATCTTTAATTGCATAAAGATGTTAAATTTTTGAAAAAATAAGGTTTATCTGATTTATAAAGTAGGGTTATTCTTTGTTTTAATATATTTGCAGTTCACTTTTGAATTATGGCGAAAAAGAAAACAATTTCAGAATCTGCAAACTCAAAAAAGGCGAATAAAGATATTTCTGTAGGAGTTGTCGGCAGCGGAAGTTTTGCAACAGCGATTGTGAAGATGCTTGTGGAAAACTGTAAAACCGTGCATTGGTGTGTAAGAAGTGAATTTGTAAAAGGCGCAATCGAGCTTCGTGGTCATAACCCAACTTATCTTACGGCAGTTAATTTTAATCTTAAAAATTTAAAGCTGACCACCGATATTAATGAGCTGGTTTCTGCATGTGATGTAGTGGTTTTGGCAACTCCATCCATTTATTTGTCAGATACTATGGATAAAATGACTTGTGAGTACAAAGACAAAATTTTTGTTTCTGCAATTAAAGGAATTATTCCTAAAGTGAATGATGTTGTTGCGCATTACCTGAAAGAAGAATTTCAGATCGGTTTTAGAAATCAAGCTGTTATTGCAGGGCCTTGTCATGCAGAAGAGGTCGCGATGGAAAGACTTTCTTATCTCACTGTCGCTACTGTCGAAGACGAAACTTCTGAAAAACTGGTCGCGATTTTCAATTCAGAGTTTATAAAAGTCAATTCGAGTAAAGATATCTTAGGAAATGAATATAGTGCGATTTTGAAAAATATTTTCGCTATTGGAGCAGGTATTGCAAGCGGTTTAGGTTACGGAGATAACTTTACAGCAGTTTTTGTATCCAACGCAATCCGCGAGATGGAAACTTTTCTTGAGGCGATCTATGAAGCTCCAAGAGATGTTAACGAAAGTGCATATCTGGGAGATTTACTCGTAACCGCTTATTCATTATTCTCAAGAAACAGAAACTTAGGAAATTTGATAGGTAAAGGATACACGGTAAAATCAGCGATCCAGTCAATGAATATGGTTGCAGAAGGATACTATGCTGCTGACTCAATTTACAAAACAGCGAGACAAAAAAATCTTGAGCTTCCTATTATTGATACCATTTATGCGATTTTATATGAAGGTAAAAACGCTGAAAAACAGTTTAAAAAACTGACTGCAAAATTAAATTAATAATATTTGAGAAATCAAAACAGAACATCAGTATTCATTGCTGATGTTTTTTTTTGGCAGCTTTTCCGCCTTCCACTCCCGCTTTTTTGCCTCCGCTTCGCTCCGGCAAAAAGAGCTCCGTTCAAGTCGGGCTGCAGCATTAAAATCCGGCGAAGAGAAAACCAAATGGAATTTTTGCACCTCTGGCGCAAATATGCATATAATTTGATGATTGACTGCAATCTGTAATTGAAAATATCTTGTATTTGTTTATGTAAGTTGACGCCTTTGTATAACTTATTACGGAAAAGATTTAAAATTCTTTGTTTGACTTTGCGAGATCAAGCATTATCACAAAATAATCGATATTCAATAATTTTCTTTTTACAGGTTTAATTAAAAAATGCGCGAAATCCGCTCAATCTGCGAAAAAAGAAATTCTAAAATTTTAATTCAAATTCGCGGTGTTAAAAATCATTAAACATCCATTTAATAAGAAACTTTTCACGAAATTCGTAGTAAATTTAGTGGTATGCCAAATACAATCTTAAGGAGAACACCAAAACCAAAATACGATGTTGTTTTAATAGGCGGCGGAATTATGAGCGCCACATTAGCCACTTTACTCCACGAGTTTGATCCCGGTTTGAATATTGCCATTTTCGAAAGACTCGGAAGGTTTGCAAAAGAAAGTACAGCCGCATGGAATAACGCAGGAACCGGACATTCAGCATTTTGTGAACTGAATTATACCCCTGAAAACGAAGACGGAACGATCGATATTTCGAAAGCAGAAAA
This sequence comes from Chryseobacterium sp. LJ668, assembly GCF_019613955.1. NCBI lineage: Bacteria > Pseudomonadati > Bacteroidota > Flavobacteriia > Flavobacteriales > Weeksellaceae > Chryseobacterium > Chryseobacterium chendengshani. The sequence continues at coordinate 635,337 of NZ_CP080443.1, read as the reverse complement.
AATTGCAGAGCAGTTTGAAATTTCAAAACAGTTCTGGTCATATTTAGTAGATAAAAAATATGTTTCAACGCCCACAGATTTTATAAATTCCTGCGCACATATGAGTCTGGTTTTCGGTGAAAAAGATGCTGAATATCTTAAAAAACGACACGAAGCGATGAAAGATTCGCCCTTGTTTTCCGCAATGGAATTTTCTACCGATCACGATCAGTTGAGAGAATGGATTCCTTTAGTGATGAGTAAAAGAAATGAAACTGAAGTTCTTGCCGCAACAAAAATGGATTTGGGCACAGATGTTAACTTTGGAAGCTTGACCCGAAAGATGGGAAGACATTTGCTCGAAGATTCTAATGTCGAAGTTTTCCTTTACCACGAAGTAAAAGATATCGATCCGAGAGAAGATGGAAAATGGGAAATGAAGGTGAAAGACAGAATTCACAGTCATAAGCAGGAAGTCGTTGCAGATTTTGTTTTTATCGGTGCGGGAGGTTATGCTTTGCCACTGTTAGAAAGTTCAGATATTAAAGAAAGTGAAGGCTATGGCGGTTTTCCGGTTTCCGGAGAATGGCTGGTTACACATAATCCTGAGCTGGTCAATCAGCATCAGGCAAAGGTCTACACACAGGCAACGGTAGATGCGCCGCCCATGTCGGTTCCGCATTTGGATTTGAGAATTATTGATGGCCAAAAAGCACTGTTATTTGGGCCGTTTGCAGGATTTTCAACAAAATTTTTAAAAGAAGGAAATTATCTCGATCTTCCTGCAAGTGTGAATTCAAAAAATATAAGGTCGCTTTTTGGAGCTTGGTGGCATAATATTCCGCTTACAAAATATCTGGTACAGCAGGTTGCTATGACCAAAGCTCAAAGAATTCAGCATTTAAGAGAATTTATAAAAGATGCCAAAGAAGAAGACTGGGAACTGAAAGTTGCCGGACAACGTGTACAAGTCATCAAAAAAGATGAAGAACTCGGTGGCAGGCTGGAATTCGGGACTGAAGTTGTCGTCAATAAGCAGGGAACAATTGCTTCATTACTGGGCGCTTCACCCGGAGCTTCAACAGCCGTTTTTGCGATGTTGAATGTATTGGAAAAATGTTTCCCTGAAAAGCTGAACGGTGAATGGAAAGCAAAATTACTTGAAATGATTCCGTCTTACGGACAAAAATTGGCTGATAACCGCGAGCTTACCGAAAAAATAAGAGCATACAGCAAAGAAAAATTAGAACTTAAACATTAAAATATGAGTAATCGGTATAAGTAATGTTCAACCTGAATAATTTGATATTACTTATTACCAATTTCTCACTTATCCATCAACTATGGAAGAAGTCTTGGTAAAACCCATTATTGCAAAAGAATTGCTAGAATCTCTTCAGACCAAAATTGAAGAAGAGAAACAGGTGATTGTACATTGTTGTTTTCCGGCATCTCCATTTTTGGGAAATCTCATCCGAATATGGAATACGACTTACCTTGTAGACAACGATTCAAGCCATAAAAGTAAATTGATTCATGCAGAAAATATTACGATTTACCCAAACTGGACAGCGGTTCCATTTATGAGAGATTTTTGGTTTACTTTAATCTTTTCAGGGCTTCCCAAAGATTGTACAAGTTTCGATTTTAAAGAAATTATTCCCGAAGAAGGAGGATTTTTTGTGAAATCAATTAAAAGAAACGGATCAGATATTTACAGAATTAAAATATCAGAAGATTAAATGAAAAAGCCCATCTTATTTTTACTATTACTGTTTCCGATCTTTATGTTTTCTCAGAAAAATAAACACATTTCTAAGGAAATTCAGGAAATCAAAAAGTTTCAGTCAGACTTAAATAGAGAATATTTAGATCCAAAAGAAACACCCCTACGAGATGATAATTTTGCTAAATTCAAATATCATCCTTTCTTTCCGATTGATTTAAAGTACAGAGTCACCGCAAAATTTACCAAAACCGAAAATCCACAGCCTTTTGATCTGCCAACATCGTCGGGAAAATCAAAATCATATCAGGAGTTTGGTACAGCAACTTTTACGTTAAATGGAAAAATGCACGCTTTGAAGATCTATCAAAGTTTAGATTTAATGAAGATGGAAAAATATAAAGATCATCTTTTTCTTCCTTTTCGGGACGAAACCAACAATAAAGAAACCTACGGCGGCGGAAAGTATATTGATCTTACGATTCCGGAAGGCGATACCATTATTTTAGATTTTAATCAGTCGTATCAGCCTTTTTGTGCTTACAATGCACATAATTACAGCTGCCCAATTGTTCCGGGGGAGAATAAATTAGCCGTTGAAATACGGGCCGGCGTAATGTACGAAGATATTTACCACCATTAATATTGATATGACAAGTTTAAAATTTTACGAACCAGAACATTTGGCTGAGCTTGATTATGTTTTAGACGATATTCAGTCGCGGTTTACAGCTACAGCGAAACAAGCTCTAAAAAAGATTGAAGAGAGAAATCAACACGAAGATTTTTTTGCGTATCCTATTACAATTTTTTATGAAGAAAAAATTGCCGGATTTTTCGTGATTGATTTTGGTGAAGATAAATTTGATCTTACAGAAAATCCGGATTCTGTTTTACTCCGTTCGCTATCTGTTAATCCTGATTTTCAGGGTAAAGGAATCGGTAGACAAGCCATGATTGAGGTTGACCACTTTATAAAAGAACATTTTACAGAATGCAACGAAATAGTTTTGGCAGTGAATGAAAAAAATACTCAGGCATTTGATCTTTATCTTATAACAGGATATCTGTATGGCGGTAAAATGAGAGAAGGAATAAACGGGCCACAATTTTTAATGTCTAAAAAAATTTAAAAATTTTTAAGAATAAAACTCCTACTTTGGCGTGATACTTTCAGTAAAATGTGAACATTTCAAATCATAAATATGCAAATATCACTTCAAAATCAGGTTGCTATCATTACAGGTGCTTCCAGCGGAATCGGAACAGGAATTGCCAAATCCCTAGCAGAGGCCGGAGCCGCAGTAGTGATCAATCATTCGTCAGAAAAATCTTTAGAAAGCGCTCAAAAAGTTTTAAAAGAAATCACCGAAGCCGGCGGAAACGGAATAACTTATCAGTGTGATGTCTCCAAAGAAGATGAGGTGGTGAAAATGTTTATGGATGTCATCGCAGAATACGGGACGGTTGATATTTTAATTAACAATGCAGGAATTCAAAAAGATGCAAAATTTACTGAAATGACCCTTGAAGACTGGAATGCAGTAATGGGTGTCAATTTGACCGGCCACTTTCTATGCTCCAGAGAAGCCATCAAAGAATTCCTGAGACGCGGAATTGACACTTCACGTTCCATTGCCTGCGGAAAAATCATTCACATCAGTTCAGTCCACGAGGTTATTCCCTGGGCTGGTCATGCGAATTATGCAGCGAGTAAAGGAGCGATTAAAATGCTGATGCAGACTTTAGCACAGGAGTATGGACCGGCTAAGATTCGTGTAAATTCAATTGGTCCGGGAGCAATTCAGACACCCATCAACAAATCGGCCTGGGAAACCAAAGATGCTTTGAATTCTTTACTCGAACTTATTCCTTACAATAGAATTGGTCAGCCGCAAGATATCGGTAATCTTGCTGCATTTTTAGCAAGTGATTTGGCAGATTATATTTCCGGGGCAAGCATATTCGTGGATGGCGGAATGACGAGCCTTGAAAGTTTTGCAGATGGAGGATAATTGATTATCTATTCAAAAATCTGCTGGATAATCTCTAAAGAATTCGGAGTTCTAAAATCTGAAATGTGATAATGATAATATACCAGAATACTATCTAAGAAATTCTTTCTTTTTGGCGATGGGATCTTTATCCCATATGGATCTTGAGATGAAATAATACTTTTCCAAAATAAAGAATTTTCACTGTCGAAAATAGGATGCGTTGAAGACTGAATGAAAGTTCCTGTTTCCGGATCAAGAAAATCTCCTTTACCTAATAGTGGTGCAACACCCTGAATTTTTAAAATTTTGATCAAAAAGATAAGATGAGACTGATAGTTTTTGGCCCCAAGCTGATCAATAAACTCATCTATGCTGTGAAAAACTTCCAGATTTTTATTGTCATTTCTTAAAATTTGATTTAAAAAATCTGAAATAAAAAACACCACAGTATTTGCTTTAATGTCTGTATATATATCGTGCAAATTAAGCATCTCAAAACTCGAAACCGTCTGCATGCTGCCACTTTTACCTGCGCGAACTGAAAAATTTAGTTTATTTAAAGGCAAAAGAAAGGCTTTCTTCTTATTTTTCTTGGTGTAAATTCCTCTGAGAAAATAAGTATGATAGCCCTCTTCTTCTGTAAAACAATGCAGAATTGCATCATTTTCACCATATTTTATAAATGAAAGCAGAAATCCGGTTTGTGAATTCATTAATTAACAACAGCTATTTTTGCAGTTGCTTTATCACTTCCGTCTTCGTTGGTCATCAGTACAAAATAAATTCCTGATGCCACTCGTTTTCCTTTTTGATTATTCAGATCCCATTCGTAATATCCTGATCTTGCAACGGCAGAATGTACAATATTACCTGCGGCATCTGTAATTCTTATGTTGGTTTTTTCTGCCAAACCTCTGATGGTCACATTGCCTTTAAATTGAGCATAAACCACAGGATTTGGATAAACCAAAACATTTCCGAAGTCTGAAGTAACATCTGCAACATCACCTTGATAGGTCACAATTCCGTCATATGTCACGAAATACACTTTTCCGGTTTTTTTATCGACTTTAATATCAGTTACAGTGTTTGTAGGAAGAGGCGAATTTTCTTTTGTAAATCTCTTGATAACCTGCTCACCTGATGCGGATAGATAATACACACCGCCACCATCGATAGAAACCCATTTTTGATTTCCACCGTCAACTTCAATCTGTAACACCTGCGAATCTCTAAACAGTTCTTCAGCGAGACCGCTTTGTTCGATCACGATTGGTTCTAATGTGGGATCATTATCTATTTCAGCCGCTGCATTGGTTAGAATTCTGAGTCCGGCATCTGTACCTATCCAGGCATCATTAGATTTGTCAAAAGCTACTGAAAGGCTTCCTCCAGAACCCGGCGGCAGTCCGTTGTTTTCTGACAAAATTGTAAAAGTATCATCAGTGATGCTCTGACTTTTTTTAGTATCGTACACTAAAAAATTATTCGATCTGGGAAGCGGTGTCCAAAATTTATTCTCATGGTAGACTAGCTGTTGTGCTCCGTTACTCGTAAGCCCGGTGACGTATTTAATCAGAAAACCATCAGTTGCTCTATCGTAATATGCGAATGCCGGTGTCGCCCCATTGCTACCGGCAAATGCCAAGCTCGCAAAAAGATTGTTCTGGTCATCAACCGCGAAACCTACAGGTCTGTTTAAATAGTCATTTAAAGGCAGGGAAGGATCAATTGCATCTAAGCCATATTTTTTTACAAATTCAAAATCTTTACTTCCTGCATTATATTTCATTTTATAAATACCATGACCTGGTGCATTATTGTAATTAGTAAAGAAAAATTCATTTGCATTCACCGGGTCTGCAATAGCATCTAGAATATTAAATCTAGTAGTGTTGCTTTTAAAATAAGAAGAATAAATCCATTCTGTTCCATTAAAATAGTAGAATCCAGGATTTTTTGGATTAAATAAGCCGGTATTAAAGCCGCCTTCTCTGCCTCCCGAAGAGACCAAAAGCTGATTGTCATTAAATAATCTGATCTTGTAAGAGTAATTAAAATGTGGCCCATCGGGTTTAAATACGATATTGTCTTCACTTTTCAGACCTGATAAAATAGTTCCGCAGTATATTTTTGCTCCTACTTTTGTTGCAGTATTACATTCTTCACCTACAGTAACAGAGCCTGCAAAAGTTCCGTTTATACCGTAGCTGTAAATTCTGCTGGCATCTGTAACGATAATATTGTCAGCATTTACTACAACATCGCTCACATTTCCAAAAGTTTGAGCTAAAGGAGTAGAAACGCCATTATTGTAAATATAGGTAGCTGTTGATGAGGAAAAAGCAATTGCATTTTCAGAGTCTATATCCGTAAAATTCCCAGGAAGTTCGGTAGCCCAGGTAGAAAACACAGGGAATGTAGTATTCAGTTCGTGGGTTTTTAATCCCGTATTGGTTACGGAAAATACTTTATTATCCTTGATAGTAGCCTCGTTACTTGCCTGATAGACACCTCCCGTAACGAAAAATGCTGAATCTCCGAATTCTTTTTTCTTTAAATCAAAAATAGAAACTCCATACCCGACAGAAACAACCGCCCTGTCACCGGTAATAGAGATATGATTGATTTTTTTACTAGCATTATATCCTGTAGCAATCGGAATGTCTACAACGTAAGTGATCCCTTGTGGAGTAATGACATCTAAAGAACCGTTTTGATAGCCGACAAGACCTATTTTTGTCTGTGGATTATAATCAAAAGCTGATATTTTCACTTCATGAAGCCCGTTTGCCTTGGAAATTTTTGAAATTTCTCCTGTTGAAATGGTATAATGAAAAATTCCGTTTTCTGTTGCAGCAATGATTTTTCCATTATCTTCTTTTATTGCCAATACATTATTGTAAGAAAATAGATCTGCCCATTTTTTGGATGCAATATTTTGAGCATTCACCATCGGGAAAGATGCTAAGACACCAAGAGAAATTATAGAAAATTTTTTCATATGTAGAATTACATTTTTTAAGTTCATATGCAATCGCGGAATTTTTTATCATGCTGTTTCCAAAAAAGACGATTCATATTATGCTATTATGTTGCTGTCAATTGCCTGATTTTTCCAGGAAATCTGTTGTACGTTTTTATTTTTATCAAAAAAGAAATCTATTCTCCCTAAGAGAAGACCTGCCCAGCCAACCTGGTTTACCAAAACATTTTTCCCCTGTCTATTTTTAAAAATTTGAGGTTCCGGTAAAAATGTATGAGTGTGACCTCCCAAAATTAAGTCAATATTTTCTGTTTTGGAAGCTAAAATCTTATCATTTATTTTTTCCGGGCTGTCTTTGTAATCATATCCGATATGTGAAAGACAAATGACTAGATCACATTTTTTTTCTTTTTTCAGGAAATCAGAATAATGCTGAGCAACATCAATAGGATCTGACCAAACCGTCTCGGCATATTGTTTTTTACCTACCAAACCGTCTAGCTGAATGCCAACACCAAAAATTCCGACTTTGATTCCGTTTTTGCTGAAAATTTTATATTGAGAAGTTTTTCCGTCTAAAATAGTGTTTTTAAAATCATAGTTTGAGCAGATAAAAGGAAATTGCGCATTAGGCAAAACTTTTAAAAACCCATCTAAACCATTATCAAAATCGTGATTTCCCATCGTGGAAGCATCATATTTCATCATCGACATGAGCTTAAACTCTAATTCGCCTCCGAAAAAATTAAAATAAGGTGTGCCCTGAAAAATATCTCCCGAATCGAGCAATAAAAGATTGTTTTCTTCACTTCTTATTTTTTGAATTAAAGTCGCTCTTCTTGCAAAACCTCCCTGATTCGGGTTTTTAGTATAGCTTTCATCAAAAGGTTCAATTCTGCTGTGCTGATCGTTGGTATGAAGAATCGTTAGTTTATTGGATGATTTAGAAATGCTTACATTTAATTCTTCTGCCATTACCAGATTAGGAGCTAAAGTCATTGCTAAAGTTCCTCCGGTTATCGTTTTTAAAAAACTTTTTCTATCCATTATTTCTTCCCGATAAAATTTAGACGAATTTCTTCTTTAGGACTGATCTGCTGATCTCTCTTAAAATAATCGATGAACAAATCTCTCAGTTTTATACCTGTAGGAATTGATTCGCCTTTAGCAAAAAACCTCATATTATCGCCACCTAAAGCCAGGTAATCTGATGTCGCAATATAATAATCCTGTGAAGGATTTACTTGATTTCCATTAATCAAACCTTTGTTTAGCTTTCCGTTATTGGTTTCAATATATAAATGCGAAACAGGATTGTTGACTTGGTTTTTTGCATAATAATCAAATAATCCCTGAAGGTCAGCTCCTTTCATTTTTACAATAATCACTTCATTTTCAAACGGCATGACTTCAAAAACATTTTTTCGGAGGATGTCGCCTTTCCCGATCGTCGTACGGATTCCGCCAATGTTGATCAACGCTGCATCAATATTTTTGTTAAGATTTGCTTTGGCCCAAACATCAGCTCCGTCAAAAGTATAATCTGCCAAAAGATTACCCAGATTACTGTTATCTCCTTCTTTTGTAAGATCTACATTGGTATGTGAGATCTTTTGGTTCATCTCTTTATTGAGTTTTAAGGTATATGGCTCGATAAATTGAGCAAGATTTTCATCGTCCTTCAGATCTTGATTTATAGAAATATTCTTCTGCGTCTGTACATTGGTAACCTGCAGCAATGTCGTTTTGCAGGCGGTGAGTGATAAAAGGGCAATTCCTAGCAGTAAGAATTTATTTTGCATAATTTCTTTAGTATATGCAAATATAATTATATGTATAATAAAACAGGATTAAATATTGTAAATTCTTGTATGAAATTATTAAATTTGGGGAAAATAATTCAAGAAGATGAGCATTTTAAAAGGAGTAGGTGTTGCTTTGGTAACGCCCTTTAATGAAGATTTATCCGTAGATTTCGAAAGTTTGACAAAACTTGTTGAATATAATATCGAAAACGGGACCAACTACTTGGTGGTATTGGGAACTACAGCGGAAGCTGCTACACTTTCTTCCGATGAGAAGAAACAGATCGTAGAGCACATCATTAAAGTCAATGATAAACGTCTTCCGCTCGTTTTAGGCATTGGAGGAAACAATACTCTTGAAGTCAAAAAGCAAATCGAAGAAACCGATTTATCTGCGTTCGCAGCAGTTTTATCAGTATCTCCTTACTATAATAAACCAAATCAGGAAGGGCTCTACCAGCATTATAAAGCTTTGGCTTCTACCGGAAAAAATATCATTATTTATAACGTACCTTCAAGGACGGGACAAAATGTTGAGGCTGAAACAACACTTCGTTTGGCAAAAGAGTTTCCAAATTTGTTTTTAATTAAAGAAGCTTCGCCTAATATTCTTCAGTATTTTGATATTTTGAGAAAAAAGCCGGAAGGATTTTCTATAGTTTCAGGTGATGATGAGTTTACGCTTCCTGTAACGTTAGCCGGTGGAGATGGAGTAATTTCTGTGATCGGACAAGGTTACCCGAAAGAATTTTCTACGATGGTTCAGTTAGCTTTTGATAAAAAAGTGGATGAAGCATATAAAATTCATAATAAATTAGTTGAGATCACAAGATTGATTTTTGCAGAAGGGAATCCTTGTGGGATTAAAGTAATTTTATCAGAAAAAGGATTGATCAAAAATTATCTGAGACTTCCATTAGTTCCGGCTTCAGAAGGGCTTTATGGAAAAATAAAAGCTGAAATGGAGAAAATTTAATACTTAGAGATAATTATTAGTGAAGTGGAAAGCCAATGGTTTTTCACTTTTTTTAATCAAAAGATATGAAACTAATTAAAGCAACAGAAGAAGATATACCTGTGATTCAGGATTTGGCAAAAAGATCCTGGAGAAATGCTTACGCAGAAATCCTTTCCGAAGAGCAAATGAAATACATGTTGGATACAATGTATTCAAAAGCTGAAATTTCTGAACATTTAAAAAATCCTAATTACTATTATTTTTTGGTTTTTGATGAAAAATCAAATTCTTATGACGGATTTTTAGGCTACGAAAATCATTACGAAAATCAAACAACCAAATTACACCGGATTTATTTAGTTCCGGAAAGCAAAGGAAAAGGCTTAGGAAAAAAAACTTTGAATTTTTTAAATGAAAGAGTAAAAGAAAGTGGAGATGCCAGAATTATTTTAAATGTTAACAAATATAATTCAGCAAAAAAATTTTACGAGTCTCAAGGCTATAAAATCTATGATGAAGGTGTTTTTGACATCGGAAATGACTTTGTGATGGATGATTATTTGATGGAGATTTTTTTATAAATAGATCCTTCAAGCGTTGAACTGAGTAGTTTTAGATTAAAAAAAATTAAGAAATCTTACTCCACTTATTTTTTCCCTTATAATACTGCAAATAATAATTTTTAATCAGCTGATGATCAATTCTTGCAAGCAAAGGATCTGCTTCAAGAATCTTTTCAACCATATTTTTGGTATTTTTGATAATCTCTGAATCATTGACCAAATCCAGTTTTTTGAAATCAATGACACCACTTTGCTGGGTTCCCAAAATATCTCCCGGACCGCGCAACTGCATATCAACCTCAGAAATTTTAAAGCCGTCATTGGTTTCGGTCATCGTTCTAATTCTGGTTCGGCTTTCTGTGGATAATTTGTCGGAAGTCATCAGAATACAATAGCTCTGTTCGGCACCTCTTCCCACGCGGCCACGCAACTGATGAAGCTGTGATAGACCGAATCTTTCCGCACTTTCAATCACCATAACAGATGCATTTGGAACATTGACACCAACCTCAATTACTGTTGTTGCAACCATAATTTCAGCTTTCCCGGAAGCAAAATAATTCATTGCAATATCTTTCTCATCAGGTTTCATACGGCCGTGGAGCATGGCAACATTGTACTCAGAAAAAGACTGCATTACATGTTCCAGGCCTTCCATTAAATTTTTATAATCTAATGTTTCAGATTCTTCAATCAAAGGATAAACAAAGTAAATCTGTCTTCCTTTTTTGATCTCATCACGACAGAAATTATAGACAAAAGTTCGATCTTTTTCCCTTCTATGAGCGGTGATAATGGGTTTTCTTCCAACGGGCATTTCATCGATTACCGAAACATCAAGATCAGAGTAAAAACTCATTGCTAAAGTTCTTGGAATAGGAGTTGCGGTCATTACTAAAATATGAGGCGGGATTTTATTCTTCGCCCAAAGTTTTGCCCGCTGCGCAACACCAAATCGATGCTGTTCATCGATAATCGCTAAACCGAGATTTTTAAATTTTACCTTATCTTCCAAAACGGCATGAGTCCCCACCAGAATTGAAAGTTTACCGTTTTCCAGTTCCTCGTGAATGATTTTTCGTGCAGAAGCTTTTACAGAACCGGTAAGAATACTGACTTTAATAGGGGTGTCTTTCAGTAAATCTTTAATTCCGTTGTAATGTTGCTGGGCAAGAATTTCTGTAGGAGCCATCAAACAGCTTTGAAAGCCATTATCCAAAGCAATCAGCATTGTCAGCAAAGCGACCATGGTTTTGCCTGAACCTACATCACCCTGCAAAAGGCGGTTCATCTGAATAGGCTTTTTCATATCTGATCTGATTTCCTTTAAAACTCTTTTTTGTGCATTGGTAAGTTCAAAAGGCATGTGATTTTCATAAAATCCTGTAAAATAATCGCCCACAATCGGGAACGGATTTCCGTTTGATTTGGCTTTATGATGCATTTTTTTTAAACCAAAACCCAGCTGAAAAAAGAATGATTCTTCAAATTTTAATCTAAGATTCGCTTTCTCAAAATACGCAAAATTTGCAGGGAAATGAATATTTAAATAAGTCTGTTGTCTCGATAAAAATTTCATCGATTTGATGATGTATTCGGGGAGATTTTCATGAATTAAATTAGGAATTTCTTTACAGATATTCCGCAGAATTACCTGAAAAAATTTCTGATTCAGGCCTCTTTTGACCAGCTTTTCAGAACTTGGATAAATGGGGCGTAAGCGATTGTCTTTTTCTTTGTTCTCATCAATTTCAATTTCCGGGTGCGGCATCGAGAATTGATTGTTGAACGCATTGATCTTTCCGAAAACAAAAACTTCGCGATTCATCGGAAGCTGCTCTTTCAGCCATTTTGAGTATTGAAACCAAACAAGATCCATACTTCCTGTGTCATCATTGAATTTAGCAGTCAGTCTTTTTATTTTCCCGTTATGAATCTCTTGAACGTTAGAAATTTTCCCTTTCAGCTGAATTTCAAGATTGCTTTCCTGAAGGCTTCCGATTTTATATAGCTTATTTTTATCGATATAGCGAATAGGGTAGAAGTGCAGAAGGTCTTCCACAGTGGAAATCCCCAACACATTTTTGATGAGTTTGGCTCGTTCAGGACCAATTCCTTTGACGTATTCTATGGAAGTTTCTAAAGTCAATAGATAAGAAAGGCACGAATTTCGGGAAAATTTGGAAATAAAAAAAGCTTTCAGATTTGAAAGCTTTAGAGATTGTTTTATTATTCTCGCAGATTATTCAGATTGAGCAGATTTTATTTGAAAACTAATTCTTTTTTAAACTAAAAGATATTAGCCAAAGCAAATCGTCATTTCTAATCTTTAATATTCGATTTGAATTTTTTCTGAAAATCTTCCCATTCCTGACGTGTTTTTATTTTTTTGTATAAATCATTTGAAATCAATGAAAGATAAGGCTCGAGTTCTTTTGCTGATAATTCTCCTTGTAAAATGGTTATTGGTGCTCCGCTTTCATCTAAAAAAACAGTACTGGGAACAGCTCCTACATTCATAAACTGTGTAAATTCGTGCAATGAGTTTCTGCCTTTTTTATGTTCCTTAGTATCGTTTGAAAATGTTCTACCGAAAGCTTCTACCTGTTTTTTCTCTTCGGCATTAAATTTCACAGCATAATAATTTTGATTTAAAAACTCTGCAATCACAGGATGTCCGTATGTTTTTTTATCCATGATTTTGCACGGTCCGCACCAGTCTGCGTAGAAATCGATAAGTATTTTCTTAGGCTGAGTTTTTTGAGCATTTATGGCTTCTTCTATGGTCATCCATTGTACCTGAGCAAAATGTAAGCTGCTAAAAAAAAGGAATAATAGAATGGTAATTTTCTTCATAATTTGATATTTGTACAACTTTCTGATGATTATTTTACTTCCTGCATCAGTTTCTTGACGAAAGGAGATATCAAAATCAGTACCACACCTGCAATAATGGCATACAGAGCCAATTGTTTGTAACCTTCTGTGTATGTTAACAATGCATCATAATTGGAAGCATTTTCTTTTGCAGATACCAAACTTGCTCCTATAATTCCGGCAACATACTGTCCGTACGCTGAGGCAAGAAACCACATTCCCATCATCATTCCCTGAAGATTTTTAGTAGAAAGTTTGGTCATGATTGATAATCCGATAGGTGAGAGGCAAAGTTCTCCGAGCGTAATAACCAATAGAGCAATTGTGAAGAAATTTAACGAAGTGATACCTTGTAGATCTGCAAAAAACCTTGTTGCAAAAAGCACGTAATATCCTAATCCAAGGAAAATAAATCCTAACCCGAACTTAATAATGGTATTAGGCTCTATTTTTCTTTTGCTCATCCAAATCCATAATAATCCGAGAATTGGTGCCAAGAAAATGATAAAAAATGCACCTCCGGAATTGTTGACGCCATTCGGGTCTAATCCTAACAGGTCTTTATTTAAATTTTTTGCTGCAAAAATACTTAATGACCCTCCGCTTTGCTCATAAATTCCCCAAAATAAAATCGAAAATAAGATAAAAACCAAAGCTGCCCAGAGTTTCCTTCGCTCGGCCGAAGTTACTTTTGACATTTCATAAAACAGATAAATTAACGTTAATGGTCCTACAGTCCACATAAAATAATCTGTGTACTCTGGGACAGAAACCATTAGCATTATCACGGGAACAAATACTAAAGAAATCAGATACACAGCATATTTTAAAAATTTTCCTCCTAAATAAATCAGATAAGAAATTGCAGCATATACGATTGTGAAAGCAACTAAGCTCAAAATAAGTTTTGGAGAGTCTGTTTTAAACACTGAACTGTCTAGAAATCTAATAAACATTCTCGCAAAAAATAAATAAATGAGAACAACAGAAACGATATATTTTGTAAGATTTTTCTTTGTAATCACTTTATTTGATTCAGGTTCTAAACCAATTGTTCCCAAGCTTTTCTGAGTGAATACAAAATTAATCAAACTGATAACCATTACAATAGCCGCCAATCCAAAAGCAACATTCCATCGGAATTCTTCAGAGATAAGACCTCCGAAAAGCTCACCTTTACCGATTGCGATGCATAAATAACCACCCAACAGTGCTCCTAAATTAATTCCTGCATAAAAAAGTGAAAAACCGGCATCGGCTCTTGAATCATTAGGTTTATACAACTGCCCAACCATTGAAGAGATATTGGGTTTAAAAAAACCTGTTCCGACAACGGTAAATGCGATTCCCAAAAAGAAAAACTGATGTGGATCTGTGGCTAAAATTAAACTTCCAACAATCATTAACAACCCACCCCAAAAAAGCGATTTTCTGAAACCTAAAATTTTATCGGCAAAAAGCCCGCCTACGAATGTAAAAGCATACACGAAAGCCTGTGTGGCGCCGTATTGAAGATTGGCTTCCTTCTCATGAAAATTCAATTGTGAGATCATGAAGAAAACAAGCATTCCTCGCATTCCGTAAAAGCAGAAACGTTCCCACATTTCTGAAAAAAAAAGACTCCAGATTTGTTTTGGATATTTTCCTTTAAAATTCTGTATTTCTTCTAAAGTTAAATTCATAAGTAATGATTAATGAATAATTATTGAATTTTCAATTTTTGTAACGACATATGAAAATTGCCACATTGCATCGCACTAATTTATAAAAAAACCTCTGAAAAAATCAGAGGTTTTTAATATTATTTTTAAAATGGATCTTAGCTTACGCCATTCATCATCTTCTTTAATCTCGGTGATAAAATTGCAAGAATGACAGCTGCAATTCCGCAAAGTACCACAAATACCATGAAGAATTCAAACAAGTTGTGAATTTCTACTCCTGCAAATGTTGTATTTGCAGTCGGTAATTGTTCTTTTTCAAATAAAGCTAATTGTTGTGGTGTTAGCGTTACTTTTTTGTCTAAAACGTCTTGAAGGTTTACACCTAGTTTTTCAGCTTTGACAAATTTGTCTCCCGTTGCCGGAATTATTGCTCCTAATGAACCCGCTAAAGCATAACCCGCAGCATTTGATATAAAGAAAACTCCGTACAATAAAGAAGCAAATCTTTTTGGAGCTAATTTTCCTACCAAAGATAACCCGATTGGTGATAAACAAAGCTCACCCATTGTTTGAATTAAATATAGTAGCATTAGCCATTTTATAGCCAATAAGCCTGTGTTCCCTAAATCTTTTACGTTGTATGCGATAATGAAATAACTTAATGCAATTAATGCAAGTCCCATTGCTTGTTTCATCGGCGAAACCGGCTCTTTTCCTTGTGCTCTTAATTTATCCCAAAGTAAACTGAAAGGTAGTGCTAATACTACAACGAATAACCCGTTGAAAATCTGTACCATTGACGGCGGCATATTCCAACCAAAGATATTCCTGTCGGTTTGATTATCTGCGATGAAGGTTAGTGATGAACCAGCCTGCTCAAAAGCTGCCCAAAAGAAAATGATGAAGAACGAAACGATATAGATCACCCAGATTCTTTGTCTTTCTACCTTGTTTTCAGCAGAACTCATGATTAAGAATGCTAAAGAGATTCCTGCAGCGTAAATGAACGGATAGATTAATCCTTTAATTAATTGTCCCATCCCAACAGAGCTAAATCCAAATTCGCTCACCAGAATATATCTGAATACAAAGAATAATGCAACGAATAACACTGCTGCAATCCCCATATTTTTACCGGAAAATACTGCCGTTTGTGTTTCTCCTTCTTCAAAATCGTCGCTGGTATTGTTTTTAGGTAATCCACCGATTGGTCTTCCTTCAGGAGTTACAACATATTTATTTTTAAGAATAAAGAAAGTTACTGTTCCTATAAGCATTGCAATAGAAGCGGCTAAAAACCCCCACTTAAAAGCGAAAATATCTCTGACACCTTCAGAATCTTTTACATCTCCTAAGTAAGGGCAAATAAATTGGCCTAGAAATGCACCAATATTAATACCCATGTAGAAAATGGTAAAAGCAGAATCAAGCTTAGATTTTTCCTGTTTAGGATAAAGACTTCCTACCATCGAAGAAATATTCGGCTTAAAGAAACCGTTTCCGAAAATAATTATGAATAAAGCCAGCCACATCATTGTTTTAGCACCTCCTAAATTGGCAGAAAACGTAGAAGCACTGAAGAATAAAAGCAATTGCCCAAGTGCCATCAAAGTACCACCTACCAAAATTGCATTTCTGTTACCAATGTACTTATCTGCAATAAAACCTCCTAAAAGTGGTGTTAAATAACAAAGTGCCAAAAACCCACCATAAATAATTGCTGCATCTGCTTCTTTTATAAGGAGGGAGTTTACCATAAACAAGGTAAGCAATGCTCTCATACCATAAAAGTTGAAACGTTCCCACATCTCTGTTCCGAATAGAACCCATAATCCTTTAGGGTGTTTAGTCTTCGCCTGAACCGCTGTATCCATATATTAATTGTTAATTTTTGTTAAGACTAGCAAATATAGTTTTTTTTGAGTTTTTGACAAGATTTAATTTTATTTTAAGCAAAAAAGCTGCAGATTAATCTACAGCTTTTACTTGTATTGGATGAAAAAGAAATTAATTAACTCCTTTTTCCTTCATTATTTTATTTAATCTTTTTAAAATTGATAAGCCTAAAAGCGTTGCCAAAAGTAATAAACCAAAATTAACGATAAAAAAATTGGCCTTGTTATCATAATCATACCAAAAACTTGCTAAAACTCCTGAAAGTTTGTTTCCGATGGATGTTGAAAGGAAAAAACCTCCCATCATTAAGGCTGTTAACCTTGGTGGTGAAAGTTTTGACACCAACGATAATCCCATAGGTGAAAGACAAAGTTCGCCCACTGTAATTACTCCATACGCGGCAACCAGCCACAATGCGGAGACTTTAATCCATCCGTTTTGACCGGCATATACAGCGCCAACCATTACCAGACATGACAAAGCCGATATAAATAACCCTAAAACAATTTTTGAAGGTGTGCTTGGCTCTTTTCCTTTTCTTCGCAGCATCATAAAAAATGCAACTACAACCGGTGTAAGTAAAATGACCCAGCCAGGATTGATAGATTGAAATAATTCTGTATTGTAAAGGCTGACTTGCTGCGCAGGGTCAGAATTCAGTTTTGTACGTTCAGCTTTGGAAATATTTCTAAAATATATATCTTTTCCATTTTCTTTTAAAGCTTTTCCATCCTCCTTTTTAACCTGATACTGATCATCATATACGGAAACTTCTTTATCCTGGAAGTCTTTTTTATCGACTAAGAAAATAGCTTCAAGAGGTTTTTCCAGTGGAGCAGGTACCGATCTGTCTGTGTAATAATTTGCCCAACGTGTTAAAGCAGTTCCGTTTTGCTTAAAAACCGCCCAAAACATTAAACTTACGGCAAAGATGGCAAGCAAGGCACCGATTGGCTTTTTATCTTCTGCATTGGCTTTTACGTAAAGCATAACGTAGAAATAGATTACCGGGACACATGCAAAAATAAAGGCGTCTGTGCTATCACTTCCAAAAATATTATCCGGAATAAACCATCCGATAAGCCCAAATATAATAGCAGGTAAAAATACCTTTAATAAAATATCAGAAATTTTGGTATCACCTTCCTGTACGGGTTTTAGAATATTGGCTTTTAGAATATGTCTTCTACCGATTGTAAAAACCAGCAATCCTATAAACATTCCGACTCCTGCAGTCATAAAAGCGGGACCCCAACCATATTTGTTTCGCATAAAGGCCGCAATAATATTGCAGACAAATGCCCCGATGTTGATCCCCATATAAAATATGTTATAACCGGCGTCTTTATTGGCTTTGTAAGGTTCTTCGTTGTATAAATTACCTAAGAGTGTAGATATACTTGGCTTGAAAAAACCGTTTCCGATGATAATTAATCCTAATGAGGCATAAAAAAGAGGAAGCTCCTTAAACAAACCGACGCCTATATATCCTAATCCCATCAGGAAACCTCCGATGTAGATAGCTTTTATGTAACCCAAAACTCTGTCGGCTAAAAAACCACCTAAAAAAGGGGTCAAATATGTAAGAGCGATAAAAGTTCCGAAGATATCGTCTGCATTTTTATCGTCAAATGCCAAACCGCCTTTTTCGCTGTCTATCATGTAGAGTACAAAGATTCCGAGGATAAGATAATAGCCGAAACGCTCCCACATTTCTGTGAAAAATAAGTACGGAAGGCCTTTTGGGTGTTTGGTTTTCATAATTCAAATTTCAAATTTTTCAAAAATAGCTTTTTAATTTGAAATTTTATAAAAAAACCTTTCAGGATGATTCTGAAAGGTTGAAAATATATTTTATTTATTTTTTATTATTGGTGGAGGAGGATTGGTATACATTACTTCCTCAACAATATCAGATTTAGTTGATTGTTCAGTTTTAGAAATTCCGTAAAGTTTTGATTTGTGAATTAGCGCTAGTAAAAAATACTGTATAAATATTTTTTCATTTCTTATTTATAAATTTTCCAAAATAAAATCTGTCATTTTCTGGTACAGTTGAGGTCTGGTCTGTCCGCCATAAATTCCGTGGTTTTTGTCGGGATATGCCATAAATTCAAATTGCTTTTTGTTCTGAATCAACGCTTCAGAAAACTCCAGCGAATTTTGGAAATGTACGTTGTCATCGGCAGTTCCGTGGATCAGTAGAAATTTACCTTTTAATAAATTGGCATACGTTGTCGGCGAATTGTCATCATAACCAGTCGGATTTTCCTGCGGTGTCAGCAAAAATCTTTCGGTATACACAGAATCATAATATCTCCAGTTGGTTACCGGTGCAACGGCAATTCCTGTTTTGAAAACATCTGCGCCTTTTGTCATTGCCAAACTTGCCATGTAACCCCCGAAACTCCATCCGAAAATACCGATTCTGCTTTTGTCGATGTAAGATTGGGTTCCGAACCATTTTGCGGCAGCAATCTGATCTTCAATTTCATATTTCCCTAAGTTTTTAAAGGTTACTTTTTTAAATTTAGCTCCCTTAAAACCTGTTCCACGCCCATCTACACAAGCCACGATGTATCCTTTCTGAGCCAGCATTTCAAACCAGAGCGCGTTTCCGTTATCCCAGGAATTTGCAACCTGCTGCGATCCCGGACCAGAATACTGGAACATGAATAACGGATACTTTTTGTTCGGATCAAAGTTTTTTGGCTTAATAATCCATGCGTTCATCTGATCTCCGGCTTCGTTGGGAATTGTAATGAACTCTTTATTAACAAAATTATCAGCCTGTAGTTTTTTCAGCTGGTCATTATTATTCTGAAGCTCTTTCACTGTTTTCCCTGATCCGTTTTTTAAAACATAGGTGTACGGTTTTGAAACGGTAGAAGAAGTTTCAATAAAATAATTATAATTTTTGCTGAAATTGGCCGAATTATTCCCTTCAGCATTAGAAATCAGCTGTGCTTTCCCGTTCTGAATATTGATTTTGGAAACTACCTTATTGATGCTTCCTTTTTCAGTGGTCTGTACGTAAATCTCATTAGATTTAGGGTTATAACCATAATAATCGGTTATTTCCCAATTTCCTTTCGTGATCTGTTTTTTCAATTTTCCATCTTTGTCATACCAATACAGATGGCGGTTTCCGTCTCTCTCAGATCCCCAAAGAAAACTGTTGTCTTCTAAAAATTCAAGTGTTACATTGTCTGTATCAATCCATTTATCATCCGTTTCAGTAAATAGTTTTGTAACTTCACCTGTTTTTGTATTTACCTTCAAAACATCAGAAGCATTTTGAGTTCTCTGTGAAGTGATCAAAACAATTTCATCAGCATTTGAAGTTTGAATAACATTCGGAATGTAATAGTTTTTAAATTGATCTAAATTGACTTTAGTCTTTTTTCCGTCTGCCAAATGATAAGTATATGCCGATGCCACAGAGTTTTTTTCTCCGGCTTTCGGATATTTGTAACGCATCTCGGTTGGGTACAGCGATTTCCCATACATCGGAATGTAAATTTCCGGAACATCAGTTTCTACCAGCTTTACAAATACTATATCGGCAGAGTTTTTCGTCCATTCATACAATCTCGCATGACCGAATTCTTCTTCATACACCCAGTCAGCAAGACCGTTCAAAACTTTGTTTTTTACTCCATGCTCCGTAATTTGTGTGATTTTTCCTGAACTAAGATCCTGAAAGAATAAATTATTATCGACGATGAAAGAAATCTTAGTGGCGTCGGGAGAAAATCTAGGTTCCTGAACAAATTTACCTTCGTTCAGGCTTGTCGTTTTTCCAGATTTTAAATCTTTTATGTCATATTTTCCTAAAAAAGAGTGTCTGTAAATCGGTTGGCTATCTTTTAAAAGAAGAATTTTTGACTCATCATCAGAAAATTCATAGCTTTCAAAACTTCCGTCAACCAAATTTCCTTCCTTCTGAGAGGTTTTATAAGAATATTTTGCAATTCCGCCCTGCTCGATGACAAGATAATTTTCACCGTTTTTCATAGACGTGATTCCGGCAATACCTTTTCCGCGGTAATATCCCGAATATATTTTATCTAAAGTGATTTCCTGCGCCGCTACATTTTGAAACACAGCAACAAGACTAAGTGTAAGTAAAAGTTTTTTCATTTTAAATCTAAATGTCGTAAGACTTCAAATATAGTAATTTATAAAAAAAGCCGGCAGAGATTTTTTCTGCCGGCTGTATAATGTTTTTAAATATTTTATTTATCCCAATTATAAACACTTTTTGTGTCAAAATGATTGGCGTCTAATTTTCTGAGGAAAATTATTCTGTCAGATTCAGGAATGTATCTTATTGAAGTTAAGACAGGTTCACCGCTTTTTACGGTTCCGTTTCCTTCACTATTGTTATTGATGCTCAAAGTTCCCGATTTTGCTGTATTTCCCATTTTGAAGGCTGTTAAATTATAATTGTCGGTAAATAGATAATTTGAGCTACCTTTCACAAAATAGCCTACTTTTCCGTTGCTTCCCGTTGGAGTCGAGCTTGTAGCGCCATCAGAACTTACTGCGAACCATCTTCCTGTTCCGTAGGTGATAATAGGATCTGGGAAACGATTTGA